>DKBD01000142.1 GCA_002451055.1 Nitrospira sp. UBA6909 | reverse complement strand
GCCGTGACGTTGTTGGACGGCGACGCCAAGTTTCGCCACCCGGATTGGAACTTTGCCTTTGCCGCCGAGTTTGGACGCGCGTACAGCAGGGATGAAATGGAAGTCATGGCGGTCGATTCGAAGATCAAGGGCTCGGTCAAGTTCATCGAAATCCCAGGCGGCGACACGGCCATGTTGCCGGCCGGCGGCGGNNACGGAAAAGGTGTGTGGGTTGCCGGGCGTTAAGAACATTATCGTCGGTGGGGCGATCGCGAATTTCACCGATGTCAAGAAAACTTTCGGCGGTATCATCAACGGGTTCCGCAAGGCCAAGGCCGACGGCAAGATGAAAGGCGTGAAAATTTGGGTGCGCCGCGGCGGACCCCGGGAGAAGGAAGGCCTTGATGCGATGCGCGCGTTGAAGGAGGAAGGGTTCGACATCAACGTCTTCGACCGCAACACGCCGCTGACCGACATCGTCGATAAAGCGTTGCAAAAATAAGGGAAGAAGTGCTGAGTGCTGAGCGGGGGCGTTCTCTCACCCGTTACTCAGCACTCAGATCTCAGCACTGAGAAAAGAGGAGATTCCGATGAGTATTCTGGCAAATAAAGATACCCGCGTGGTGATTCAAGGTGGCGCCGCGGGTGTCAACGCCGCACGACGCATGGCGGAATTCTGCTACCTGATCAAGCGCCCGCTCAATGTCGAAGCGTTTGTGTATCCGCCCGACGCCGGAAAGACCAACGAAATTCCCTATGGCAGCGGGCTCATCGCCATTCCGGTCTACAAGACCATTGCCGAAGCCACCAAGAATCATCCGACGATCAACACCAGCCTTGTCTACATCGGCGCCGATCGCGCGATGAGGGGCGGCATGGAAGCGCTCGACGATCCGCACATCAAGGTGGTGTCGATGATCACCGAAGGTGTACCGGAGAAGGATGCGAAGCTGCTCGGGGCGCATGCGCGCAAGCTCGGCAAGGTGTTCAACGGCCCTTCGTCCATCGGCATCATCTCTGCGGGCGCCTGCCGGTTGGGTGTGATCGGCGGCGCGTTCGACAATCTGGTCCTGTCTAAGCTGTATCGCGAAGGTTCGTTTGGCGTCATCACGAAGTCGGGCGGGCTCTCCAACGAGATCATCTGGATCTGTTCGCAGTTTGCGGATGGCATCACGACTGCGATCGGCATCGGCGGAGACGCGTATCCCGGCACCGACTATGTGAGCTATCTCGAAATGTTCGAAAACGATCCGCAAACCAAGGCGGTCGTGATCGTCGGCGAAATGGGCGGCGACCTCGAAGAGCGGGCGGCCGAATGGTACGGTGCCAAGAAGCGCCGGGTCAAGTTGATCGGGGTCGTCTCCGGGTTTTGCCAGGAAAGTTTGCCCAAGGGCATGAAGTTCGGCCATGCCGGCGCCAAGGAGGGTATGAAGGGAGAAGGGTCGGCCAGGTCGAAGTCCGATGCCCTCAAGAAGGCCGGCGCGCTTGTGCCGCCGACGTTCGGTGCGCTCGGACCGGCCATCAAAGAAACATATCAAGAGCTGCTCAAGTCAGGGCAGGTCAAGGAGATTGTCGAGCCTCTGAGTCTGCCGAAGCTGCCTAAGACCGTCGAAGAAGCGATGAAGGCGGACGAAGTCATGGTGGCTCCGCTCATCCGTACGACCATCAGCGACGATCGCGGCGACGAACCTTGCTACGACGGCTATCCGGCCTCCGAGCTCATCAATAAGGGCTATGAAGTTCCGCATGTCATCGGACTGCTCTGGGACAAACGGTTGATCTCGAAGCAGGAAGCGGAAATCATCAAGCGAATCATGATGCTGTCGGCCGACCATGGCCCCTGCGTGAGCGGCGCCTATGCGACGATTCTCGCCGCATGTGCGGGCATCGGGATGTCGCAGGCAGTAGCAGCCGGCCTCATCATGATCGGCCCCCGCTTCGGTGGTGCCGTCACGGACGCGGGCCGCTGGTTCAAGTATGCGGTCGACAACAAAATGACCGTCGAGGATTTCCTCGCCTACATGAAAAAGAATGTCGGCCCGGTCCCCGGCATCGGCCATCGTGTGAAGAGTCTCCGCAATCCAGACAAGCGCGTGAAAGAACTCGTCGGTTACGTCAAGAGCTTGAACATCAAGACACCCTGCCTGGACTTTGCGTTGCAAGTGGAGCAGGTGACGGCGGCGAAAAAAGACAATCTGATTCTGAACGTAGACGGGACGATGGCGGCGGTGCTCGTTGATATGGGATTCCCGGTCGACAGCTTGAACGGTTTTTTCATCCTGTCTCGGACGATCGGGTTGATCGGCCACTGGGTCGACCAAAAGCGGCAGGACAGCCGCTTGATCAGGCTGTTCGATTATTTGGTGAACTATGCGGCGCCCAAGCGGCGGGAAGTGCCGCCGCTGAAGTAACGACACGCGAGCTGTTGCGGCTGAAATAACTGCGGGAGGTTCTGCCGCTCGGACAAGTGGTGGGGCATGCCGCTCTAACCGGAGACTGGTGATGGGAGTGTGGCTGGGGAGAATGGCGCTCCGGCTTCTGATCCCGTCCCAAGCCCATTTGTAAGGAGAGACCGATGTCACTTGAGTTAGCGAAGAAGCTCTACGCCAAGATGCCGGATGCCTGCGCGAAGGCCAGGGCGAAGTTCGGCCGTCCATTGACCTTGGCGGAGAAGATTCTCGTGTCGCATGCGGATAACTTCGAAACTCAGGCGTGGGAGCGTGGCAAGGCGATGCTCGCGCTGCGTCCGGATCGTGTGGCCATGCAGGATGCGACAGCGCAAATGGCCGTGCTGCAGTTCATGCAGGCCAACAAGGAGAAGGCGGCGGTGCCGAGCACCATTCACTGCGATCACCTGATCCGTGCGGAAATGGGTTCGGAGAAGGATCTGCTGCGTGCCCTGGACGAGAACCGGGAAGTCTACAACTTCCTCGCTTCCGCGGCGAAGAAGTACGGCATCGGATTTTGGAAGCCGGGCGCCGGTATCATCCACCAGGTCGTGCTGGAAAATTATGCATTCCCCGGGTGC
Organism: Nitrospira sp. UBA6909; assembly: GCA_002451055.1. Classification (GTDB taxonomy): domain Bacteria; phylum Nitrospirota; class Nitrospiria; order Nitrospirales; family Nitrospiraceae; genus Nitrospira_D. Next base: position 8,179 of record DKBD01000142.1, on the reverse strand, counting down.
CTGATCATCGGGACCGACTCGCACACGCCCAACGGCGGCGGGTTGGGCGGTCTGGCGATCGGCGTCGGTGGTGCGGATGCCGGTGAAGTCATGGCCGGCCTTCCCTGGGAAGTGCTCCATCCGAAGCTGATCGGCGTGAAACTCACCGGGAAGCTGAACGGTTGGGCCTCGCCGAAGGACGTGATCCTCTACCTCTGCGGCCTACTCACCGTGAAAGGTGGCACCAACAAGATCGTCGAATATTTTGGCCCGGGCGCGGAGACGATCAGCGCGACCGGCAAGGGCACCATCTGCAATATGGGCGCGGAACTTGGTGCCACGACTTCCGTGTTTCCCTTCGATCAGAAGATGGTCGCATACATGAACATTACGGATCGGGCGGATCTCGCAAATCTCGCCTCGGCCAACAAGGCTCTGCTTGTCGCCGATCCCGAAGTCTATCAGTCTCCGGAAAAATATTACGATCAGATCGTGGAAGTCGATCTGTCGAAGCTGGAGCCGCATGTCGTCGGTCCCCATACCCCGGACCTGGCGCGCCCGATCTCCAAGCTGGCGGCGGAGGCGAAGGAGAAGGGCTATCCGGTCGAGCTGAAAGCGGCGTTGATCGGAAGCTGTACCAACTCTTCTTATGAAGACATCAGCCGATCGGCTCATGTGGCCCAGCAGGCCTTGAAGGCCGGGTTGAAGGCAAAAAGCTCGTTTCTGATCTCGCCGGGCTCCGAACGCATTTATCACACGATGAAGCGCGACGGTTTCATGGAGACCTTCGAGAAGCTGGGCGGCACGGTGCTGTCGAACTCGTGCGGCCCCTGCATCGGCCAATGGAAACGGGCCGACGGTGTGAAGGGCAAGGCGGATTCGATCGTCAGCTCTTTCAATCGTAACTTTCCGGGCCGCAATGACGGCATCAGTGAAACCTTGTCGTTCCTTGCGAGCCCGGAAGTCGTGACCGCCTATGCGATTACCGGCGATCTCGGCTTCGATCCGGTCAATCAGGCGGTAAAAGGTGCCGACGGCAAGGAATTCAAGTTTCAGCCGCCGGTCGGGGAAGAGTTGCCGGCGAAGGGATTTGCGAAGGGTGAGGAAGGCTATGTCGCGCCGGCGGAAGACGGCTCGAACCTCACCGTCGACATCCCGCCGACCAGCGAGCGGTTGCAACTGTTGCAGCCGTTTCCCCGATGGGATGGGAAGGACTTCGAGCAGCTCCCGCTCTTGATCAAGACCAAGGGGAAGACGACGACGGACCATATTTCGCCGGCCGGCCCCTGGCTGAAGTTCCGCGGCCACCTCGATAAGATCAGCGACAACATGTTCCTCGGTGCCAACAACGCGTTTTCCTCGGAGCCAGGCAAGGGGACGAACGTGCTGACCGGGGAGTCGAATCTGACCATTGCTCAGATCGCCCGTGATTATAAAGGCAAGGGCATCGGTTCCATTGTGGTCGGAGATGAGAACTACGGCGAAGGCAGCAGCCGCGAACATGCGGCCATGTCGCCGAGGTTCTTGAACGTGCGCGCGGTCATCACGAAGAGCTTTGCGCGCATCCATGAAACAAATCTGAAGAAGCAAGGGATCTTGGCGTTGACCTTCGCCGACCCGAAGGATTACGAGAAGATCGAGCAGCAGGACCGCATCAGCGTGACGGGGCTACAGAGTCTGGCGCCTGGCAAGCCGGTTGTGGTGACCATACACAAGACGGATGGACGCACGCTCACCATCCAGGCGAACCACAGCATGACCGAGCAGCAGATTGCATGGTTCAAGGCGGGTTCGGCGCTCAACGCGCTGAATTAAACCAGAGAAGAACGAGGGGGAAAGTTATGGCCAAAGCAGACAAGATTATCTATACGAAGACCGACGAGGCGCCGATGTTGGCGACCTATTCGTTTCTGCCGATTATTAACGCGTTCACCAAAGCGGCGGGCGTGAGCGTAGAACTGCGTGACATTTCGCTTGCGGGCCGCGTCATCGCCGTATTTCCGGAATACTTGAAGCCGGAGCAGAAGCAGCACGACGCCCTGGCCGAGTTGGGCGAATTGGCCAAGACGCCGGAGGCTAATATCATCAAGCTCCCGAACATCAGCGCGTCGATCCCGCAGCTCGTGGCCACAATCAAAGAATTGCAGAGCCAAGGCTACAAACTGCCGGACTATCCGGAAAACCCGAAGGACGACAAAGAAAAGGACATCAAGGCCCGATACGACAAGGTCAAAGGCAGCGCGGTCAATCCCGTGTTGCGCGAAGGCAACTCCGACCGCCGTGCTCCGCTCTCCGTGAAGGCCTATGCGCGCAAGCATCCGCATAAGATGTCACCTTGGAGCTCGGATTCCAAGACGCACGTCGTGCATATGAAAGGCGGCGACTTCCGGTCGAATGAGAAGTCCATGACGATTCCGGCTGCAACCTCGGCGAAGATCGAGTTCGTCGGTCAGGACGGCAAGACTACGGTATTGAAGGACAAGATCACACTACAGGCCGGGGAAGTGCTGGATGCGACCTTCATGAGCGTCAAGGCTCTGCGCAAGTTCTTGGAAGAGCAGATCGAAGATGCGAAGGCCGGAGGGATCTTGTGGTCGCTCCATATGAAGGCCACGATGATGAAGGTCTCCGACCCGAAGATCTTCGGCCATGCCGTGACGGTGTATTACAAGGATGTCTTCGAAAAGCATGCGGAGACGTTCAAGAAGCTCGGCGTCGATCCGGACAACGGACTCGGCGATGTCTACGCGAAGATCAAATCCTTGCCGGACGATCAGCGTAAGGCGATCGAAGCGGACATCCAGGCTGTCTACCAGAAGCGGCCGCCGATGGCGATGGTGAACAGCGACAAGGGTATTACCAATCTTCATGTGCCGAGCGACATCATCATCGACGCGTCCATGCCGCCGGTCATCCGCGACGGCGGAAAGATGTGGGGACCGGACGGCAAGCTGGCCGACGTCAAGTGCGTCATTCCCGACGCGAGCTATGCGCCCGTCTATCACGAGGTCGTCGAATTCTGTAAGCAGAAAGGCGCCTTCGATCCACGCACTATGGGAACGATTCCCAATGTGGGGCTTATGGCACAGGCGGCGGAAGAGTACGGTTCGCACGATAAGACCTTCAAGGCGCCGGGCAACGGCACCATCCGCATTGTCGATGCGACAGGCAATACATTGCATGAGCACAAGGTGGAAGAAGGGGACATCTGGCGTGCCTGCCAAGTCAAAGATGCGCCGATTCAGGACTGGGTCAAGCTGGCCGTGACCCGCGCCAGAGCGACCGGGGCACCGGCGGTTTTTTGGTTGGACAAGACTCGGGCGCACGATGCGGAGTTGATCAAGAAGGTGAATGCCTACTTGCCGAAGCACGATACGGCCGGACTTGAAATCAAGATCATGTCGCCGGCCGAAGCCTGCCGCTTCTCCATCGAACGGATGAAGGAAGGCAAGGATACGATTTCCTGCACCGGGAACGTACTCCGGGATTATCTCACCGACCTGTTCCCGATTCTGGAAATCGGNNAAGATGCTCTCGATCGTGCCGCTGTTAAACGGCGGCGGACTGTTCGAGACCGGCGCGGGAGGGTCGGCCCCGAAGCATGTCCAGCAGTTCCAGGAAGAAGGCTATCTACGGTGGGATTCGCTCGGTGAATTTCTCGCTCTCGCCGCGTCGCTGGAACATCTTGCGAAGGCAGGGGACAATGTGGTGGCCAAGATTCTGGCGGATACGCTGGATCAAGCCAATGCGAAGTTCCTGGAGAGCAACAAATCTCCCGCCCGGAAAGTCGGCGAGATCGACAACCGCGGCAGCCACTTCTATCTAGCGTTGTACTGGGCGCAGGCTTTGGCTGCGCAGACGGTGGATAAGAGGATTGCGGAGAAGTTTGCAAAGATCGCCAAGGATCTGAGCGACAATGAAAAGAAGATCGACGGCGAGTTGCTGGCCGCGCAGGGCAAGCCTGAGGACGTCGGCGGGTACTATCACCCGGACGATGCCAAGGCGTACAAAGCCATGCGGCCGAGCGCGACATTGAACAGCATCATTGATTCGTTTGCGTAAAAACTGGAGTCGGGGGTGGGGCTTCGCCTCACCCCTCACCCTTCACCCCTCACGAGTATCAAGATGGCTCAAGAGTCGACAGAGAATGTCATCGATCAACCCGAGGTGCTTAAGCCTCGGATGATCACGATTGAAATCTCGGGCAAGAAGTACGAAGTTCCGGAGGGGGTCACTGTCATCAAAGCGATGTGGTACGCCGGCCAGGAGGTGGTCCGAGGTGTCGGGTGTCTCGGTGGTTTTTGCGGGGCCTGCGCGACCTACTATAGGACCAAGGACGATCCCAAGGTTAAGACTTGTCTGGCCTGCCAAATGGCGGTGCAAGACGGGATGTCGTTTACGATGATGCCGCCGTTCCCCGCCCGCAAAGCCATCTACGATATTCAACAGCTGAAAGATCCCAAACAAGACCTGTTCAATCTCTATCCGGAAGCTCCCCTCTGCCGGAATTGCAACGCCTGTACTGAAGCCTGTCCTCAGAAGATTGATGTGCGCGAAGGGGTATGGAAGGCGGTATTCGGCGACTTTCAGAGCGTCTCCGACATGTTCATGGACTGCGTCATGTGCGGGATGTGCACGCCGGTCTGCATTGCCGACATCGCGCCCAATCTCGTTGCGCTGTATGTCAGCCGCGCGCAAGGGGCGCATTTTGCCGAGAAGCCTGCCGGCTTGGAGACGCGTATCAAAGAAATCAACGACGGCCGATTCAACGGAGAGTGGCAGAAGATCCTCTCGATGAATGAGAAAGAATTGGCGGAGCATTGCGCCACGGTGAAGTGAAGGTCAGACATTCGTCAATCGTCAATTGCGTGAACTGTGAAAGCCATACTCGGTTGACGATTCACGAATGACGCTTGACGGACAGGAGCCATGGATATCCACGCCCTACAACAGATCGTCCACAAGACCCGCGATGCCAGGCGTAAACAGACCTTGCAAAAATTTTCTCCTGCCGATCGCGATCAGCTGATTCATAAGTACCACCCCGATTTCCGCGCCAAGGCCTATAGACCGCTCCGATTCGGCCCCAATGAGGGTGAGAAGACCGTCGTGGAGTTGGCCACGTTGCTCGAGGGCGACAGTGGCATTCAGGATCATGCTGACCTGGCGCCACTCTATACAACTGATGTGCTGGTCGTCGGAGGCGGCGGGGCCGGCTGCGCCGCGGCGTTGCATGCGCACGGATCCGGTGCCAAGGTCATTCTGGCAACCAAGCTCCGCCTCGGCGACTCCAACAGCGTGATGGCACAGGGCGGCATGCAGATTTCCGTCGCGCCGGAAGATTCGCCGGTGACTCATTTTATCGACACGCTCAAGGGCGGCCATATGCACAACGACCACGACCTGCTCAAGGTGATGGTCGAGGAAGGCCCCTCGATTGCGAAGTGGCTGATCGAGCTCGGTGTGCTTTTCGATCGCCAGGCTGACGGCAATCTGCATGTGAAGAAAGGCGGCGGGAGTTCCAAACCGCGACTCGTGACCTGCTCCGACTACACTGGCCTTGAGATCATGCGGGTCCTGAAGGACGAAGTCATCAACCAAAAGATTCAGCTGTTGGAGTTTGCGGCGGCCATCGAATTGCTCAGCGACGACGAAGGCAACTGTACCGGTGCGATCTTTAAGGATCTGGACACTCAACGCCTTGTGGTTGTCGCCGCAAAATCGGTGATCCTCGCGACTGGTGGAATCGGCCGGCTCCACATTCAAGGGTTTCCGACGAGCAACCACTATGGGGCGACGGGCGACGGGCTCTGCCTGAGTTACCGCATGGGCGCGAAGCTGGCCCATATCGATACCTTTCAGTACCACCCTTCTGGGGCGGTCTATCCTGAACAATTGATCGGGGCGTTGGTGACGGAAGGTATGAGGTCGGAGGGGGGCCATCTCGTCAATGCCCAAGGCGAGCGATTCGTGAACGAACTCGATACGCGTGATGTGGTGTCGTCCTCAATCATCCGCGAGTGTGAAGAGGGACGTGGAATCAGAACGATGTCGGGACGTGTGGGGGTGTGGTTGGATACCCCGTTGCTGGATGTGGAACATGGATCCGGAACGGTCGAAAAGCATTTCCCGGCCATGGTGCTGCAATTTGAGCGGTTCGGCATCGATATCAGCAAGGATCCGGTGCTCATCTATCCGACCCTGCATTATCAGAACGGCGGGGTGAAGATCGATACGAATTCGGAAACTAATGTGAAGAATCTCTTCGTGGCCGGCGAAGCCTCAGGCGGATTGCATGGACGCAATCGGTTGATGGGCAATTCCTTGCTCGACTTGATGGTGTTCGGGAAACGGTCCGGATTGACCGCTGCGGGTCGGGCCGGGTCGATGAAGCAGGGAAAGCTGACCCTCAAGCATCTGGAACGGTTTCGGGCGGAAGCGCGAAAACACGGTAATGTCAGCGGTGTCATCTCGCCGATGGTCCTGCCGGCATACACGAGAAAAGTAGGGTGAGAGGGCGGCGACGGAGACATTTCTTGTGCTCGCCCACTGCGCACACAAGACGCAATCTAGGTTGGTAGGTTTCGGTCGGTGCTTGCAGAGGTGAAGAGCGCGTCTCGGCGCGCTCAGGGCGGGCGGGTGAGAACAGCCTGCGCGCAGTAAGAAACGCCTCCGTCACCGCCCTGAGAGAGGGAGAGGCCAAGATGAATGTGCACGAATTCCAAGCCAAGTCATTGTTCGCACAATTCGGCGTGCCGGTCCCGCGCGGGAAGGAGATTACCTCCCCGGAGGCCGCGACGGCCTGGGCCAACGAACTGAATACGCCCGTATTCGTCGTCAAGGCTCAGATTCATGCTGGGGGCCGGGGCAAGGCCGGCGGTGTGAAGATCACGAAAGACAAAGGGGCGGTTGCCGGATTGGCAAAGGAATTGATTGGGAAGACGCTCGTTACGCATCAGACAGGACCCAAAGGCCGGACGGTGCATCGTCTGCTCATGGAGGAAGGGGCGAACATCGCCAAGGAGTTGTACCTCTCGATCCTCGTCGATCGTGATACCGGTTGGCCGACCTTCATTGCCAGTACCGAAGGCGGGATGGAAATCGAAGAGGTGGCGGCCCACACCCCGGAGAAAATCATCAAGGAAGCAATTGATCCCGCGGTCGGCTTTCAGGGACATAATGGCCGCAATGTGGCATTTGCCCTCGGCCTCCAGAACCTTGAGCCGGCGGTGATCAATCCCTTCGTGAAGATGCTGGAGAATCTCTATCGCCTGTTTATGGAAAAGAACGCGGCTTTAGTGGAAATCAATCCCCTCATCATCACGAAGGAGAAGACGCTGGTTGCGCTCGACGGCAAGGTTTCGTTCGACGACAACGGCATGTTCCGGCATCAGGACGTCCAACAAATGCGGGATTTGAATGAAGAAGAGCCGTTGGAGATCGAAGCGACGGCGAATAACCTGAACTATGTGAAGCTCGACGGCAACATCGGCTGTATGGTGAACGGCGCCGGTTTGGCCATGGCGACGATGGACGTGATCAAGCTGGCGGGCAGTGAGCCGGCGAATTTTCTCGACGTCGGCGGCGGCGCGACAAAAGAGACCGTGGCGGCTGGATTCCGGATTTTGCTCAAAGATCCGAACGTCAAAGGCATCTTTATCAATATTTTTGGCGGGATCGTCCGCTGCGAACGGATCGCTCATGGCGTGATCGAAGCGGCGAAAGAAGTGAAGATTACGGTGCCGCTGGTGGTACGTCTGCAAGGGACGAACGCGGAGGAAGGGCGCAGGCTGTTGGCTGAATCCGGCCTGAAGCTCGAAGTGGCGGACGATTTGTGGGAGGCGGCGCAGAAGATTGTGAAGCTGACGGGGAAAGCGGCGTGATTGGAAGGTGCGCCGGGCTGGGTCTCAGTGCTCGCCCACCGCGCACCGATGATTAATCCGATGATGATCAATATGGGCTGTGCTCGGTGGATGCGCGCAGTGTGAGACCCAGCCCGGCGCACCTTCTCGAAAGGGAAAGGTAAGAAAAGAGGTTTATCGTGAGCATTCTGGTCAATAAGAATACGCGGGTGGTGGTGCAAGGGATTACGGGCAAGGAAGGCTCCTTCCATGCGACGCAGTGCAAGGCCTATGGGACGAAGGTCGTAGCAGGGGTGACGCCGGGGAAGGCGGGGCAGGAGGTCGAGGGCATTCCGGTA
>DKBD01000062.1:6298-7699 GCA_002451055.1 Nitrospira sp. UBA6909 | reverse complement strand
TTTCGCGACCGTGCGCAAGGCCGAAGCAAACTCGGCTGGCCCACGATTATTGAGGCATTGAAAGAAGTACCGCGAATGTATTTTCAGACACCAGCTTCCGGGTGAACATTCTTTTCATCCGCCGACGCAGGAAGTCACGCCTGTGAAGCCGTGGAACTCCACTCCCCGCAGATCTCCTCTACAGGGGGAAGACTAAAATATGTTTGGAGATACGGAAACCGGCGGCGGAGCGGCAATTTCCAGCTTGCTGATATCAATCACCAATTCATCTTTCGTGTTGGCAAGAACATCATCCAACACACTGCTTTTCTGAGGAATGACCGCGTCAGCAGGCTCGAAGAGAAGATTGAATCCCTTTGCTGCGGTCGGCCTCATAGGATAGCGCCGGTCATAGACCATCCCATAGGCGGGAATTCCGTAGATGATCCGCCAGTTCCCCAAGAGGATGTGCAACTCCTGTCCCTGAACATAGATCCCGCCCGAGGTGATCGTCCGTCTAAAAAATGTGAGCGGCTCGCTCAAATAAAACGTGACGCGCTCGTTGTACTCAGCCCGTGCCAACCCTTCAGCCAGCTGTTCAGACAGCAACGCCACTTCTTCATCGTTAAAGGCCGGAACGACGGGCGCCTCGCCCTGGATCCATNNTGTGGCCATTCCGGCAATACCTTCTCATCCGTTTCCAACCGGACATAATTGACCGGGTCTTCATACACAATTCGTGATGGCACATGCGGCACGGCGCAGCCTGTCAGGAAGAAGTACAGAGCAAGGGGCAAGCCGAACAACAACCGAACATGGGCACGACTCGACTTGTTTCGCAAGACTCTCNNTTTCACCGTTACCCGCTCACCCCTCACTGATCGAAACGGCCATTTCCACCCGCTCCAACGGATTATCCCGTCCATCCCGTTTCATGTTGACGACCTGGTCCACGACATCCATGCCGTTGATCACTTCGCCGAACACGGTATATTGCCAGTCGAGAAAGTTGGCATCGGCCACGCAGATGAAGAATTGCGAGCCGGCGCTGTCGGGATCGTTGGCCCTCGCCATTGACACAATGCCGCGCTTGTGCGGTTTGCTGTTGAATTCCGCCTTGACTTTGTAACCGGGTCCGCCCATCCCGTGCATGGACCGGTCGGGATTTTTGCTGTTGGGGTCGCCGCCTTGAATCATGAAGCCGGGAATGACGCGATGGAAAGTCGTCCCGTCGTAAAAGCCTTCCTTTGAGAGCTTGACAAAATTATCGACGTGGCGAGGCGCTACGTCGGGAAAGAATCGGAGCACGATTTCTCCGATCGGCGTGCCCTTGCTGGTCAACGAGATTTTTGCCTGAGTTCTATCAGTGATATCGTTCATGGGTTCTATCCTTTCGTCTGTGACTCGTTATCGAAATAGAAA
>DKBD01000062.1:460-6133 GCA_002451055.1 Nitrospira sp. UBA6909 | reverse complement strand
CGCAGGACGCCTTTCCCGGATGTTCCGGCGTAGAGCGTCCCGTCCGTGGATCGAGCCAATGCTTGGACCAGCACGTCCTCCAGTCCGGTTGTGACGGCCGACCAGCGATTCTCCGGCTCATTCAGACGGTAGACGCCACCGCCCGTTCCTGCATACAGTCCATCATTGGTCGCCATCAGCGTTTTTACTTCCAACCCCTTGAGGCCTGCATTCACCGGCTGCCACGTGTTTCCCTCGTCCCGTGAACGGAATACGCCGCCACGAAAGGTGCCGGCATAAATGGCCCCCTCTCTTTCGACCGCCAAACTGAGGACAAAGGGATCGGTCACGCCGACTCCTACGGGCTCCCACGTAGCGCCTCGATCGACCGAGCGGAATACCCCATGGCCGAATGATCCGGCATAGACTACCCCCTTCTCCGACATCGCCAAGGCCAGCACGTTTGCGGCCGATTGATCGAATGGACCAGACGGCGCCGCTTCTCCTCCAGCCGAAACCGCTGTGCGCAGATGAGGCAACCCAGCCAACCGCCTCTCTTCCGCACCAAAGACGGAGCCTTCACAACTCAAGAGCAGCAGCCCCATAACCAAAACCATGCGGACCTTCAACGCAATACCGTCCCGATTCATCGCATTCTCGTCCCCGCCGTACCCATGGGTAAATCCGGATCAAGAGGAAGATCCATGTCGTTGTTATTCGAACGCCTGCCGAAAACCCTGGCCCCCACTATCCCCACCTCATACAATCCCATCAGCGGCACCGCCATCAGCAGCATCGTAAACATGGTCGCATCCGGCGTGATGACGGCCGATAGAATGAGAATCGCGAGAACGGCATGTTTGCGATACCGTGCGAACATCTGCGCCGACACGGCCCCTACCACCGCCAACAACGTCATCACCAGCGGCAACTCGAAGGCACAACCGAAAATCAGCAGAAACTTCACATTGAAATCGATGTAGGTCCCCACGCCCAGCTGCGGGGTGATGTCCCGATCGAGCCCAAAGCTCACGAAAAAGTCGATGACCAGAGGGAGGATGACGAGATTGCAAAACACCAAGCCGAGGGCAAAGAGGCCTCCGGCAAGGAAAAACAATGGAATGGCCCAACGCTGCTCTTTCGGCAACAGCGCCGGCTCGACGAATTTCCAGCACTGATAAAAAATCACGGGCAGGCTGAGAATGACTGCGGCCAGAAGCGAGACTTTAATCGAAGCAAAGAGGGCTTCCGTTGGTCCGTAAAAGACCAACTGATTCTGGAATGGACGATTCAGCCATTCCACCATCTCAGTTGAAAAGGAAAAGGCGAGAACCAAACAGACCAGGATGGTCGTCCCGATGACGATCAATCGGCGCTTGACGGTCTGGATATGGGCGGCAAGCGGATTGACGATCTGATCCATGGCAACGACCCAGCCGCCGGTCTGTCCGGCGGCTGGTCGGCTCCTTCTAGTGTGCGGCGGGCTGCAATCCTTGCTCGCGATGCAGGCGAACCAATTCCGCGAGTTTGTCTTTCTTGACGAGCTTTTCCTTTTGGAGCCGCTTCTTTTCAAGCTCCTCCTCTGGTGTCAGCACGTGGCGTTTCTGCAATTCATTCAGCTCAAGGTCCAAGCGGTGGTGGGAGGTTTCCAGTTCCCGAAACTCCCGGTTGGATTGGCGTAGCTGTTCAACAATTGCATCATCCGTCAGCATGCGGCACCTCCTGGGTTAGCTGAGTGTGATGAAACCGATCCGCTTTCGGCCGCCGATNNTCATTTCCATAAGCACAGCGTCTTCGACAGGATTCGAGTAATAGCGGCGGCGGATACTGATCGGCACAAACCCCAACCCTCGGTAGAGACTTTGTGCGCCTTCATTGGAAGCCCGCACTTCGAGCACCGCGCGGGTAGCGCCTTGGGCGAGACCCAAACCGATGGCTTTGATTGCGAGGGACCGCCCGACTCCTCGCCTTCGCATCGACTCCTGCACGGCGAGATTCATCAGTCGAAGCTCTTCGAACACGATCCAGAAACAGTGATATCCGACAATTCGCCTCCGACCAGGGTCTGCCTGTAGTTGGACCGTCGCAACAAGAAAATGTGCGAACTGGTTGCCAGTGAGTTCAGCCTCCAACATTTTGCTCGTCCAAGGGGCTGAGAAGCAAGCTTCTTCTAATTCAAGGATTTCGGCCAGCATGTCAGCCGTCGCCGATGCGATCTCAAATTCACACGCCATACGACTTTCCCGGCCTGACTTCCCGCCCTCTTCCTCGCCGCCCCCTGGCCAACCGTAGAGCAACTTTGCTCTCAACTCGCTCCTTCCTGCGCGTCACCGGCGAAACACCCCCTGACTCTTCGAACTTGATTTCCGCCTCAGCCCGCTGCACATACATCGGCGTCACCTGATCGCCTGCGATTTCTCCTCGCCGCAAGCGCTGCATCCCGACGAGAGCCACCGTCACGGCGGATGGCTTGGTAGAGTCCACCGGTGCCGAAGAAACGGCAATACCTATGGGCAGGGCCGCGCGGATTTCGCGCTCCATCGAAGACCATCCCTCCCCAAGCACCAGCGTGTTTCCAGTAAGACTCCTGGCCAACACTCCTGGAGAGCCGACATGTTCTGGCAGGATGCGATCCAGTTGTCCCTCATTCGTTCGTTGAAAGATGGCCCAGTACAGTTCTCCCTTCCGGCTGGTCAACACGGGACAGATGGACAAGCTTGACGAGGTCACATCCCATGCCATCGCCTCCAGCGTCGGAACCAATGCGAGCGGAAGGCCGGTTGCCGCCCGCAACCCCAAGCACGTCGCCACTCCCACTCGGATACCGGTAAACGAACCAGGGCCGACCGAGCAAGCCAGACCGTCAAGATCTGTAAGGCGAAGACCTGTTTCCGCGAGCAATCGATCGATGGCCGGCAGAAGCAGCATGCCGTGAGCGCCACCGGCATCCTGGTCCTTTCTCGCCAAGATATCGTCGTTTTCCAGAATCGCGACACTCTGCCACGACGTAGCCGTTTCAACGGCCAAGATCTTCATGGTCATCAGGATACCTGTCCCAACTCCTCCGGTTTTACCGTCTGGTTGAGCACCATTTCATGGAAGGTGACCTGAACGCTCCCCCGGCCATGACCGTCTTCCAAGGAAATTTTGAACGGCCGGAGCAGCGGAGGGACCATAGCCGCTTTCGTTGGCAACGGCCGTCCTTCCGGATCGTCCAGCGATCTGAAATCTTCATATTGGATGGTGGCATCCACCTCGCCATTCACCGTCAACCGGTCTTCCTGCACAACCAACAACGTTCGACGGTCGAACCATAAACGGCGTACCGGCATTGGATCCTTCACCCCACCATTCCAAGCCGCATATACATCCAAACGATACCGTTCCCCGGCTTCGACCAGCTTGACCGTTTCTCCATGTGCCACCATACCGGTGCCGAGTACGCCAGAAACCGCCCAGATGCTCAGTTGGAACGGGCGTGCAAGTTTCCCCATCTCCGCGATCTCCGATTGGTGGCCGATCAGAACGCGGCCCATGGTCGGCAACCTGAGTTTGTACAGATCGTCGACTTGAACGAATTCGAACAGATCGCTCCCGATGGGAGTGAATCCGCGAAGTCGCAAGGCATTGGGACGGCGATAGTATACTGTCCCCTCGACCCGTGACGAGATGGGAATCAGACCGCCGCGCACCGTCGCGGTGAACAAGCCTTTCATTGAATGGAGCGCAGCTTCTCGTTGGCGAAGAAGCGCGGTCAACTCCTCCGCCGTGGCCTGTTTGAGCGACAGTTCACCCGGAGGTGTCACCTGCGCGCAGCTGACGAGAAACAGGCATACTGCCGTACCGCGTGAAACGCGAAACGTGAAACGTAGAACGTGACTAAGCCAAGACAACATCCAGTGCCTCTCGCACCTCCTGAATGCCAACCAGTTCCATGCCATCGACCGGATCGAGCTTCATCAGGTTGCGCTCGGGCAGCACGCACCGTTTGAATCCCATCTTCGCCGCCTCGCGAATACGCAATTCCGCCTGACTCACCGCCCGCACTTCCCCACCGAGCCCCACTTCGCCGAGAACCAACAGACCTTGTTCGACCGGTGTCTCACGCAAACTCGACGTGACCGCCGCAACAATACCCAGATCGATCGCCGGCTCGTCAATACGCATGCCCCCGACGACATTCACATAGACGTCTTGACCAGAGAGATGCACACCCAGTCGTTTTTCCATCACGGCGAGCAGCAACGACACCCGATTGAGTTCCACGCCATTGGCCATCCGCTTCGGCATGGCGTAACTGGTGGAAGACACCAGCGCTTGCAGCTCCACCAGAATCGGCCTCGTTCCTTCGAGACTCGATACGACCACCGATCCGGCACTCTGCTGCGGGCGTTCGGCCAAGAACAGTTCCGAGGGATTGCCGACTTCTTCAAGCCCGGCATCTTTCATCTCAAACACACCGATTTCGTTTGTGGAGCCGAAGCGATTTTTCACGGCGCGAAGGATGCGATAACTGTGGCCCTTGTCTCCCTCGAAATACAGGACCGTGTCAACAATATGTTCCAACAATCGCGGCCCGGCAATAGCCCCTTCTTTTGTCACATGGCCGATAATGAAGACCGGCACCCCGGCGCGCTTGGCAAACCACATGAGCTGCCCGGCAACCTCCTGTACCTGGCTGATGCTACCCGGCGCCGACGTGATTTGCTCCGTATAGACCGTTTGAATCGAATCGACCACCATCGCCGCCGGTTGAATGTCCTGGACGGCTTTTAGAATCTGTTCCAGAGAGGTTTCTGAAAGAATCAGCAGACCGGGATGGTCGATACCCAAACGTTGCCCGCGCATCTTGATCTGACGGGGCGATTCCTCACCGGAGACGTACAACACGGGCTGTCCTTGCGAAGCCAAGCGGGGCAGCGCCTGAAGCAGCAATGTCGTTTTGCCGATCCCAGGATCGCCACCGATCAAGATGACGGATCCTGGAATCACCCCTCCTCCCAGCACGCGGTCGAACTCGCCGATGCGCGTGAGGCATCGGTCTTCACCGACCACCTCAATCTCGCCGATCGGCGTGGCCCGCGCCTGAACCGTCTTCATCGCGACGGGACGGCCCTTGCCGGTCGCCGCCTGCCGCTCTTCCTTCATCGTGTTCCAGCCGCCGCAGTCGGGACAACGGCCAAGCCACCGGGGCGATTGATGGCCGCACGCTTGGCAAGAAAAAACACTCTTGGCTTTCAAAGGGAACGCCTCACACAAAGGAGATCGACAATGGCATCTTAATGGATGCACAGAAGGAATAAAAGCGGGAACGGTCGGCCTCGCGGAGGAGGCTGAGGCCATCTCCTATCGTGACGCGTGAAGGGCCCAAATACACCGGCTTTTGTCCGAACTCTGCAGCGTTCATCGCGGCCCTTCTCATCGTGATCTCCTTCCCTTTATTGAAAATCGGGACAAGATCCCTCGCGCTGAAACTATGGTCACCGTAGACCACACGAGATGGTTGACACTATTCCTTCGTCAATGGTATTGAATAGCCCAGTTTTTCGACCAACGTACCAACCATCTATATCAGGAGGATTTACATGGACCATATTAAGTTGGTTATTTATGGGCTCATCGTGACGGGAGTCGTATTTGGAGTTGTCGCGTTAATCACGGATCTCCTGGGCATCTCGACCAAAGGGTACTAAA
>DKBD01000062.1:0-402 GCA_002451055.1 Nitrospira sp. UBA6909 | reverse complement strand
AGCCCGACCAGATAAATATCCGATTGATTCACAGCAAGGCTGTGTCGCTCGTGTGAATCCATCACGCATGGTCAGGTAGGGGCAACCAGTTCAACTCAAGACATGAAAATCTCCGTCAGCGGGAATGGCTGGATTTCCGCTGACCGGTTGAGCAGGCGGGGAAAAGTATCCGGTCGTGCGGCTTAAACCGGCTTCGGGTGCGAGGTGGTATGCCACCTCGCCCATGCCGATCACGATCCAGGATAGACCACTGTCTGAGGCACAAACGACATTTCGATCCGGCCCGAGACTCTCTCCCGCAATGTGAGCCTTCGTCCTCGTTGCGTAAACAGAGCGCGAGCTTACAACGTTCTGTCATGCACCGACAAAGAGGTCCTTGAGCTTCACGCGGCTCGTGGAAGC
>DKBD01000202.1 GCA_002451055.1 Nitrospira sp. UBA6909 | reverse complement strand
ATTGTTATAGGCTTCCGCGTCGTTCCCTCCGTTTCTGAATGAGTCCAATGCATCTTGGAAACGGTTGAGCTTGGCTAGGGCGAGGCCAAGGTTATTATGAATCTTGGGTTGGTTTGACCCGGTCCGCAGGGCTTGCTGAAACGATCGGACGGCCTCTTCATGGCGCCCGAGCAGATAATAGGCCAGACCCATATTGTTATGGAGCGACGCTTCATTGGGTTTTACCCGTAAAGCCTGCTCATATTGGGCGATCGCCTCCTCATGTCGTTTTTGCCGGTCAAGTAGGGTGCCGAGAAGATTGCGCGTTTGCCATCGATCAGGATTCACCGCAAGTGCCTTATGGAAAAAGGCTTCCGCGTCCTTTTCGTTTCCCGCACGGAAATAGGCTTCGCCGGCTCCTTCGAGTGCGAGGACGTCTNNACGATGGCCATCGTGGGATTACCCTGTTGTAGAAAGAAATCGCCAAGTTGATTGAGCTCCTGGGGAGACATGTCTTTTGTGGAGGACTCGCTCACCTGGTCCGCCGGGGGCACATGCCCGGCCTTTTGCCGTTCGATCAGTTGTTGGTATTCCCCTGGGTGATACGTCACTTCTCTTTTTTCCCCCGCACAGCCTGGTAGTAACGATAGGGCAATAAGAAGACTCATCGCCCATGCAAAGGTCTGATTCAGAGGCAACTCCGCTCCTTGTCTGTAATTCTCAGGGAGAGTCATCATCTTTACCCGTATAGGCACAGCGGATCTCCTTCTTGTGCGTAAAGACATGCTTCCTTCCGTTTCTTTCATTCGGGACTCAACGCTGAATCGGCCATGCTCTGACTTCCCGCATTCCTTCCCAGATCTCAATGACATTGCACAATGAACATCGCTATGTATCGTGAAAGAGAATCGCTGTTCTGTAAAGGCTTTTCTTGTTTGATGCGCAAGCCGTCAGGCTTGGTACATGCGATTAGCATTCCTGAGTCGATAGTGTGACCCATGAGTTAGCTACCCCTCCTTTCGTAGGCCCTCCTTACGGTGCCACCCCATTACCCCTTTCGAATAATTACGCAGGCGAATGTTCCGTGAGATAGTTTCACCATGTCGCGCGGCCAAAAATAAGTGAAGCAGCGGCGACTCAGTAAATCTAATAACCTTATTCAGTCAGGAGGTTCATCATGATGCAGTTCATCGGACGTTTCATTCGGGAAGAAGAGGGGGCAACGGCGGTGGAGTACGGTCTGATGGTCGTCTTAATCGCCGTGGTCATCATTGGATCAGTAACTCTCGTTGGGACAAAGCTGGATGGTGTCTTCAACTACGTACAAGGAAAGCTGGTTACCCCGAGCTGATCGATCAATCCACAGCCAGCTGATCAACTTGATCAGCTGGCTGCGCCCCCCCCTTAGAAACATAGCGGCAAAGGAGGTTTCATGATGATGCAGTTGATCGGGCGTTTTATTCGCGACGAAGATGGGGCTACCGCGGTGGAGTACGCTCTGATGGTGGTCTTGATTGCCATAGTGATCATTGGATCGGTGACTCTCGTGGGAACAAAGCTGGATGGCATCTTTAATTACACTCAAGGAAAACTTGTTACCCCTAGCTGAACCGCAAAAGAGCTATGAGCATTGAAATAATACAAATCGCACTGCTCCTCACAATATTGGGAATGGCCATTGTGATGGACATCCGCTGGAGAAGAATCCCGAATTGGCTGACTGGCCCGGCAATTCTATTAGGTATTGGAATGCAGACATTTATGAACCATTTAGATGGGTTCTTGTTCAGCCTGGAGGGAATGGCCATTGGATTGGGGCTCCTTCTAATTTTGTATGTGCTTGGGTGGATAGGGGCCGGGGATGTCAAATTATATGCGGCAGTCGGTAGTTTTCTTGGCCCGTTCCAAACGATTTCGGCCGCCTTTCTCATTGCATTCGCAGGAGGGCTAATGGCCATCCTGGTGCTCGGATTTCATCAAGGCTGGAAAAGAACAGGGGGTTGGCTCTGGTCTTTGTTTCAAACCCTCTTCCTATCACGCTCCATGAAGGCATTGGCTCCAGCTAACAATGTTCCAACTCTACCCTATGCTGTCGCGATCTGCGTAGGGACCATAGGATCTTATTGGTGGTCTCCGCTTGGATAGGACAAGCGTGCAGCTAATAAGTAGGTTCGCATAACACTATATTGTGTATCACTGATGGGTTTGCCAAATCATCAACCTGATAGATAGGCATTGGGAGGGATAGAGCCGTGAAAAAGTATCGTCCACAACTATTCTTTGCGGCGGCGGCGATCGTCGGATTAGTCACCAGCTTCTTGATCATCGATTGGCTGAGAGGTGCGGAATTACGGCGCGCGGCTGAAGCAGCCATTTCCGTCACCTCCACCGCAGAAGTGATTGTGGCAAAGGGGGAGCTGGCCTGGGGCACGAAATTGACACCTGAAATGCTCCAAGTGGTGAACTACCCGGCCAATGCCCTTCCTGACGGCTACTACAAGAGCATTGACGAATTGCAGGATGCGGTATTGCTCCAAGATGTCAAGGCCAACGAGCCGATCCTCCGCTCCAGGCTGACTTCAGGCAAAGACGTGGGAACAGGAGTAGCGGCTGTCACTGATCCAACCAAACGGGCGATGTCGGTGAAAGTCGATGAAGTCATCGGGGTATCCGGCTTCATCAAGCCAGGTGACCATGTCGACGTGATGGTCACGATTGACGAGTCCACAAAGGCTCAGAACCCTGTTGCGAAGATGATTCTTGGAAACCTCAAAGTGCTTGCGGCCGGCATGCAGTATGAAAAGAGCGGCACCGAGAAGGATCCCAAGCCCGTTCAGGTCATGACGCTTGAAGTTGATATCGAAGAGGCTGAAAAGCTCGCACTGGCCTCAACCCAGGGCAAGTTGCGATTGGCGCTCAGAAATCCCCTCAATAACGAAAAGGTGCTGACGAAGGGGGCCAATGTGGCGTCGCTCTTGTCATCCTTCCGTCCGAAGGCAGTGGGTAACAAAGACGCCCAGCCGGAATATCGTGTCGAACTCATCAAGGGCGCAGATCGCAAGGAAATTAAATTTTAAGAGGAATTCCCATGAACACTATCGCGAGAGCCACATCACAGTACAGAAGCTTCGCCAGTGCGGTCGCGGCACTTATTCTAGCTGCCGGGTTGTCGCCAGACCAACCTCTACTGGCCGGAGATCATGTCCCAATGATCTCAGCTAAGGCGAGTTATCAGGTTCAGCCGCTGGACCTCGTATTGGGCAAGTCTACCGTCGTAGATGTTCCGGCCCCCATTAGGCGAGCCTCACTAGCCGACCCGACGATCGCCGATGCGATCGTGCTCTCGCCAAAACAGCTGTATGTGACCGGCAAGGCCTATGGATCGACCAACTTGACCTTGTGGGGAAAAGATAACCAGATCCTGGCTATTTTCAATCTGGAAGTCGCTGTTGATGTTGCCCGTCTCAAGGAACAGTTTAGTCGTTTCCTGCCGGAGGAATACAATATTCATGCAGCGAGCAGCCATGACCATCTGACTCTTTCGGGAACCATCTCCAGCCCGGCCAAATTGTCTCAGGCATTGGCCTTGGCCGAAGCCTTCGCTCCAAAGAGAGTTATCAATCTTTTGAAAATCTATCCAGAGGAACCAAATGACGCCAAGCCAGGGGATCTGGATCAAGTGACGGTCGAGGTGATCCGCGGAACCTCTGTCAATAGCGTTAAATTCTAATAGGTTGCAGGGAAACTCAATTGATGTGTTCGACGGGCCCGACACAAACAAAAAGAGCCAGCAGGTTCAATGAGAACTCCGATCGCTCCGAGATGTTCAAGTAGTGAACATGTAATTATCCAACAGCCTGCTAAACTTGGGAAAGAGTTGAAAGAGCAGGTTGTGAAATGTATTTCAGAAAATACAGGAAAAGGAGCGATGCAATGAAGGGATCGATCGTCTTCGGTTGTGTCCTTGCACTGTCCACCTTACTGTGGTCTGCCATGGCTGTGGCGCAGGACCAGGGTGCTTCTACCCTTGTCGCCAGCGAGGCGCAGCGCTTGGAGCTCGGTGCGGGTAAGTCCAAGGTCGTTGACTTCAAGACGCCAATCAAGCGGGCGTCGATCGCCAATCCTGAAGTGGCCGATACCGTGGTCCTTTCGCCAAAGCAACTCTACCTGACTGGCAAGACCCTCGGTGTGACCACTCTGACTCTTTGGAAAGAGAGTGGCGAATTGTTTTCCGCGCTTGACGTCATAGTCACTCCGGATTTGAGTCAATTGCGTGAGCAGTTGCACAAGATTCTTCCCAACGAGAAGGACATCCTTGTCACGGCTAGCCAAGACCACATTACCGTGTCCGGTACCGCCGGCAGCTTGGCTGCACAATCACGCGCACTTGAGATTGCAGAGCCATATGCGCCGAAGAAGGTCGTGAATCTACTCCAGATAGAGGGATCTCAACAGGTGATGCTGGAAGTTCGTGTGGCCGAAATGAACCGGGACCTCATACGACGCATTGGCGTCAATATCAACGGTGGGACGTCGAGCAACTTTGGTGTAACGGCATTGAATAACATCACCTCACTACTAGGACCTGGGGGACAGACGAGCCCATTGAACCAATTTGTAAACAGTGCCGTCAATGCGGTGATCCGATTCCAAACCGGGAATATGAACTGGACGACCTTTATTGACGCGTTGAAAGAGGAAGACGTGGTGAAGGTATTGGCCAAACCGACATTGACGGCACTCAGCGGACAAGAAGCTCAATTCCTCTCAGGAGGTGAATTCCCGTTTCCCATGCCCCAGGCATTTGGAGTAGTCACCATTCAGTTCAAGAAATTTGGGATTGGCTTAGCCTTTACGCCCACAGTGCTCAGCAGCAATCGCATCAATATGGCGGTTTCCCCGGAAGTGTCCGAACTGGACTTTACCAATTCCCTCCAAATTTCTGGTTTTACCGTCCCGACAATCCAAACCAGGCGGGCCACGACGATGATTGAACTGGCCGACGGACAAAGCTTTGCCATCGCTGGATTGCTGAAAGACAACGTGCGCGAGCAAGTCCAGAAATTCCCGGTCCTTGGCGATATACCGGTTCTGGGAGCCCTGTTCAGAAGCTCCCGCTTCCAGAAGAATCAGACCGAGCTGGTGATCATCGTGACACCGCACTTCGTTAAGCCAATCGACATGGAACAACAGCCCTTGCCGACCGATACATTCATCGAACCCAATGATTTAGAGTTTTACTTGATGGGCTGGACTGACGGCATGGGTTATGCGCCAAAGGCTGCCCAAGTCCGTGATGGTCGAGTTGCAGAAGCAGAGGGGCCACGGAGGTTGGACGGAAGTTTCGGTCATATGATCCAGTAAGAAGATCATCTGAACATTACGGATTCGTCTATCACGGTCAGATAAAGGAGCCTCGTATGAAGAATAAGAGATTAATCAGTGCGGGAAGCATCTTGGCAATTATCATGTTGGCGTCGTTGCCAGGTTGCACAAGACCCAGAACCTTGGGGCCGGATCCCGGTCTGGCCTATACAACGGCGATTGCTCATCAAACACTCAACCCGGATGCCGGACAAACTATTGAAATGGCGCAAGGGGCAGAGGATGGGCCTGCCTCCAAGCGGACGATGGAGCGATACCGATCGTCGTTTGAGTCTCCAGAAAAATATCGAACGACAATCACGGCTCCTTCGATTGTTGGGCAAGGGGTCGGAGCTAGATAGGAACAACGAGAATGCGAAAGCTCTATCGATCTGAATCAGGCGCGTCAGCAGTAGAATTTGCCCTGCTGCTGCCGGTTCTCATGATGATTCTGTTTGGAATTATCGAGTTCGGATTTGCCCTTTATCAGCAAGCGATTTTGACGAATGCAAGCCGGGAGGGCGCCAGACTGGGAATAGTCCAGGCCATTCCAGCGATTACCACAGGGCAGATCAATGCCACAATCGATAATTATCTGACTGCGGCAGGGATTACACCGGGCGACGTAAGCCGCACCATTGTGGCAGGCAGTGTGACAGGCGCACCGGTACGAGTCACGCTTACGCTCCCCTATCAATTCAATGTTTTGCCGGGTTTCTCATCCATTACACCTTTGATTAATCTGAGAGCAGCAACGGAAATGCGCCATGAATAATACGGCTCGTATGAAGTCAATTTCTGAGAGGCAAGCTCGGCGCCGATTGATCAAAGGGGAACGCGGAGCCGTGGCAGTCACAGTCGCGATCCTGAGCGTCGTCCTCTTCTCGATTGCGGCGCTAGCTCTGGATATCAGCAATGCCATGGTGGCAAGGAATGAACTTCAAAATGTCGCGGATGCTTCAGCCCTGGCGGGAGCCAGGCAGCTGGGTCTGCTGTATCAAGCGTTGCCGCAAGGAACTCCTTATACGACCTATCAACTTAACAGCCCTACCGTGGTGACGGATGCGGTGCAATCCGTGGCCCTGCAAAATCACGCGCGCCAGGTGGCCATTTCCATTAACACTGCCGATATCGTCATCGGTGTATGGAATTCCACGACCCGCACCTTGACTCCCGGGAACATTGGTCCGACAGGGGTGCGTGTGACGGCTAGGAGAGACGCCTCCGCGAATGGACCAGTAGCAACATGGCTGGCCGGCATCATGGGGATCAATCAGATGGACGTCGTAACGACAGCGACGGCGGCCTTGACCGGAACCGGAACATTGGCGCCTGGAGAAGCCAATGCTCCCTTTGGGCTGGACGAACTGATCTTTACGAACCCCGCCTATTGTGGGACGCCGATTCAGTTTTACCCGACCAACAATCCGCCGCAAGGTTGCGCCGGGTGGCAAACATTCCTCGAATCACCGCCGAATGCCAATACTGAAAAGCAGATCGTTGAGGGGTTGACCTCAAATCCTCCGACCTACATCACTCCGCAAATATCAGCGGGAGTGACGAGTTTAGAATACATCGGAGGCAATGTGCAGTCTGTTTTTCCCTATTTGACAAACCTTTTCAATGCCAAGAAAGTCCCAGACACTGCTAGCCCAACTGGTTACTGTTGGAATGTCGTCGTGCCGGTGTATGCAAACCAGAACTGCGCCAACCCAAACGAGCCGATGATGACCGTCGGATTTGCCTCGGCTTGCGTCTGGAATGTCACTGGTGCACCGACACAGCAGATTGATGCCACGGTGACCTGTGGCGAGGTGACGAACGGGCAGGGGGGCGGTGGATCATTCGGGATCTTAGGCAGCATCCCAGGTCTGGTTGAGTAATCAGCAGCAGAAGGAGTGAAATCGATGGCAGGACTGATCACCGTATGGCTTGAATGCCGAAATGAGTCGCTTCGTCTGACGATTCAGGATTTCCTTACAGCCCATCGGGGGTTCATTATCAAGGAATCAGGCAGTTCCTCTGCTGTCGACATGGTATGCATGGAAGTGGATGAGATCAATCCGGAACGGACTCTGTCTTCGGTGAAAGGGCTTCTGGAGAAAAATCCCTCTTTGGAAGTCTTCCTGACAGCAGGCAACTTGGATTCTCACACGATGCTGGAAGGGTTTCGCATTGGGATTAAGGAGTTTCTCCCTCAGCCGATTAACCGCAGGGAATTTGACACGGCGCTGAGCCGCCTCAAAGAACGTCGCAAGGAGAAAGGGCTGCAGAACAGCGGGAAGAGTGGGAAAGTCGTGGCGTTCCTCGGAGCCAAAGGAGGGTGTGGGACCAGCACTTTGGCCGTGAACATGGCCATGAGCCTGCATCAGTTGAAGCCTGAGCAACAGGTTGCGCTGGTTGATTTGAACCTTCATGACAGCGACCTGCCACTGTTTCTCGATCTTCAGCCGGCCAACGGGTTCCGGGATCTTGCCGCGGATCTATCACGGCTGGATAGCACCTTTATGCAGAGTCTCATGAGCAAACAGGAGTCTAATCTTCATCTTCTTCAATCGGGATTCACGGGCCGAGAAGGCACGAGCCGTGACCCGATCCCAAATGGCGCGGTGGTGCATGCCTTGGATGTCATGAAGTCGATGTATGATCATGTGCTGGTCGATTGCGGGCATATACTCGGTCCTGAAACACTGGAAGCGCTTGACTGTGCTTCGACCGTGCTTTTGGCCACCACGCTCAACCTTCCGGCGATACGACGGACTAAACACTTTTTGCAAATGATGCGGGAGGCTGGATTCGGAGACGAGCGGATTGTGATTGCCGTCAACCGCTATCAACCCTCGGAGAAAGAATTGCTGCAACATGCCGAGGGTCTATTTGAACACCAAGTAAACTGGCTGATCCCGAACGACTATCNNAGTGCCAGCCAAGGATTAGAGCAGAAAGGATCTCTGTTTTCACGCTATTGGGGAGGATTGACGTTTGCGCAGAAAGCAAGAACCTGATGGGCAAGATGGTCTTAGGAACATAGCAACCAAGAAGGGAGCACGGTTGTGTTAAGCGCGAAACCAATCGAGCAGTCGGAATCACAGGCCTATTATGAAAATTTGAAGGCAAAGGTCCACAATCGGGTGATCGAGTTGCTTGATCTGAAGGTGGCCAGCTCCATGGCTCCAGAGCAGCTCGGGAGCGAGTTGGGTCAGCTTGTCGCTCAAATTCTGCAAGACGAAAAGGTCGCGCTGAATCAGCGGGAACGCGGGCAATTGGTGCAGGATATCTTACATGAGGTTACAGGACTTGGCCCCTTAGAGCCTTTGTTGAAAGATCCGACGATCAACGACATCCTCGTCAATACGCATAAGCAGGTCTATGTCGAGCGGTACGGGAAGCTGGAACGAACGGCAGTCCGATTCCGTGATGAAGCCCATCTTAAAAAAATTATTGAACGCATCGTCTCGAGGATGGGGCGGAGGGTCGATGAGTCTTGTCCGATGGTGGACGCGCGGTTGGCGGACGGCTCTCGTGTGAATGCCATCATCCCTCCACTCGCGATTGACGGCTCCTGCGTGTCAATCCGCAAGTTCAGTAAAGATCCTCTACAAGTTTCAGATCTGATAGAAAAGCGGTCTCTGACTCCCGAAATCGCCGAATTGCTGCGCGGGATTGTTCGAGCCCGCCTCAATGTCTTGATTTCCGGCGGTACAGGCTGTGGAAAGACCACGATTCTCAATATTCTTTCCGGTTTTATTCCAGCCAATGAACGAATCGTCACGATTGAGGACGCGGCGGAACTACAGCTCCGGCAGGATCACGTGGTGCGCCTGGAAACACGACCCGCCAACATCGAAGGCAAGGGGGAATTTTCCCAGCGTGAACTGGTGAAGAACGCACTTCGAATGAGACCCGACCGGATTGTCGTCGGAGAGGTGCGTGGAGCCGAGTGTTTGGACATGTTGCAGGCCATGAATACCGGCCATGATGGCTCGCTGACGACCATTCACGCGAATTCCTCACGGGATGCCTTGACCAGGATCGAGACGATGGTGGCCATGACGGGGTTTGATTTGCCCNNGTCTTTACCTACGAACAGACCGGTGTCGATCAACAGGGGAAGGTCAAGGGGCGTTTTCGGGCGACGGGTATCCGTCCCAAATTTGCTCAGAAGTTTCAATCGATGGGAATTCATATGCCCAATGACATTTTTGATGCAAGCAAGGTGTACGAATGCTGACCATAGTCATTGCTCTCGGCATCTTCATGACGGTCGTCCTCGTATTCGAGGGGTGTTATTACTTTATCCATGCCCGGTCGCGTGGCGCTAAGGATCAACAACGTATCACGGAACGATTGCAGAGCTGGACCGAACGTCAGGACTTGAATACGCCGTCGGAGTTGGTCCTCAAAGAGACTCAGAGTCAAATCCCGTGGTTGAATTCATTTGTGGATTGGCTCAAAGAGCGGAAAATTCTTACTAGAGTCGTAGACGCTCATGACAAGGCGAAACCGCCGTACTCACTCGGCCATTACCTGATCGCCACAGTCATCTTCGCGCTTCTTGGCGGAATATTGGGCAGTCGAGCGATATTAGGGCAACCTTACGTCACACTGGGTTGCGCGATGGCTTCCATGCTGCTGCCGTGGGGGCATCTGTTCTATCGCAAATGGGCTCGTCTGGCTGAGATCCATCGCCAGCTTCCTGATGCCCTTGAGCTGATCGCCAGAGCTCTTCGTGCAGGGCACGCATTATTCGTCGGGATGAAGATGGTCGGCAGCGAAATGCGGGATCCGATTGGAGGCGAATTTCAGCGAGGATTCGACGAAATTTCAATGGGGGCCTCCATACCGGAATCCATGAGCAATATGGCCAACCGGATTGATTTGATGGACATGAAGTTTTTCGTCACATCCGTCAATATTCAGCGGGAAACCGGTGGCAATTTATCAGAGATTATTGACTCTCTGGGTCGCTTGATCAGAAAACGTTTCGAACTCAAGAAGAAAATCAAAGCCTTGTCCGCAGAGGGGCGAATCTCTGCCGTCATTTTAATGGCACTGCCTTTTGCAGTGGCGCTGGCACTGCATTTCATCAATCCAGACTATCTGGCGACGCTTTTCACTGATCCCATAGGTTGGATGATGGTTTTTACCGCTGCCACGTTGATGGTTCTAGGCGGCATCATTATGAATCGGATGATTGCCATCAAGGTGTAACGGAGGATCTCAGATGGACATGGCATGGATTATCAGTTTCCTGATCTTCACAATGGTGTTGCTGGGCAGTGTGGGACTCTATCAGATCTTGGGCTCTCGGGCGGCGATGAAGGTTGTCAAACGCCGGGCCGACGGGCAAATTGGCGTGTCAGATTCAGGCAGCGACTCGGTTACCCTGAATTTCAAGAACAAACTGGATGCGGTGCTGACCCGTCTTGGAGAAGCGAACAAGCCGACTGACGCGGCGGAAGTCTCATCCATCAGGCAAGATCTTGTCACTGCCGGATATCGTCAGGCAAAAGCCCCGATCCTTTTCATGGGGGCCAAGCTCCTCTCAGGTCTCATCGCCCTTGGCATCATGATCCTCCTCCCAGGGAAGCTCCTGGGCTATCCGACCTTGACGAATCAGGTCGTGATCTATGTAGGCGCCGCTTCGGCCGGATACTTTCTTCCGATGCTGTGGCTTCGCCATGCCATCGGTAGTCGGAAGCAAAAAGTTCTGGACGCCTTTCCCGATGCCTTGGATTTGATGGTGGTTTGCGTTGAAGCCGGGTTGGGCTTGGATGCAGCTATCGCCCGAGTGAGTAGCGAGATCCAATTCGCGCATCCTGAATTGGCAGATGAGTTCGATCTGGTGTCGCTTGAACTGCGAACAGGACTGTCTCGTTCTGAAGCACTCAAGAATCTCAGCCGGCGTGTCGATCTGGAAGAGGTGAGCAGCCTCGTGGCATTGCTGGTGCAGACAGACAAGTTTGGAACGAGTGTAGGGCAGGCGCTGCGTGTCCATTCCGACGCAATGAGGGTCAATCGACAACTCCGTGCCGAGGAGTTGGCTGCCAAATTGCCAGTGAAATTGCTCTTTCCCCTTATCATGTTTATTTTCCCGAGTTTATTTGTCGTCATTATGGGGCCAGGCGCAATCAAGATTATTAGAACGTTGATGCCTGTACTAGGAAACCATTAAACCGGAGCATCACCCTGGGACAATCTCGACTCACTTATGCATTGAAGCTGCTTGAGGCGTGCGCGTTGCCAAAGGGAGGCTTTCCTTACAGGAACGGCGAGTCATTCAGGAGCGATGCTACAGCATGGAGCATCCTTACCCTTTTATTCTACGATCACAAACATGTCCTGCTCGATGCTGCCAGGGCTCGGTTGGCAGAGGTTCAAGCTGACGATGGATCAGTGAGTATTAATGAGAACCATGTAGACGCATACTGGCCCACCGCACTTTGCGTTCTTGCTTGGGGTCATTCAGCTTCGAATAAGTCTCATAGTCATCGGGCCGTACAGTTCCTTCTAAAAGCAATGGGTCGACAATATCGAAAGGACTCATCGCATGTAGTTTCGCATGACACCAGTATTCCTGGCTGGGCTTGGATTGCCGATACTCACTCATGGGTTGAGCCAACTGCTTTGGCTCTTTGCGCACTAAGAAACAACGGTTTCGCTCACCACCAGCGGGTGTCCGATGGCGTACGGCTCTTGCTGGACCGTCAGCTTCCGAGCGGAGGGTGGAATTGCGGCAGCACAAGGATCTTCGGAACTGAATTGCATCCCAATCCTGAAAACACCGGCGCCGCGCTTCAAGCATTGGCTGGGCTCGTTTCTGCCCATGAAATTCAGAAGAGTGTCGACTATCTCAAGAAGGAAATAGAGTATATACGAACACCGATTGGTCTTGGATGGGCCTTGCTTGGTCTCGGTGCATGGGGAGAAGCTCCGCAAGCATCTCCTGATTTGATTTATCGTGCTCTTGCCAGGCAAGAGCGATACGGTACCTATGACACGTCTTCTTTAGCCCTCTTGTTGTTGCCGCTGGTAGCGTCTCGTGGAATTCTTGACAGCTATCTCAATAACCCATCCCGGGAAAGCTGACTTGATTGAAAGGCTTTTCCAATGCCAAACGAACCATCCGCAGAAAGCGTTAAAAACCAGGGTTGGACGAGGCGAGAATTCCTCTATGCTCTTGCGGGCGGAGTGGTCTTAGCGTCCGGGTTCTCAGCCGGCCGCTGGTATCTTCAGCCTCAACTTCACGCAGAAACGTTTATTGGGAAAGCGCGCGAGTATGGAGAAGAGCTCTCCGGCCTGATGTTACAGGGGTTCCGCGAGTTGCACGTTGGCCCGCAAGAGATTCGCGGCAAACGGATCTTGCTGAAACCGAATCTTGTTGAAACATCCAGGGGAGCGCCACAAATCAACACGCACCCCTTGGTGCTCCGTGGTGCAATTGAGGCATTTCTTGGTCTTGGAGCGGCTTCTGTCATGGTGGCTGAAGGACCAGGGCATCGCCGAGATACCCTCGCAGTGTATGAAGAGTCGGGCCTCGCAGATGTACTCGCCGAAGATCGTATTCACTTCCATGATCTTAACTACATCACCGGCTATACGACGGAGAACGTCGGCCGTCATTCTTCTTTGCGGACTTTGACATTCCCAGCCCTCTTCAAGGAGGTGGATTGGATCGTATCCATGGCGAAACTGAAGACTCATCACTGGGCAGGGGTCACACTTTCCATGAAGAACATGTTCGGTGTGATGCCGGGAATTTATTATGGCTGGCCCAAGAACGTGCTGCATCATGCCGGTATCGAAAACTCGATTCTGGATATCAATGCGACGCTAAAACCGCATTTTGCCATTGTGGATGGGATTGTCGGGATGGAAGGGGACGGCCCCATTATGGGCGATCCGAAACAAGCGAATGTGGTGGTTATGGGACGGAACCTCGTCGCGGTCGATGCAACTTGCTGCCGAATTATGGGAATTGCCCCCGAAAAAATCTCCTACTTGCACAAAGCTGATAATTGGCTGGGGCCGATCGCTGAGGGTGCGATCAGCCAACGTGGGGAAACCATCGGCTCGGTGCGCACGAATTTCAAATTGATCGACCAGATTCCCGCTCATCAGGGAATCAGGCTCGCGTGAAAGGGACTATGAAAACAGGATGTACGCTCTTCTTTCTAGCATTTCTTCCGGCAGCTGCGTGCTTGGCCGAAACTGATCCATCCTCATTAGAGACCATGCAGCCGACACTGCTTGACCACATGAGAG
Organism: Nitrospira sp. UBA6909; assembly: GCA_002451055.1. Lineage (GTDB taxonomy): Bacteria > Nitrospirota > Nitrospiria > Nitrospirales > Nitrospiraceae > Nitrospira_D. Next base: position 8,458 of record DKBD01000202.1, on the reverse strand, counting down.
CGATGAAGCAGAGCCAGGAGCGATTGATGAAGCTTTCGCCGGAAGACCAAGCTCGACTCCAGCCACAGGTGCGACAAGCCGAACTTGAGGCTTGCGAGAAACTCAATCAGGATCGTGAGAAAGGAATCGGGATGGATGACTATCAGGCCCAGGGCGGGGGGCAATTCGCCGCCTTTGTCATGCAGTTTGAGCAATATTGCAAGTCACTCCGCTAGTGTCCTATCTCAGAAATGCTTCAAAAAAGTCCAGCGCATAAAGTCGTCATCAATCTAGCATGTGGCTGCACAAAATTATCATGCAAGCTTTGTTGACAGGATGCTCGTCGCTCTGAACTTCCACTGAACAGTGAGTATCCCGGTCTCCTTCTCCCCAGGTGATCGACTATCTCCTCCACTATGCATGGAAGAAGGCAGTGTCCACTTAAATTCAAAGGGTTGCAAGCCTATGATGGCCTGGTACACTTGATTGGTACAAGGTCGGTACCAACAATTGAAAAAAGTAGAGACAATCGTTGGTAAGGATTGGCGATCGGGGATCCTGGTTTGCTGGATGGTCGCAGGGCTTGCGTTGGCCGGACCTGTCCAGATGACAGCGTCTGCCAGGATACATGCGCAAGCGCCATCACAAAGGATTCAGCCGTCCCATGTTCACTACCTGAAATCGCACCTCAAGCGAACCGGAACAAGACATCTTGCAAAGAGCGGCAAAAAACAATCAGTTCGGTCAGGCCGCAAGAATCGGCATCTCCAGAATCGCGCCGAGCTGAATCGGAGAGAACCGGAGACGGTTGGGGAAAGCCTGCTTTCTGTCGAAGAGAATGAGGCGACGCAAGATCTGTCCTATCATGGAATCCTTGAACGGCCTCAACGATACGACCCGAGCAGAAATATACGCCATGGAGCCGTGCCGAACCAACGGGCTCGCGACCTGCGATTCGATCATTTCCGCGAGCTGGATAAGAACCGCGACGGGGTGATCGACCCATTAGAGAGGGCAACCGGTCGATTGGATATCGAGCGGGACATGAGTAACTATCTGTGGAAATAAAGCAGGTGGTTCAATTCAACGCTAAACTGTAAACGGAGTCGACCGAAGAGCACGTAGGCCAGACAGGCATCACTTCATAGCGGAGATCACGCCATGCGTCTTATCACACTTACCCTCATGCCACTCCTCTTCAGCCTTGGATGTGCCGCTCCAGAAGCCTCCATGACCAAGAAACCCATGGAACTCCGCGAAAATGCATGCTCACCTCAACAACAAGCTGTGAAGGCCTCCAACCAGCCATCGGAACCATGCCGGCGCCACCTCGTGTGGCTGGAACAAGTAGGGGCTGCACTTGGCGGATTTGCGACGGCGGTCCGCATCCCCGATCAGTAGACGGCACGGGCCTCGCTATTCCACCTTCTCCTCATCTTTGTCCTCGCATTCTTGGTTAGTGACCAATCCATCTGTCATGGCATCTACAAGAAGAGGCACGTGGGAAGGAGTCACTTTCGAGCAAACCGGCATTGACAGGCAACTGAGGAGCCCCCCATGATAGACGCTTAGATTGTCATGGCACACGAAATGCCGCTCCTCCAGCCAACCCGAGAATCTTACGCGGGGAAGGTGATTCTCGCCATCCTGATCGCGACCGCGATCGCCGTGTTTTTCTATTTTGATCTCGACCGCTATCTCTCCCTGGAAGCTCTGAAGCAGAATCGTGATCGGCTATTGCTTTTCACGGAAACGAACTATGTCGCCTCGGCCACGCTGTTCATGTTGACCTACGTCGTGGTGGCGGGTCTGGCCCTTCCGGGCGCCGCGATTCTCACGCTGGCCGGTGGCTTCCTCTTCGGAAGCCTTCTAGGCACAGTCTTTGTGAATCTGGGGGCCACAACTGGTGCGGTATTCGCCTTTCTCGCCGCTCGCTATTTACTGCGGGACTGGGTCGAACATAAGTTCGGGAAATGGCTAGGGCCGGTCCAAGAAGGCATTGCCAAAGATGCCTTCAGCTACCTCATGACGCTGCGCTTGATTCCCATCTTTCCGTTTTTCATCGTCAATCTGGTCTCGGGCTTGACTCGAATGAGGCTCGGCACCTATGTGTCGGCCACGGCGATCGGGATTATCCCGGGATCGTTCGTCTATGCCTATGCCGGACGGCAGCTCGGCACAATCGATTCGCTCAAAGACATTGCGTCCCCTCACGTGATCGGCGCGTTTATCCTGCTAGGCCTCCTGGCGTTGGTGCCGATCCTCTACAAACGATTGACGGGGAAGAGACTATAACCGTACAAGGTAGAATGTGAGGGGGAAACCGTGACATTGATGAAGAATGTACTTGTAAGAAGGCGGGGATGCAGCACAGGAGAAAATTAACACGATGAGTCTGCATGAGGGGTCCATCGTTCTTCCGGACGATGAATACAACCGTCAGCTTGCCGCCAATGTTCATCCGCTTGATTGGGTCAATCCACAGCCGGACGGGCGGTACAACATCGTGATCATCGGAGCCGGAACGGCCGGTTTGATTACGGCGGTCATTGCCGCGAGCCTTGGCGCCAAAGTCGCTCTGATTGAGAAACATTTGATGGGTGGCGACTGTTTGAACGTCGGATGCGTTCCGTCGAAAGGGATGATCCGCGCGGCGCGGGCGTGGGCGGATTTGCGACACGTTTCGGAATTCGGCGCCCATATCGCTGGCGATGTGAAGTACGACTTTGGATCCGTGATGGCCCGCATGAGAAAACTCAGGGCGCGCATCAGCCACAATGATTCGGCCCATCGATATGCCAAGCTTGGAGTCGATGTGTATATCGGAAGCGGGCGCTTTATCGGCCATGACTCCATTCAGGTCGAGGGATCGGCTGGGAACAGAATGCTGGCATTCGCAAAAGCCGCTGTGTGCGCCGGTGCACGCGCTTCCGTTCCGCCGATACCAGGACTGTGGGAAGCCGACTACCTGACGAATGAAACCGTTTTTTCGCTCACAGCATTACCTCGACGCCTCGGGGTCATCGGTGCCGGGCCCATCGGATGCGAAATGGCCCAGTCCTTCGCCCGCTTCGGGAGTGAGGTGTACTTGATTGAAGCCATGCACGGCATCCTGCCGAGCGAAGACCGCGATGCGGCCCAGATCGTTCAGCAGCGTATGCAGCAAGGCGGAGTGCATCTGCTCTGCTGCGGAAATGACTTGAAGGTCCAGAAGACGGAAGCAGGGAAGCGGCTCACGGTAGAGTCGCACGGTCAATCACATGAGGTGGTGGTCGACGAGATTCTCATAGCGGTCGGCCGCTCGCCGAATGTGGAGGGGCTCGGTCTGGAAGCAGCCGGGATCAAGTACGATCGAACCGGTGTGGCTGTAAACGCTCGGCTACAGACCTCGAACTCGAACGTGTTTGCTGCAGGAGATATCTGCTCACGCCATAAGTTCACACATGCCGCCGATGCCATGGCCCAGATCGTCATTCAGAATGCCCTGTTCCCTCACCCGTTCGGCCTCGGTTGTGCCAGCGTCGAATCCTTGATCATGCCTTGGTGTACATTCACAGATCCGGAAATCGCGCACGTGGGGATGCATGAGAAGGATGCGAAGGAGAAGGGCATCCAAGTCGAAACCTACACCTACAAGCTCGATGAGGTCGATCGTGCAATCTTGGATGGGGAAGACGAAGGGTTCGCCCGTGTACATATCAGAAAAGGAACCGATAAGATTCTCGGGGCGACCATTGTGGCGGCCCATGCCGGCGAGATGATCGGAGAATTCTCCGTGGCGATGAAAGCCGGGGCTGGAGCCAGGACTCTCGCCGGGACGATTCACCCTTACCCGACCCAAGCTGAGGTATGCAAGAAGGTGGTGAATCTTTGGCGCAAAGCCCATTTTTCTCCAAGCATGAAAACCCTCCTCACAAAGCTCTTTGCCTGGATGAGACGATAAAGACGTCGACGGCGATGGATACACGATTTCCTCTGATTGGTGCAGTAGTGATCGCCGGGTTGTTGGCCTGGCACACGACCGCGTCACACGTGTCGGGCCAAACTCGCACGGAAATCACGATCGCGTCATTTTCCGGCGCAACGGTCGGGCAGACAGTGCCAGAGGGGTGGGAACCGCTGACCTTCAAAAAGATTCCACGGCAGACGAAGTATGAAGTCGTTACAGACGGAGACACGACGGTCATCAGGGCCGACAGCGACGCCTCAGCGTCAGGCCTGACGAGAGCCATCAAGATCGATCCCCGAGAGTATCCGATCATCCGCTGGCGATGGAAGGTTGAGAATTTACTGAAACACAGCGATGTGTCCCGCAAGGACGGAGACGATTATCCGGCTCGGCTGTACATCACCTTTGAGTACGAAGCGGGTAAAGTGGGACTGTCGAGGCGCTTAAAGTATGCGGCAGGCCGCGCCATCTTCGGGGACATCCCGATCGGGGCAATCAATTACATCTGGGAAACCAACACGCCGGTGGGGACCGTCGTTGAAAATGCCTACACGGATTTTGCGCGAATGATCGTGATCGAGAGCGGGCCCAAGCACGTCGGGAGTTGGGTGGACGAAGAACGGAATATCCTGAATGACTACAAGATGGCGTTCGGGGAAGATCCGCCGTTGATCAACGGCGTGGCGATCATGACCGACACGGACAACACGAAAGAACGCGCGACGGCCTACTACGGAGATATTACCTTCGCCAAGCATCCGCGATAGCCCGAACGAGACCGTCGAAACGGACGAAGAGGGCCGGCCTGTTCAGAACCGGCCCTCAGAAGTCAGCTCAGCGCTGCACGAGTGGGTGTACACATTCAATCAGGAGATTACTGGATGGAATTCGTGAATCCACTTCGCGTGATCTCAGCACGAACGGTGTCCCCGACTCTCTTCTGCCGAAGGTGTTTGGTTTCATGCCCCACGTGGAGCTGAACCTGGTTCCCCTCGTAATCCTCAACCAGATAGGTATCGCCCTTGATTTGTTTGAGCGTTCCGCCGATCGTTCTCCAGGCTGGACCGGCCTTACGATTGTGTTGCAAAACTGTCGAAGAGGAATCGGTTTCCGACATTCCACCCAATGCCTGCGCCGCAGCCTCGGCTGAAGCAGGTGAGGACGACTGTCTCCCCGCTTTTAAATCCTTTGCCAACACAGGCGCCGCGACGACGACGAGGGTCAAGGTTGCCGTGATGATCGAAAGGATCTGCGAGCCGGACTTTTTCATTATCATGTAAAACCTCCGTTGGTAAAGGTTCCGTTGCTACGACCATCCTCTATTCAGCAAAGCATGTGCCGGTTCGACGAGGAAAATACCCATTACCTTTCAGCCGGTTACACGCCTAGGTGCCAAGGAAAGGATCAACAATATTCGAACGTTAGAAAAATCGGCGAGTGGCCGTCCAAATCTGTCCAAAGACCGTAAGGCCATGTCGCTGCTGCTGCAGGCTAAATTCCCCCGCCGTCTGTTTACTTTTGCTCCCCACTTTCGTCTAACCCATCAGACGAGATTGAACGAACGGTCATGAACAGACCAAGTCGCATGTGGACGATGTGTAGATTGCGAAATTCTCACCATCAACTCAGTGCCAGAGGAATGACTATGCGGCAAACACTTATCTTACTCATGCTTTTCGGCGTTAGTGGCATTGGATCGATTGCAGCCTTGAGTGGATGCGGCGATGGTGTGAATGCCTCGGCTTCAGCCAGTGGCTCCGGAAACGGTTCTGGGAGCGGATCCGGAAGCGGCTCGGCCTCAGCGTCCGGAACGATCACGCAGTTCGGCAGTCTGTATGTCAACGGGAAGAAGTTCGAAACGAGCGATGTGTCTGTGGAGCAGGATGGCGAATCCAAGCGATGCACGATCAGTCGGGCCGATACCTGTGGCCTCAAACAAGGCATGGTGGTCACCGTCAATGGTTCCATCACCGGCGAAGAACGCACAGCTGCCACCGTACATCAAAATGATCTGGTCGAAGGGTTAGTACAAACGGTGGGGGCTGATGGCCTGAGCCTGGTCGTGTTGGGTCAAACGGTCTTGGTTGATGACACCACCGTCATCGATAATAACGTTCCTGGCCAGAACCTCCTAAAGCTCGTACCTGGTATCGATCATGTGGAAGTGAACGGCCATATCCGTCTCAATGGGGTTATTCAAGCCACGTTCATTGAATTGCAATCTGTCGGCGAGACACCTGAGGTCCAAGGGTTCGTCAGCGGCCACATGTCCAGAGCCTCGACATTCAAGATCGGTCACCTTACGGTGAACTATGGCGGAGCATCAATCGGTGATATGCCTATTCCTAATGGCAACAACTGGGATGGGCGATTTGTAGAGGTACGAGGAGCGCGAGGATCATTTACCCCTGGACCCAATATCCAAACCGAAGGTACGCTTATTGCCTCGAATGTCGAGCCGAAGGACGGCAGGAGCGACAATGATGTAGATGAATTCGAAATCGAAGGATTTGTGACGCAGGCCGGCACGCCAAACGGCCAGCTTCTTGACTTCACCCTTGCAACCACACCGGTCACGACGACCCCGAACACTGAATTCCGAGGCGGGACGATCGATGAGATCGTCGTCGGCGCAAAACTATCGGCTGAAGGGCGTTTCGCCAACGGCGTTCTTGAGGTCGATCATGTGAAGTTCCATGAGAGTGTGAAATTGGAAGGGGATATCGTCAAGATCGGGCCTCATACATTTGCAATCGCTGGATTGATAAACATATCAGTAACCGTCAACTCGCAGACTGAATACAGAGGGTCTTCCAGTCTGGCCGATTTCACTGACGGCAACCATGTCCGTGTTCGTGGTCGGGTGACCGGCACGAATACCGTGATCGCGACTCGCGTTGAACGACGTTCGCCGGATAACGACGTCCATCTCCAAGGGCCGGTCCAGTCTACCAACGGAAATGAGATCGCGATTTTAGGCGTGTCCATCGATACGAGCACCATCGATCATTTCGAGAGTGTAAGCGGAGCGTCCACGAGTCGCGCAGCGTTCTTGGCTGAAGTGAAGGAGAACTCTCTCGTGAAGGTGGAGGGCACATTACATGGATCGATCGTACTTTGGGACGAAGTGGAGTTGGAGGATTAACGAGGTGCCTATCAGGAAGTTACCGAGAATGGGACGGTGTGTTCTTAGCAAAGGAGATGAATGATGAACCGTATGAGCTGGAAGGAAGTCATCCTGGGGACGATTGCAGGGTTATCGATTCTCACCTCGCCGGCGGTCGGGAAGATGAACGGCGCAGCCGAAGAGCCGGTCATGCGAGTAGACAATCGAGGATCAGGGTCTCTCAATAGCGGATCCGGCTCGATGAAGAGTGGTGTGTCCGGATCGGTGAACAGAGGTCATGATGATGGTGATCAACGAGGAAGACACGGCCGAGATCGTATAGACGTCGCCCAGGCCACCGATGACATCCGTCAGGAAGATCGACGGGCGGATCGGAGAGAGGACCGACGGGAAGATCGTCGAATCGATCGAAGAGAGGATCGTCAGATTGATCGTCGTGAAGACCGCCGGGAGGACCGGCAAGTCGATCGTCGAGAGGATCACCGAGAGAATCTCCGATCGAATGCAGGCGGTGAGCTCCGAGGTCTTGATCGAGCCGATCATGTGGCCGGCGAGCATGGCCGGGAAGGGCGCGAAAATGCCCGGGCCGCCCAGATGGATCGCCCGTTCAGAGCGGAGCGAGTGGAGAGACCGGAAAAAGTCGAACGTCCAGAGCGCCCTGAGAGGCATGAAAGACCGGAGCGACCCGAGAGACCGGAGAAACCAGAACGGCCCGAGAGACCAGAGAAACCGGAGCGGTCCGGACGAAACTGAGTGCAAATTATAAATACGACTCGCGCGTGCAACGCAGGGCACCGTGCCAACATGCGGTGCCCTGCATTCTGTTTGGCTGAACCAAATATATTGAAGAGAAGCCGGTTAGGCTTTAAGTTAACCTCATTGAGGACGGGACAACCGTACCCGAAATGCATTGATGTACGAGGGAGTGGCAAAATGGGCATGTTTCTCAATCGCTACGGGATTGTTGTGATCGCTATCGTAGGATGCATGGTCATATTCCGGTCGGAAACGTGGGCGGCTAACGGGAAAGAGCGGATCGGTCCTGAACAGCGGCCTTCCGCCGAGAGTGCCGAGAGGAATTGGCAAATAGGTCTCACTCCCAGTTACAGCAGCGGGAATTTCGGAACCGACACCACCAGCGAATTTGTCTATGTTCCCCTGTCGATTCGCCGACTCTTTCGCGACGGGGATGTCACGGTGGTCATCCCCTTTGTGTCTGTAACCGGTAATGGGACAGCGACATTGGTTGGCGGTCAGCCGACTCCGACATTGCCAGGAACATGTACCAAGAAGAGCGGCACCGAAATCGATACCGACAAACCGGAATGTCTCGCTTTGCTCAACTCCGATCAGGGAGGCGCAGCTGGACAGAAGGTGACCAATGGACAGAAGGTGACCAATTC
>DKBD01000168.1:9914-41676 GCA_002451055.1 Nitrospira sp. UBA6909 | reverse complement strand
ATCAGTTGGCCTGTGGCATCTTTCCTTCCATCCCATACTGCAAACGCAACATTGATGAATTCTCCAGGTGTGACCTGCATATCCTCATCAGGGTGCTCGGTCACCAGCTGGCGTGAAAAGACGATTTTCCACTTTCCATTTGCATATTCAGCTTTGGCGCTGACATCTTGATGGGACTGCGGCTTCAATGTCCCAAAGCCTTTTGCAGTCATGTCGACCGCCTTGCTCTCCTTACTCTTCCAGAACCAAATGTTGACCGGCCCGCCTTCGACCTGCATCATCGGCTGGCCATGGGCAAAGTGCGCCTTCTTATCTCCGACCATGAACTCTATCGCCGCCGCGTCGTCCGGATCTTGAGTGGGGTCGGCATATTCCAAGAGAAACGCAACCTGGTTCCCATCGTGCAAGGCTCGCACAGTCACGTCCTGAACGGTGACCTCCTGAATGCGGTCCGGCCAATGGACTTGCGGCGACATCGGAAACGTCGCGGGCGCGGCGCTGCTCCAGGCCGCGGCATTCGGATCATCGGTGGGTAGAGCACCCGCGGCCAGAGGCGCGCGAACCGCCACGTTTTCTTGTGCGATGCCAGATGGCGCTCCTCCCAAGGTGAGGGCGATCAGCACCACCGCTCCTCTAAAAACACTCCACTCGCTCATTGACTTGACGGAATTCATGCTGGCCTCATTTTCATAAGTCGATATGGGCAGCCGTCACGGTCCACCATGCTATTCCCACGTGCGCGGTGATTGATGCGCTCCGTCGTACTCGCCCATGATGATTTTCCAAATCCATTCATCCGGCAACTCGAGTTCCCAGCGGGGCATCGCCGACTTCCAGGGCATACCTTCAATCGGGAGACCGACGCCGCCCTTCTTGATGCGCCAGAAGAGATAACTTTCTTGCAGCATCGCGATAGTCGTGGGATCGGCGAAATTGGCCGGCGGCGGATTGTAGCCGCGAGCCGCAGGTCCCTTGCCATCGAAATTCCCTCCGTGGCAGGGCGAGCAAAATGCCGCATAGAACCCCTTCCCTTGCATGATATTCTCTGGCGTCTTGGGAACAGGGTTCGCCAAACCGGTGTACTCTCCTGGCGGCGCCGGGTGGATCGTTCTGCTTTCCGATGGCGGCTGTTCGCTCGGAGCCGTACTGCTGTAAGTCTGCCAGCCTACCAGAAGGGGAAACAGAATAAGCACCCCGTAACGGAGGGCCTGCAGCCCTCCGATGTTGTTACCGGTCAGAAACCGTTGCATCGGCCCCCAGAAGGCGTCCTTCGATTCTGCGCTCAACGTCTCAAAGATGACGATCCCCGACAGAGTCAGCAGGAGATAGAGAAAAATAAGGCTGGACGGAAGCGGCGCCGACCCAGGTATGTACGGCAGGACGAACTTCAGCACCACATACATCACTCCCATAACAATGATCGGCTTGATCAACGAGCGCCCCATATGTTCCTCCCTATTGCGCTTGTGCAACGGCTACTGGAGCGGATTCGGCGGTCTTGACCGGGGCGGACGGTGCCTGACCCGGCACTTCAAGCTCCGACACGCTGATGGATATCGGCTCTCCGCTCATTTGCTGCAGAAATGCAATGACGGCTAATATTTCATTGTTCGAGAGTCCGATCGGATCCTTGTCGATGCGGGGCATCGTGGCCGGATATTCCTTCGGCACACCGCCGTGACGATAATCCCGATAGAGGAAGGCCGCCGGATCGGTCAGACTTTCATAGAGGAACTCCCGGCTCAATTTGGCGCCGATTCCCTTCAAATCGGGACAGCGGGCGGACTCGCTGGGGCCGATGGAGTGGCACAGGGCGCATTGGCCTTTGCTGAAGAAAATCGTCTGCCCCAATGCTGCGATGTCTGTCGGAGTTTTAATCGCGGCGATGTCGATGGTTTCCTCCGCCGGAGGCAGAGACGCCATCTGTGGGACCGCGAGGGACATGAGTGAAAATAGTCCCAGCACGATCGAGACAAATCCCGTGACGCGGAAAAAGTTCGATTTGATAAAAAGAAGTATCAGAATTCCGAATCCAACGATCGCAAGTGCGATCAATTGCAGTTGTGCAATTTCACTCATAACGACCCTTCCGTATGGAATGGCACAGACTCAATGTTCCCTATGACGCGAAGCATGAACCCGGTATTCATCAAAGCCCCTCGCGGACCGATCATTGTCCGCCTTCCCGATCCGGCGCCCCCCCTGCTATCGCCGGAATACCGTGCGGCAGATCGGTTTTCCCCGCTCCTTGAGCGGCCTTGGCCTTGTCGCCCATCGTAGCGACCCAGAAGATGAACGCCACGAGGATGCAGAAGAAAAACGTACAGAAGGCCATAATCAGGGACGCACTCCCGAGAGCCGGCGAGTACGCGTAGGGCGATGAATCTCGCATGACGCCGTACACATGCCAATGGACGCGGGAAGAGGACCGCGCGTACCCCATCAGGGTCATCAGGAGAATGACCATGACGGCATTGAGGACCAAGGAATATCCGGCTCGTGGAGGCATATTGCCCCACACCATTTCCGTCGTGGTCTTGGCGCTCTTGAGCAAGAGCGCGGTCAGCGGAGTGATGGTCAGGATGACAAAGATGACGATCAGGACCTGCGATGTGGAGAAATAGTTGATACGGACGATCGCCGGCACGAAATAGCCCCATACACCCAGCACGACGACGGCAAGACTGGCCAACACCAGCACAGCGCCCATGACCGCCTTCCCCAGTTTCGCCCACCCGGCCGCATCTTGTTTCCCTGCCCGCCAATACATGACAAAGCTCATGAAGGTGATCAGAATCATAAGGTTCGACACCGTCATTTTGGCGGACATGACGCCGAGCACGCCGAGCAGCGGGTGGTGGGCTCCACCCATTTTTTGAGCTTCTTCAATGCTGGCGACGAGCGAGTGCGGTGTCATCCAGACCGCCAGGCAGAACAGCAAACTGACCAGCATCCAGAAGATCGGTCGCCGATATTTCGCCTGCGATCCCGGAATGCGATAGGTGATCCCCAGCCAGAAATAATAGTTTGAACCGAGGAAGAGCACGCCGATCAGCATGGCCTGGATGATAAAAAGCCAGGACAGGAATCCGCCCATCAGCGTAATGCCCATCTGCTGATTGTACTGATAGATTTCCCGCATGAGCCAATAGCCGGCAAACGGCAAGGCTAATAATCCAAAGACACCGATGAAGTTGCCGACATAGCCCATCCAATCGTAATGCTCTCGATCTTCCTTATATTTGGCCGATAAGTACCGGACGCCGGCATAGGCACCGCAAATATACCCACCGAGCACGACGTTGGCGATAAGCCGGTGGATGTTGATGGGCCACCATGTCGGGTTCCATGTCGCGGCCCAGGCTCGTTCGAACGCCGTGCCTTCGGAAATCACGACCGGACTGGACTGGAACGTCGCCCAGGCATTGGGCACGATCATGATGAACAAGGCGAAGAAATTCAGCAAGAACCCGAGAAACACGTGCAGCGTTTTCTTCCTCCCATACTGCATGGCGTCCCACCCGTACCAATACAGATAGAGCGTGGCGGTCTCGAATAAGAACAGAAGGCAATAGAGGAGAAAGGACGGAAAGAAGATGTCCGTCAAATAGTTCATGAGCTTGGGATAGAAGGCCACCAAGAGAAACAGCAAGATACCGCCGAATAGAGCGGTGGTTGCATAGGCCGACGTGAGGAGCTTCGTGAATTCCTTGGCCAGCTTGTCGTAGCGCTGTTCACCACCTCTCCAGGCGATGACTTCGCACAACCACGCGAAGATCGGCACTCCCAAGACGAACCCGGCAAGCAGGAGGTGCAATTGCGCGACGATCCAGACAAGGTTTCGACTGCCGATGTACGGAATGTCACGATATTCGGTGGGGCCGGCTGCAGCCCCCTCCCCCGCAAGCCCGATCGAAGGCAAGGCCAGCAAACCTGCCGCCAGCAAGAACCCCGCAAGCCATGCGCCGTGAGCGCGATCAGCTCGGAGAGATCGTTGAATCGTTGCAATTCCCTGTCGTATGACACTCACCTCTTCACCTCGCAAGTTACGGTTTCGTGACGGCAGGCGAATCTCCGGTTGCCCGGCGCTCCGCCTTCCCTCCGCCCTTTTCCTTGTCAGCTTTCTTGGGTTCCTTGCCTGCGCCCTTGGTTTGCTCCAACGCAAGAACCAGCGCCTCAATTTCGGCAATCTCCTGTTCATTACGAGTCAAGACCTCCATCGGCTTGAACCGAGGCTCTTTCTTGACTTCCTCTTTTTGGCAACATTCATGGGGATGCGGGGTCGTCACAGGAAGAGCCGCCCAAAACCAGAGGCAGAGGACCACCCCTGCTCCGGTGACAGCGGTCATGAACAATCCCTGGTCACTTGGAACCCGCATGAGGTCCCAGCGGGTAATCAGCGCTTGATAATTGTCTGACGACGGTTGAGCGGCATTGGCCATGTCGCGAATGATACGGCCGATCGTGGACACGCCGATTGCCAACAGCAGGAGTAAGATGCCGAAAGAGACCGTCCCCCAGATGGTGACCTCGAGACCGATTCGCTCTGCAACCGGAAGCCCCGTGTGGAATAAGTGCCTCAGGCTTTCCATTTGCGCAATGGATTGCGACGCGGATACCGACATGTCAGTGACGAAGCTGACGACATACCATAAGATCGGTAGAAAGACGGCGCCAACCACGGCTGACTTCCACCACAAGCTGAAGCCCAATCCGTCAGGCGGTTCCTTCCTGAACCGTTCAAGAAAAAATGTCTTGCCGACCACGCCGAGCGCCCAAATGTCGATCGGTACGGACAAGAGGAACAAAAGAGGCAGTCCGATACCCTCACCGAAATGCCCGTCGAGAACGATGGAGATCAGAGGCACGGCGAAAATCGTGACGGGACTGCCCAGCAGCATGAGGAACGCCAAACCGAGCCGACCCTCAAACTCCATCCATCCCATCGCAAAAGCCAATAGGCCGAAGGCCAGCTTAATAGGGAGACCGGTCCAACAGGCTGGCCAGAGGACTCCAAGTCCCACCACCGTTGGTGACATGCTATCGCGTTCGTTTGCCATAGATGATGACTCGACGCTTTGCGCTGCGCCCTAATCTAGGAATTCCCTGTTAATCACCGAGGAAACGGTGAATATGGCGATCATCGCCATAATGAAAATCCAGCTGATCAATGCGACCGGCCGTTTAAAAATATTCCGCTCAGGATCCTTGTCGAAAAACGGGAGCGCGACGAGCAAGATCATGAAAAGGACCGGCAATGCGACGGCTCCCATAAATTGCCCAAATTCCCCCGCAAAGATTTTCAACCGGAGCAATTGGAAGTAAAACAGGAAATACCATTCCGGCTCCGGATGGTATTCGCCAGGATCAGGGGTTGCCTCTTCCAGCAACACCACCGGCTCCCAAAAGGCCAGCCCGCAGATGGTGGCAAACACGACCGCCATTCCCACCATATCTTTCCAAATTTGACGCGGGAAAAAGTAGTCGGTCTTGGCTTTGATCTCCTCCGATGTTCCACTGAAGGGTCCAGCCGGTGCGGCAACGCGGAACAAGAACAGGTGCAGCCCCGCAAGAGCCATCAACGCGGCGGGAAGGATCATCACGTGAATGACGAAGAAGCGACTCAGCGTCATTTGGCCTGGAGTCGGCCCCCCCTTGAGAAAGCGGGCGAGAAAATCGCCCAACAGCGGGACTTTATCCACCATTTCGACCCCTACCGTCGTGGCCCAGTACGCACGCTGATCCCAAGGCAATAGGTAGCCTGTAAAGCCAAAGCCGATGACGATTCCAAAAAGTGCCAATCCAACCAGCCACAGGAGCTCTCGAGGCGGCTTGTAGGCCCCCCAGAGAAACACTTGAGACATATGAGCGATGACACAGACCACCATCGCGCTCGATCCCCAGAAGTGATAGCCCAGCAGAAACCACCCGTAGTCCACCTCATGAATGATGTATTGCGTGCTGGCATAGGCGTGGTCCGCCGTCGGCACATAGTAAAACATGAGCAAGATGCCGGTCAGCGCCTGCATGCCGAAGATAAAGAGCAAGATCGAGCCGAATACATAGGCCCACCGGGATCCGCCCGGTATCGGCTCGTTGAGCATCTTGGCCTGTATTTCTTTGAGGCCGACACGGGCGTCAAGAAATGCGACGATCTTTTCGATTGCGGTCACTGGCTCGTTGGAAATAGTCGGCTGTTGCATTTAAATGATCCGGATTTGACTCTTGACTCCGGCCTTAAACTCCATATCGATGATCTCAACATCCCCGCCCGCCGACACTCTGATCGGTAACGCGTCGAGCGCGCGAGGCGCGGGGCCATCGAGCACACTCCCTGTCGCATCATAGATGCTCAGGTGACAGGGACAGAGAAATACCTGCCCCAGCGTCTTATGCTGGCGCCATTTAAACGCACAGCCCAAATGGGGGCACTTCCCGGAGAATGCAATGTAGGGAAAATCTTTTTTGTTGATCCAGATAATCCTGCCTGAGGCGTCGCGAAATTCCTGATCTTTGTCCTGATAGACCTTATCAAGCACTTCGGGACTTGCCTTTAAAACCCAGACGGACTTTTCAACCTCTGCCTCCGGCATGTAGGCTTCTTTGACTTTCTTCATGTACTGAAACTGCACCCCGACGTCGTCTTGCTTGATCTTGCTGACGTTCCCGACCATCAGCCAATCGTTGTCGAACGGCATATACATGGGCTTCATGAGGAACCGCAAAATCGGATAGGCCATCGGCAAACCGATGAGAAAAGCGATGACATGCGTGAAGTTCATGAAGAATGTTCGGCGCTTCACATCCTTTTCGAGATCGGGGAACGGCACCAGGACTTCGCCCGGCGTCACATCAATATTGTCTTCCAGATGCGAGATCTCCACCTCATGGGTGGTCACATAGTCATGCCGCTGGAACAGCGGTAGGGCGGCAATGGCGGAGGCAGGAGCGCGCAACTCCACGCGATCCTCCATGACGTCCTGCACCTGGGCCATCTCAATTTGCCGCTCACCGCTTCCATTCATGGACACCACAATGTGGCTGATCTCATGGGAAAGCGGGTCCAGGATGACCTTCGTCACCTCACCGATGTCACGGTCCGTGCAGCGGACCTTTGATTTCAACTTCGGTTGCAACATCACTTCTTCTTAATGGGTTTCGGAGTAGCCACGGCCGTATTCTTGAAAGTAGAAAGCCAGGTGGCAAGCGCCATACCCTCGGCGTCACTCATCACGTCCTTGAATTTATCCGGCATTCGACCCTTTTCCCACTCCTTCTCAAACCCTTCAGCCATGAAACTTTTGGGATCGAAGATCTTTTCCTTGATCTCCTCCACCGTGAGAAGTGAACCGATATTGTCCAGCTCGGGACCGCGCTTCTTACCTCCCTCGCCGCGAATCTTGTGGCAGTTGTAGCACTCTTGTAATTGCCATTGCTCTTCGCCAATCTTCATGACATCCCCCGACCCCTCGCTTCCGCCAGCCTTCGGGGCACTTGCCACGACCGCAACCGTCGCGGCCAAGGGCTGATCACCGCCCAACGCCTTGATCCGTTCGGAGAGCATCTGACCTTTCTCGTCAAGCTCTTTTATTCGCTTGATCACCTCATCTGCATTCCATGGATCAAGCGGATTCTCTTTCCCTTCAAGAATCTTGGCAATTTTTTCCTGTTCATCTCCCGTTTCAAACTGAGGCCAGAGGGAAGCCGTGGCCCCATAGCCAAAACAGAGAACGATGTAGAAGCCAATGACCGAGACGAAGGCAGCCCACCCGCTTGGGGCGTTGATCTGAGGAGCATCCAACATGAGAAATACGAGGGTCCCGATCACGGCGAAGGTGACGAATGTCAATTGAAACACCGGTGGGAACTCCATCGCCATCGCTCCGAACCAGAGGCCGGCAGCGACCACCAGGCCGACGACGACTTTGAGAATCGCTTTCCCCATAAGAACTCCTCTGTTGTGCCCTACCGGCGACGGCTACTCACTATTGGAATAAACCGATGGGACCGATTCTTACTTGGTTCCGGCGGGAACGGGAATGCCCTCCGGTTCCCGGCCTTTCAGTTCGACGGACCTGAGGGCGAGAAATACCGCCACGC
Organism: Nitrospira sp. UBA6909; assembly: GCA_002451055.1. Classification (GTDB taxonomy): domain Bacteria; phylum Nitrospirota; class Nitrospiria; order Nitrospirales; family Nitrospiraceae; genus Nitrospira_D. The sequence continues at coordinate 33,576 of DKBD01000168.1, read as the reverse complement.
TCACGATAATGAAAAAGACGACCGTAATTCCCGTAATCAACCAGGCAGAATACGAAAGCGTCGGTGTAAACGACTCAGCCGTAAAATCCGGTATCAAGTTATAGGTATGGAAAAATTTGCGCAACAGCGACCGAACGGCTCCCATCAACCCCATCGCCCAAATCGAGGTGAACGACAGAAAAATAAGGAGGAATGGGGCAATTCCGTCGATCTTTCCCCACACAATCGTGCCCCCCTTGATGGCCCTGCCGTACAAGACATAGTTCACGACCGTGACAAACACCAAAGAGAAGATCGCACCGAGTTTGGTGGGCATCTTCCCAAGAACTTCCCACGCCTCAGGTAACTGCACGTCCTCCGCCATTTTGGCACCGGTAGCCGCAAATCCGTTCGGAATCACCCAGAGCGCAGCGCTCACGACGACCATCAAGAAACCGATTTTCATCACCGTCTGTACCGAGACCGTCACGGGAATGAATCGGCCGAAGATAAACGGTGACAACACGAATGGCACAAGAAAGGCCAACGACATCGGCTCAGGGATCCAATATTCTGTGAAGACATAAACCATGACCACGGGGGAGAGCACCATCACAATGGGCGCCAACACCGTCATCCTGACATTCTCTATGCCCCCGATACGCCTGAGACTGAGCCAAACGTAATAGTTACAGCCCAAGAACATCACACCGATGATCGCGCCCTGCATTTCAAAAAACATCGAGAGCTGGTCAGCCATCATATAGGGACAAAATGAAAAGTCGTAGTCGCACATCTCGTATGCCAACAATAATCCCGTGAAGGGCTGAAGCAGCATCGCGCCGACGGCAATCAAGTTCCCGACAAATCCCATCCAGTCGTAATAGGCCCGTTCTTCCGCGTTTTTCGCGCCCATGTACATATAGGCGGCGATCATGCCGACAACAAACCCACCGAACGCGACGTTTCCGTCGATCCGATGAAGGTTCAGTGGCATCCAACTCGTATTGGCAATCTTGTCCCACAAGCTTGCCGCCGCAAGGGCCTCCATCGGCGAGATACCTTCAGCCCTCACGGGCGTATTCATAAACGAGGTCGGCCCGTTGATCGCGAACATCGCGACCATGCAGAGCAGATTCAGGAGCACGCCGAGAGCAATATGCCGCCCCTTCCTTTCTCCCTTCCAGGCATCCCACGTATAGAAATAGGCGTACAAGACGATTGTTCCGAGTATGAACAGGAGCGGGTAGATCACGGCGAACACAAGATAGAATTGATTGATGAACCAGGTAGTGAACTGCGGATAGGTGGCCAGGAGCACGAAAATGAACAGACCGCCGGTAAGGGCGGTCATGCTGAACAGAATGACGGTGATCTTGGTGACTTCCTTGGCCATGCGATCGTACCGCGGATCCTGCTTGCGGAACCCAAGCCATTCCGCCATCACGACAAAGATCGGCGCACCGAGAATGAACGCGCCGAACAATGTGTGCAGCTGAGCGACGATCCAAACCGCCGTCCGGTTGCCTGTGTACGGAAACTCCGTTGCCGGCACCCCCGGCATCTGCGCATAGACGCCGGATACACCCGCTACACAGAGGGCGAGAAACACAACGAAAGCCGTGAGATTACGTGGCGGTATATTCATATAATGTCTCATCGCCCCATTCCACAAGTAGGTTCATTCCACCAATGATCGTCGTGCATTTACTCTGTGTCGGCCGATGCTGGCGCGAGGCCGCTCGCCTCGACCCACTGCTTCTTTTCCTCGCTCCAGGCCTTCCCGGGCAATGCAAAGCTCCGCTCGAAGAGCACCAGTCTCCAGATGTCTTCCTCCGAGAGTTTACTCTTCCAACCCTTCATTTTGGTATTGGGCACCCCTTCGGCAATACGCCAGAACCACGCCGAGTCAGAGGAGAGTTTCATACGCTCAGCGTTACGAAAGTCTCTGGCACCAGCCTTAACCGGCCTGCCGTCCTTCCCATGGCAACTGGCGCAGTTCACGTCCGGATTCGCCTCGCCCAGATAAACCTTTCGCCCCTCTTCCATCTTGGATGGGTCACTCCACCACTCGGCGGGCATATGTTTATCAGCATATTCAGCAGGCGTCGGAGGAGGAGGAACGATCGGCCCCTCTCCCCCGTCTCCGTCGCAACCGCCCAACATTCCGACGCTCATCACTAATGCCGCCCGAAGAAAAGCCCGCCTGATTTCCATTAGCAGCACCTCACCCCCTGCCCAACTCGAGCAGCGGTTCCATACACGTAAGCTACACACAAGAGAGGCCTCAAAATAAAAACGCTTCTACCTGGATGACGGCATCCCTGTAAAAGCGTCGGCAATTGCAACAATCCGTACTGTTCCGCGCACGGGACCTCTCACACACATTGACCGGTGCGTGAGATGCTTTTGCAGGCCTCACGGACCGTCATTCGGTGATTACGTTTTTCGCTTCCCCTGCGATTTTCCTTTTGCCCGTTCCCGTTTTTTCCGTGAACGGAGAACCTTCATCCCTATGACCCCTCCAGCCCCCGCGACTATTACCCCGACACCCAACCAGAGCCACGGAGAAGGAGTACTCGCGTCACACCCGACCCCAAAGTTAACCTGAATCTTTCGCTCCGACTCAAGATCCTTTGGATCAAACTCGACTTTATGGTCTCGCTGCTCCCCTCTCGCCTCCACCAGAATCGGATCGCCAAGATTCTCATTGTGGAGATGAAACGTCGCTTTATAATATCCGTAACTATCGGTCTTTACGACCTGCCCGTAAGAGATTTTCGTGTCTTTTACAAGAACGTCGATGCCTGCAACCGCCTTCCCATCAGTCCCGCAGACATAGCCTTCCACCGCAAAACGGTGGTCAGCTTCATGCGTGGCCGTTACCTCCGATGGAATCACCACACCGAAGCCACCACACCACACAATCGCGGCCAGCCACACCCTACTCCATCTATCTTGTTTCAAACTGGGCCACATTCTCGCCGGTCGCTTGAGGATTTCATGTTCAAAAACAAGCACGCCTCTCCACGACGAGCACCCTTATTTTGGGCGGGGTTTTGTAGCATAGCCCCCCGCGTTTGTCAATGATATGTCAGGTCACATTGTGGAGTCGCATGGCTTGACAGACGGGAGATTCGGATCTGGCAGATGAGAAATTCGACTCTAGTGAGACAGGGAATTATGGACGGGAGGGAACGGGGGATCGAAAGATATGCAATATCACACGAATACCGGCCACGTCAGAGAAGACCACGAGCACGGGCGTCTTCCTCGACCCGCTGCGCCTCAGCGCAACGCTCCGATTCTTTTTTCGAGACCCAGGACTCCCATGACTTGCCGTTCGCCGTGTCTTCGCCGGTAAAGGCGATCGACGCGATCGCGCTATACGCGATGACGCGAGGGGCAGGATTGTCTTCGGGAAAAAATTCGATGAAGGGATGCTCGCCCTTTGCCTGACAGTTAAAGAGGTACCCGACCACGCGTTCGCCCGATGTCAGTTCCAGCGTGACATCGCCGCGATAATCGAAGGCCTGCTCGACCGCTTCGGCCAACTCTGCGGAGGACGTCGGCCGGAAGACCCGTCCTTCAAGTGAATCGGGGTCTCCAATATCGTGGGTCTTCGTATCAGTCATCTTGTGTGTCGACGTGAATCGTTAATCGGAATGACGCTCTTGAGATCTGCTCGTGTAACGTATACCGATTACCGAGATGTGGGCAAGAGCGTCAGCTTGGCGGTCCTAGCAAATCCTGACACCGTACCGAATGTATCGCTCACCGCCGAAGCCTCGTATCCGCAATGGACCATACATTCTGCGCACTTCTCGTTCTTGCTCGTTCCGTAGTCCTGCCACTCGGTGGTTTCCAGCAGCTCACGGAAAGTTTTCACATAGCCTTCTTGCAAGAGATAGCAGGGCTTCTGCCAACCGAACACGTTATACGTGGGATTCCCCCAGGGGGTGCATTCATATTCTCGCTTCCCCATCAGGAAATCCAGGAAGAGCGGCGACTGATTGAACTTCCAAGACGCCTTCGGCCGGCTCAAGATCCTCGAGAACAGGTCTCTCGTCTTGGCCTTCTTCAAGAAATGCTGCTGATCCGGCGCCTTGTGATAGCTATAGCCAGGCGAAATCATCATGCCTTCCACGCCGAGAGTCATCATTTCATCGAAGAACTTGCGCACCCGATCCGGATTCGCATCGTCGAACAACGTGGTATTTGTCGTGACACGATGGCCCAGCCTCAACGCTTCCTTGATGGCCTTGACGGCAACCTCGTACACCCCGTCGCGGCAGACGGCCATATCGTGCTCGTTCTTCAACCCGTCCATGTGCACGCTGAAGGTCAGGTACTGCGAAGGCTTGAATTCTTTGAGTTTGCGCTCGAGTAAGATCGCATTGGTACAGACATAGAGGTAGCGCTTCTGTGCGACCAACCCCTCGACGATCCGTCCGATTTCCGGATGGATGAGCGGTTCACCGCCAGGAATAGCGACGATTGGCGCGCCGCATTCCTCTGCCGCAGCCCAGCACTGCTCCGGGGTGAGTCGTTTATCGAGAACGTGGTCGGGGTATTGGATCTTGCCGCAACCGGCACAGGCCAGATTGCAGCGGAACAGAGGTTCGAGCATCAACACCAGCGGATACCGCTTGACGCCCTTCAGCTTGTTTGAGAGGACGTAGCTGGCGACAGTATACATCTGAGATACGGGGACGGCCATTCCGATCTCCTTCTGCTCAATCTGCTATAAAAGCGGCAGCGGTTCGCCACCGGACTAGAAGCTTGCAAGCCGATGGATTCTAGCACCCCCTTCGATATGCGTCAATTTACTTACCGGCATGCACCGAGAGTGGAAACAGCCTCTAAGTTCCAACCCTCCCTCTCGGAAAGTTCGCCGATGACTGATATGGGCGGTTCGATGCATCATGTTGATTGCTTGAACATGGGGATGGCCTTCCCGATAACAGGTCAGCACTTACTGTGGTGAAGGGGATGACGACATGAAGCTCCACGCTGTTGTGGAAGGTGGCCTGAAGAAGCATCGCGTTGCTCGACTATCCGGGTCGTGCACCCCGGACAGCAGGCATACACGCCTGGGCCACCAGCGTATGATCGTCCGTCCCGATCGCCGACAACTCCGCCGCAAGTCGGTCGAATTCACCCTGGCTCAGGAATCCGCCCCCAATGATGGCCGGACTGGCCTCCAGAAATGTGTACTCCCAGAACCGCTTCCGTTCATCGCTGATAAAGGCCGGCTGATCGAGCACCACGCGAATGTTCATCAGGCCCGCCTCACGAAACAGTTGATGAAGACGGAGGCCCAGGCAGTAATCGACACCCAGTTTGGCCCCGACGCCCATCACGACTTCGATGAAACGTTGATATGCGGGCGCCCCGGGGTCCGTGAAGATGCTGGTCAGAATCAAGTCCTGCACGACCAAGACACCCCCAGGCCGTAGCATCGCGACCATTTCGCGAAGCGCGTCCGCTGGGCGCTGGAGATGGCACAGGAGGAGCCGGCAGAACACAAGGTCGAACTGCCCGGCGGGAAGTCCCGGCTCGTAGGCGCTGCCTTCCAGAAAGGTAACGTTCGCCAGCCCGCTCTGTGANNGGCAAGGCCGACCTCCCGGCACACCCGCTCTGTCGCGGGCCCATAGACGCGCTGCAACAACTCGAGCCTTGCGGCTCCCGCCTCCCCGCTTGCGAGTACGTAGTTGTCTCCTATCGGGGCGGTCTGACGACCTTCCGTCATCAATGCGCTTCCTTCCTCGGCTTGGCGGCGCAACGGCCACACGGCTCAGCAGCCGGATGACGAGCAGCGCAAGGCCCCGGCCTGCTGCAGTGCAGGGTTGGGCAGCTACCATGGTGGGGCATCGAAATCGACGAATACAGGAGGATCACCAGTGTGGATCACCTTAACGCGCCGAAACGGTCGATACACCCTCGTTGATTGTAGATGAGAACACTGCGCCCCTGCCATATCAGTTCGTCCTCGACCAGCTTGCACAACGTACTGTCGACTCCAGCCACGAAGACAAGGTTTCCAGAGCCGTGCATCGCGGCATCCATCGCTCCTCCATCGCCTCCCTGGTACCTCTTGTCGAAGCCCTTGGACGCCATGCCGACCCGAACGGGACGCCCGGCCTTGTCGGTTTGAGCGTAGACGCACCCTTCATGCGGGAACTTGTCCCGTGCGTCGGTCAGCTTCGCAAACTTGTACCAGGTAAGCTCGATCTGAGCGGGCAGTGTTGGGGCCACTCGATCAGCACCTCCTGGCTGGCCTCTCTGCTGCCCAACTATTGAGTCGATTGGCCAGCTTATCCCGGCCAACCAATTTCTTGATTCCGGCCAATGCTAGTAAGCTTCTCCCATACTTGGCAAGGCTTTTCTCACCCCTCTGGAGCATGACAAACACTCCAAGTCCGATCAGCCTATCTCCACGTCCCTGCACGGCTCTCAGGTCCACATCCGAGGTGATCCGCGNNCCAGCAAATCACGTGATCCATGGACTACGCGGAGAATGAAGATTCGGTCGTCTTGGAGAAGATAGACAATGCGGTAGTTTCTGAAGATGACTTCACGGAGGTCGTCACGGCTGAATTCAGGGACGATTCGGCCGATGCGGGGATTCTTGAGAAGCGTTTCTGTGAATTCGATGATGCGATCGACGAACGCGACAGCGTGAAGGACGGAATCCCGGGCGATGAAGTTTTCAATGTCCTGAAGATCGTTCCCTGCGGTCAGCGACCAGCGGACTTGCGCCATCGCGCCATTCTTTCTTTCAGTTCTTCGTGGGTGAGCACACGCCCTTCGGCTACGTCCTGAAGGCCCTTCTCCACCTGTTGCTTGAAGAACAGCTCTTCCATAATCCCGCCGGTGGTCACATCATCAGGCAGTTTCTTGATCAGCTCTAACGCCTCTGCTTTGGCCTTTGCCATGATCGCCCTCTTCGTTCAGCCTGAGAGATAGGCTATGCTCAGTCCTTAGAAAAAGCAAGTTTGGAGAAAAGTGCTTATCCCTTACGATAAAACGATGGAGAGCCAGCGCGTCAACCGAAGGTGGGAAAAGACACTGAAGGTGTTTATCCGTCGGCGATAATGAAGATGAGCTACGCTCGATGAGCCAACGGCACGCGCAAGCGAGGCATCAGAAGGGAGAACACTTGTGGGTTTTATCCCGCGGTGTCAATAACGGAGAGGCTTCGCCTGAAGAGCCGCGGGTACGCACGAAGTGCGGTTTGGAGGCGCCGGGCGGGTTCGAACCGCCGCATCGCAGTTTTGCAGACTGCTCCCTTACCACTTGGGTACGGCGCCTCAAGGAGACGGCATTATAATCGGTTCTTTTTCGGGAACACAACACAGGATCACACCAGTGTCGAGCTAGCCAGGACTCCGTTGTCGTTCGATGTGGTTGCGACTCACCACGAGCCCGAACAGGAGAATCATCGCCACGCCGAACGGATGATAGCTCAACAACACCTCAAAGCGCGCCTTCCCCAGGACTTCGTAGTTCAGAATCATCGTGAACAGGATGTACCCCCCCAGCATGATCCACTCCGCCGTACGCAATCCGCCGGTACTCCGCGCTGACACCAGAACGACAAAGGCGGCGGGCACTAACCAGGCAAGATGCTGCTGCCAGCTCATTGGCGACAGCAGGAGTGACAGGACCAAGACGGCCGCACAGTCCCGCGCCCAGGCCGGATCCCTGCTGGAAGCGCACGACCGCGAGGCGGACCAGCCGAGCAAACCAAGAAGCGCCAAGCTCACGCCCGTCACACAAGCGCTTGCCAACGACGGCGGCAGGTCCAATACCGCAGCGTAGTTCGCGTCATCGCGGCGCATCGGGTGTGTCTCCGGATAGGTGACCAAATAGCGCAGGAGGGTGGGACGGAGCGCTTGATTTCTGATGCGCTGTTCGTTGGTCAGCCGGCCTTCCGCTTGCCGATCGATCACGGACAGCACGGCATTGCGAGTCCACTCTATATGATGGTTCCACCAGCTCGCCGGCCCCATGTACAGGACAGGCAACACGATCCAGGCAATCGTGGCCAGCACCGTGAAGCACGCAACCCGCCACTGCCGCTTCCACAAAAACAGCAGCACGAAGAGCGCCGGGGTGATTTTGAGCACGATGCCAAGCCCGATCAGCATTGAGCCCAGCCATTCCCTTCCCACCCATATCGCGTAGATCCCGCCAGTGAGAATACCCAGCAGAATAAGATGAGGCCCACCGTCGTCGAGATCCTGCATCACGAACTGCAACACCATAAAGACTGCGGCTCCACCCAACACATATCCGTCATCCTGATGCTGTTTTCCCGAGACGGCGACCATGCGCTGAAAGAGCACGAGGGTCAAAATGAGGCACCCTACGGCAACTCCATAACGAACCGCCAACCCCAGACTCCGATCGAGCCAGGTCAGCGGCGCGAAATACATCGCCGCGACAGGCAAATAGGCATAACAGAAGTCGTTGGCGTAGAGGTATTCTCCAGACAAAAATCGCTTCCCCACCTCGCGATGAATGTCAAAGTCCCTGAAAACCACTGCGCGATGGAAAGCGGTGATATACCCATGCACCATCGCGGCAATCACAACACCGACCTTGACGAGACGGGCGGCAAGAGGGGAGGTGATGAGCTGACTGATCCAAGAACTCATGGGGGGGGGCCGATTACAGAGTTTCGCCTGTCCAGCTACATCACCCGCGAGGCTCTGTCGATGTTTCGTGAAGACGGAATCAACGAAGCGAGTATCCGACAGGAAGCTTTTCTCTCAATGATGTATCTACCGGTGAGGTAATACGGGAATCTCTTTCCCCAGCGTTGAAGGCCGATCCGACTGCGGTGCGACTGATTCCCACTCCTGTGAGCCCGCATGATCGGCGGCTTCTCCGTTCCCTTCGGCTTCTTTTTCCTTGGCAAGCTGCTCCACTTCCTGGATCAGCGTATCCATCAGCTCTTCCATCGGGACTTTCCGAACGAGCTTGCCCTTCTTGAACAAAATGCCTTTCCCCTCGCCGCCGGCGATGCCGATATCGGCCTCCTTGCCCTCGCCGATGCCGTTGACGACGCAGCCGAGCACCGACACGTTCAACGGGGTCTTGATGTGGCCGAGTTTTTTCTCCAGCTCGTTCGCCATACGCACGACGTCGATTTCAACCCGGCCGCACGTCGGACAGGCGATGACGTTGATCCCGCGATGCCGCAGTTCGAGGGATTTCAGGATCTCGAATCCGACTTTGACTTCTTCCACGGGATCGGCGGCCAGCGACACGCGCAAGGTATCCCCGATGCCATTCGCCAGCAGATAGCCAAGCCCCATCGCCGATTTCACGGCGCCGGTCATGGCCGTGCCCGCTTCTGTAATCCCGATATGGAGGGGATGGTCGGACTGATGGGCGAACAGCCAGTAGGCGTCGATTGCATGGTGGACATCCGACGCCTTCAGCGACACTTTCAAATTGGTAAACCCGACGTCTTCCAGCGCATGCACCGCATTGAGCGCCGATTCGGAAAGCGCTTCCGGCGTGGGCCAGCCGTACTTATCCAACAAATGCCGTTCAAGCGATCCGCCGTTGACGCCGACGCGGATCGGGATGCCGCGATCGTTGACCGCCTTGATCACTTCTTCGACTTTCCACCAGGCTCCGATATTGCCCGGATTGATACGGACGCAATCGACGGCAGCGGCGGCTTTCAAGGCCAGGCGATGATCGAAGTGGATGTCCGCAATCAGCGGCACGGTCATGGCCGCTTTGATCTTCGGCAAGGCCGCTGCGGCCTCTTCATCGGGCACGGCGACGCGAATGAGTTCACATCCCGCAGTCTCCAACTGGCGGATCTGCTCGACAGTCGCCGCCACATCCCGCGTGTCCGTCGAGCACATCGACTGCACGGAGACCGGAGCATCGCCNNTCCTTCACACTTTGATAGATCCCTTCGGCCGTCAATCCATACCGCTCCCGGAGCAAGTCTTGAGGACCCTGCTCAATATACCAATCCGGCAGGCCGAGCACCTTCGTCGTCACATCGGTGACCTGAGCGTCAGACAGCGCTTCGAGCACGGCGGAACCGAACCCGCCCATCTTGCTCCCTTCCTCCACCGTCACAACGTAGCGAACTCGCTTGGCCACGTCCGTAATGAGTTCTTGATCCAGCGGCTTCGCGAACCGGGCATTCACCACCGCGGTCGATACCCCTTCCTGGCTCAGACGTTCAGCCGCCTGGCATGCCTGCCACACCGACACGCCGATCGCGATGATGGCGACATCCGTCCCATCCTTGAGCAATTCGCCTTTTCCGATCGGCAAGGCTTGCGGAACGTCATCCATCTTCACACCGAGGCTGACACCGCGCGGGTACCGCACGGAAATCGGGCCGTCGAACTGCAGGGAAGTTTTAATCATATGCTGCAGTTCGTTTTCATCTTTCGGCGCCATGATGACCATGTTGGGAACGTGGCGCAAAAATGCATAGTCGAACGCCCCATGGTGGGTCGTGCCGTCCTCGGCCACAAGTCCGCCTCGGTCGATGAGAAACGTGACAGGGAGATTTTGCGTCGCCACATCGTGCACCACCTGATCATAGGCGCGCTGGAGAAAGGTCGCATACATAGCCACGACCGGCTTGATCCCCTGTGCCGCCAAACCGGCGGCAAATGTCACGGCATGCTGTTCGGCTATACCCACGTCATAGAGACGGTCCGGGAATTCTTTCTCGAATGCCGTCAGCCCCGTGCCTTCGCACATCGCCGCAGTAACGGCCACGACACGCTTGTCTTCGCGGGCCAATTTGACCAGCGTATCCATGGCGATCGCCGTATAGGAAGGCCGCGCCGCTTTCTTGGCCGGGGCGCCGGTTTCCCGTATGAAGGGCGGACAGGCGTGGAACCACACCGGGTTCTTCATGGCCGGTTCGTAGCCAAGCCCTTTCTTGGTGATCACATGGAGCAGCACCGGCCCCTTCATCTTCAGCACGTTTTCGATGGTCGGAAGGAGATGCTCGAAATTGTGGCCATCGATGGGACCGCTGTATTGAAATCCCAATTCTTCAAAGAGCAATCCTGGAAGAATCACGCCTTTCGCCAGCTCCTCCGCTCGGCGCGCCAGCTTTTGCATGTCGGAGCCGATGTGGGGAATCTTACCCAACAATTGGCCGGTTTCTTCGCGCATCCTGCCGTAGAATTCGCCCGTGATCGTCCGGCTGAGATAGGCTGATATGGCTCCTACGTTCTTGGAGATGGACATTTGATTGTCGTTCAGGATCACCAAGAAGTCCTTGCCCATTCCGCCGGCATGGTGAAGTCCTTCCAGCGTCATACCGGCCGTCATGGCCCCATCCCCGACGACACAGACGATTTTATTCTTTTGGCCAAGCTGTTCGCGCGCCTCCACCATCCCGAACGCGGCCGAGACTCCGGTGCCCGCATGCCCGGCATTGAAGGCATCGTATTCGCTCTCTTCCCGTTTACAGAACCCGCTCAACCCGCCGTACTGCCGGAGCGTGTGGAACCGCTCGCGCCGTCCGGTAAGGAGCTTATGCGCATAGCTTTGATTGCTGGTATCCCACACGATCTTATCGCCAGGCGTATCCAGCAGATAATGTAACGCGACCGTCAGTTCCACCACGCCCAGGTTCGAAGCCAGATGCCCGCCGACCGCGGAAACCGCGCTGATGATTTGCTCACGAATCTCTTGGGACAATGCCGGAAACTGATCAGGGGACAACTGCTTCAAATCAGCCGGGGCGTTGATACTCTTCAGAATCGACATGGCTTGCTCTCCTTATTGTATCCACATTGTGTCCGCCCACTCAGATGTGCAAGAAAACCAGACGCATGAGAGGCAATGGTCGAGCAGTCGCGCAATGGAATGAATATTGGGGGTGAGTCTCACACAAGACTCCTACCGTGTCAAGCCTTTACAAAGGTTTGCAAAAAGAACCCGGCCGGGACACCACTCGCTCCGACTTCTTTTTCGGACCTGCACGTCCGACATGCCGACCTGGTCACACCGCCACTCATACACGTTGTCCATGCAGACTCATCAAATAGGGGAAATCTAATAGGGGAAATCGAGGCCGGCAAATATGGCGCCGCCCTCCCGGCTAAAACCGTAATCGATCCGCCCCACGACATTGGGCCGGATGATTCCGCGAAATCCGATTCCCGGTGTGACGCGATAGTCTTTGAAACTGACGTCTTTGAATGAACTGAACACCTGCCCCGTATCGACGAACGGTGCAATCTCGAAATCAGCCATCACCCCGGCCAAACGGGTGCGAAGCAAATGGATGCGCTCCTCAACGCTGAAGGCCACGAGTTGCTTGTCGATGAACCGGTCCACGCCGTACCCACGCAGGTTGTTCTGTCCTCCCAAGGAACTTTGCTCATAAAATGGTACGTCCGTGCCAATCGTGGCTTGCAAGTCGGCACGAACGACCAAGATCGCACGCTTGGATTCGCTCGCGAACATTTTTTTGATTTCGATTCCGTATCGGGAATACAGCGGCTGGGCCCCTGGCTTAAAGTTGTGGTTCATTTCCGCATAAGCCGTCACGGCCATCCCGTCGGTCGGCGTGACGAGACTGTTCCGCGTATCGTAATGGAACGAGATCCGCTCGCCGAGAATCGTCGCACCCTCCACTCCCGGCACCGTAGGGAACACGCTCTTGGTAAACGGCAACTCGGTGGCCCCGCGTTCGATCGCATCCATGTGCCGAAATCGCTGGCTCACGGCGATCTGCGTCACTTCATTGGCATAGATGCCGAACTTCCAATTCGCTCGAGTCTCCGAGGCCGTGTAGTTGGTTTCGTAACCGAGAGGGGTCTCGGGGCCAATGCCGAAAAACCGCACCGTCGCGTTCTTGAAGTGGGACGCGCTCACCCCGATGCTGTAGCGGCCGTTGCTGAAACCGGGATCGACATAGCTTAAGAGAAACTTTCGCTCGATCTTCTCCGACCAGGATGCAATGCCTCTGAGCTCCTTCCCGCCCGGTTCATAGTGGAACAGATTCAACGTTCCACGAGTACCCACGATGGTATTGTAGATGACCATCGGGGCAACCAAATGCTTCAGTTCCCCGTCCGGCCCCGTAATAAGAGCCGGCACGATCAGTCCGAAATCATTGCCGTCGTTCTTACTCGAACTAATGGCCGGAATGGGGAAATATTGGACATCCGCCTGAGCCGAATCCGGGGAAAGAGGCCAGAACGATCCCAACAATATGAGCACAAGTATGGCGGGAAGGCGATGCACCAACGGTTTCGCACCCTCACTATACAGCGTTATCGAGCGTCATGGAGTCTTGATCTTCTCGGACTTTTTTCGGAGTTGCTCGACAAGATCGGCATAGGAAGACGACCTGATGATTTTGGTAAATTGCCCGCGATAATTATTGACCAGGCTGACGCCGTCGACCACGACATCATAGACACGCCAATCATTCGCCTTGTTGATCAACCGATAATCGAGAGGTATCTCAGTCTTTCCCGACAGCACTTTCGTCCTGACTTCCGCATAATCCTTGTCCATAAGGCGCTCGTTCACATACTGCACGCCTTCGCCGGAGTACGTTTCGATCTTGTCGGCGTACGAATTCGTCAGCAACGTTCGAAACAAGTTGACGAATTCCTGCTTCTCCTGATCGGACAGCGCATTCCACGGAGCGCCGAGCGCGCGGCGCGACATTTCCTGATAATCAAAGCGGGCCTCCACGGCCTGTTCCAGCATCTGCCGGCGCTCATTGGCCTTGTTCGGATGTTTGAGCGTATCCTCGCTGACGATGCGCAGCACTTCGTCGATCGTCCCTTTCATCAAGTCCGTCGGAGCCCCCGCGTAGCCGGGAACCACCGCCAATGCCAACCACACGGCAACCAGCATTGTCCTGAGGACCATGACAACCACGCGGCGGCGGATCAGCGCATGGGCCATCTCGCCACGACCATTCACGATCGATGTCATCATGCCCTCCCCCTCCGATAACGAACAGGCTGTTCGCGACACCGCTTCGAGCTCGATCGAACTACTTGACCTTGCCGTGCACATATTGGCTGACTAACTCCTCGAGATCCAGCCCCGACTCAGTATCGCGGATTGTACCGCCGGCTTGCAACGGCTCGCCGCCTCCTCCAGGAGACAGCGAGAGGAACTTCTCTCCGATAATGCCCCTGGTCTTGATCGAGGCGAAGGTATCGGAATAGAGCCTTACGCTGTTTTGGACGGCCAGGCGAACAATCGCCAGATCATCTTTCAGCACAATCGATCTGACTCGTCCCACTTCCACGCCGGCGATTTCCACGGTCGCACCGGCCTTCAACCCCGAAGCCGAGTTGAAGGCCGCGTCAACTTCGTAGAGATCCCCTCCGATCAGTTCCAGTTTCCCGAGCTTGATGGAGAGATACCCCAAACAGACGACCCCGATCAGCACGAAAACACCGACGATCAATTCCAACTTGGCTTTTTCCATCGTGGCACTCCTCTATCTGCCGGAAGAAGCCGTAAACAACGGCACCGTGCCTCCGACTGAGATAAACTCCCGGATTTCAGGATCGGCCGTCCGTTGGAATTCCACAGGCTCCGCCATCACTGCGATCTTGCCGTCCTTCAGCATGGCGACATAGTCGGAAATTCCAAAAATTTCCGGGATCTCATGGCTGACCATGACGGCGGTGAACCCGAATTTTCGCTGCATGCCGGTGATGAGATCATGGATCGACTTCGCCATGAGCGGATCGAGGCCGGTCGTCGGCTCATCGAACAGAATGATCTCCGGCTGCATGACCAAGGCGCGCGCCAAGCCGGCGCGCTTGCGCATCCCGCCGCTGAGCTCGGCGGGAAATTTGTGCCCCATACCCGCCAGACCGACCTGCTCCAACTTCTCCTCGACCCGCGCGGTGACCTCCGCTCCTTTCATCCTGAGCTTTTCACGCAGTGGGAACGCCACGTTCTCAAAGACCGTCATCGAATCGAATAACGCCGCCCCTTGGAACAGCATCGCGAATTTCTTGCGGACTTCATTGAGGGCATGCCCGCGCAAACTCGAAATTTCCGTTCCGTCCACCCACACTTCCCCCTCGTCCGGCTGCATCAAGCCAATCATGTGTTTGAGCAGCACGCTCTTCCCTTCTCCACTGCGACCGATGATCGTCGTCAGTTTGCCAGGCGGAACGACAAGGTCGATGCCCCGCAACACCGGCTGCCCTCCCAAGGTCTTCCTCACACCGACGAGTTTGATCATATGAACCGGTGAAGGGAAAAGGGTACGGGGGAGCGCGACGTCAACGTGTCACCGCTCCGATCTCCTACTGCCCCCTCACTCTTCACTCCTTACTCCCTCACCATCTAGAGCAGAATCGAGGTCAAGAAATAATCCCAGACGAGAATCAAGACCGACGATAATACGACCGCCTCGGTTGTCGCTTTTCCCAATCCTTCCGCGCTCATCTTGGTATAGAAGCCTTTGTAGCTGCAGATCCAACTCACGATCAAACCGAAACTGATGGATTTGAGAATGCCTCCATAGANNACACCCAGCAACTCGACGCCCACCAGATGGCCGCCATAAATCCCCACGACATCGAAGATCGCCACCAACAGCGGAACACCGATCAAGCCTGCGACGAGCTTGGGGGCGATCAGGTACTGGAGCGGGTTGATCGCCATGGTATCCAGCGCATCGATTTGCTCGGTGATCCGCATGATGCCGATTTCCGCCGTCATCGCCGAGCCAGCCCTGGCTGTGACCATCAGCGCAGCCAACACCGGACCCAGCTCGCGGATCATGCTGAGCGCCACCGCCGATCCGAGCAGCCCTTCTGACCCAAACTTCCGAAGCGTATAGTACCCTTGGAGCGCCAACACCATGCCCGTAAAGGCCGCCGTCAGCACCACGACAAACGTCGACTTATATCCGATGAAGTGCAACTGTTTGACGATCTGAACCACTCGCAGCGGAGGACGCACGAGCCAGGCGAATGACGAGAGGACGAAAATCAGCATCCGACCCATCTCGCCCACNNTATGGCGTCGGTTGATATGCCTGCGCATAGCGCCTGAAAAACATGGTGAGGTTCTTGGCCGCCGCCAGACTCTGCCGGCGAAGCCGGCAGAGTCCCGCCACGCTCGACGGGCTTCCGACGACCGACGCCACCCCCTTGAGCCATCCAGTGGGCCTGAGAAAGAGATTGAAGTCAAGCGGAAGATCTTCGTCCAACAGATCGGATACGGCTCGGACGATCACGAATGGCACCCGGGCACGCTGCGCTTCAGCCGCCAAGGCCGCACTCTCCATATCCAGGCCGATGGCGTGGGTGGCACGCGCAAACCGTCGTTTCTCCGATGCACTGCCGACAATGCGATCTGTAGACACGAATCGCCCGACATGGCTGGATTGCCAGACGGCTTCCACCAGTTCCATGACCGTATCCCGTTCGTCCCCGGGCACCTCGATCACCGGCGACGCTTTCACCTCCTGCCCACCCGCCAGCACCACCTCACGCCCGACCAGCAGCGCCCCGATCTCTGCCGCAACCAGCGCACAGGCGAATCCCGTGGATACCGCAAGACCAAACGGTTGATGCGCCAATAATCGAGCGGCGGCCTGACCGGCTTTCTCCGGACCCACTCCGGTTCGAGCAAGCCAATACTCCCGGTGGCCTACGGTGTAGACGCGCATCCGCATCCCGCCGATGCACTGCGGAACACCCGTTCCAAACGCAGCTTGGACGGCTTCCACTTCCAAAAGGGTTGCGGCGAAAATTGCAACCCGCTTCGGTGGCACCGTTGCTGAAGGAGGGAGAGAACTGGTCGGAGAGTCGGTAGCTTCGGCCGTCAATGCTCAGCCCGGTAAGACCCTGTCGCTTGGATTTGATGGCGCAGTTCGTCCGCCCGCATTTTCCCACGCGACCTAAGATTGCGGTACATTGCAAGCGCCCACAACGGGAAGTACTGGCAGTACCAGTGATACCGGAGGTAGAACACACGGGGGAACCCTGTGCCGGTGTGGCAAATCTCCTCCCACGACCCATCCTCCATTTGATGGCGCAGGAGAAACTGCACTCCGCGCGCGACACTGAACGAGTCCACCATACCGGCGGACATCAAACCCATCAACGCCCAGGCCGTTTGTGACGGCGTACTCTCCCCTTTACCGCTGTGCGCGGCATCCGCGTAAGACAAGCAGGACTCACCCCAACCGCCGTCTGCGTTCTGTACTGATTCCAACCAGGAGGCGGCACGACGGATGTACGGAGCTGAAGCATCCTCTCCGATCGATCGTAGGCCGGCCAGAACGGACCATGTTCCATAAATATAATTGACGCCCCACCGGCCGTACCAGCTTCCGTCCTGCTCCTGTTCCTTCTTGAGAAAGGCCAGGGCCGGCGCGACAGCGGGATGAGTGTGGTCATATCCCAACATTCCCAACATTTCCAGGCACCGCCCCGCCAAATCCGAGGTGCTGGGATCGAGCAACGCACGGTGATCAGCGAAGGGAATGTAGTTGAAGACAACCCGGTTATTGTCCTTATCGTATGCGCCCCATCCGCCGTCGGATCCCTGCATCGCGACGACCCATTGCATACCGCGGCGGATCGATTCCCGATGTTCGGCGCTGTGAGGCATTTTCAATTTTGCAAGAGCCATAAGTACAACGGCCGAGTCATCAACGTCCGGATAGAGCTCATTCTCAAACTGGAAGTACCAGCCACCTGGTTGTGCCGTGGGTGAAGAGAAAATCCAGTCGCCCACTTTCTTGCTTTGCCGGGACATGAGATACGCCCCAGCCCTCTGCAGAGCTTGATGGTCCTGCGGCATCCCGGATTCGACCAGCGCATTGACAAGGAGCGCGGTATCCCAAACCGGAGAAAAGCACGGCTGCAGATGAAGGGTCGGCAGCTGCTGACCGTCGACCTGAACGGAATCATAGACTTCCAGCTCTTCAATTTCGCGCAACGCTTTCACGACCGATGGATCATCCGCATCATACCCCAGGCACTGCAGCGCCATGATGGAGTTGGCCATAGCCGGATAGATCGCGCCGAGTCCGCCCGTCCCTTTGATGTGCTCCAACATCCAAGCCGTAGCCTTCTGCAACGCCTTCTCGCGCAACATCCGCATGGGCATCCGATCGTAGATTTTCAACAAGGCATCAAGCGCGACGAAGAAGTTGTGCGTCGTGAACCAATCTTGGTCCTTATTGAACGGCGGATACTTCCAGTAGCGGATCTCTTTCCGCGGCATATGATAGAGTTCGTCGATCCCCTGTTCACGAGGAATTCGGCACACCGGCCGGTGCGCGAACACAATGAGCAAAGGGATCAAGACCGCGCGCGACCAATACGAAATGGCGTAGATACTGAAGTAGAACTTTTTCGGAAGGAGCATGAGCTCGACAGGCATGTGCGGAACGCCTTCCCAATCGTACTGGTCGAACAGCGCCAACGCGATCTTGGTGAACACGTTGGCTTGCATAACCCCGCCCATCGCCAGAATGCGCTCCTTCGCCCGGATCATGAACGGTTCGTCTGCGGACACTCCGCTCAATTTGAGCGCGAAATACGCTTTCACGGATGCGCTGATCTCCGACGGTCCACCGTAATAGATCGGCCAGCCGCCATCAGGCAACTGCATCACCTTCAAGTAACGAACGGCTTTCTCTTCGCGATCGGAATCCACGCGATCGAGGAATCTGCGGAGCATCAGGTACTCGGACGTCAGCGTCGTGTCCGCTTCCAGCTCGGCGACCCAATACCCTTCGGCATGTTGCCGACCAAGGAACCACGCTTGACTTCGCCTGATCGCGTCATCAATCGTCTCAGGCTGGCTGACCGCATGACCGGCCGGTCTGCGTACAGACGGGTCCAGCGGGGACAGCCCCGTCAGCGTGTCTGAGACGAACCGGAGCGACGAAGCCTGAGGATGCTCAACGGCAGGGCTGAATTTTCCATGGCCGGTCGAGAGGAAACTCTCCGAGAGGCGGCTGAACAACGTTCGAATGAGGTTCATGAATCTTTCTAACGTGAGAAGCGTAAAGGCCTTGCGCCCCTTGATCGGCAAACGCCGGCACTTTTTGCAAAGAGAAGCGAGTCAGTATACACCCCTACCACCTTAATTGATGGCTTATAACAAACGCATGAGAGGGAGTCAAGCGATTGCATCAACAAGCCATCTAACCCCTTAATTACGCTATTCGATTTGCGCTCTACTATGCGGGTTGCAGATCCCCTAGCCGAACGGACACCAGCTTGGACACCCCCGGCTCTTCCATTGTGACGCCGAACAGGGAGTCGGCGATGCCCATCGTCCGCTTGTTGTGCGTGATGACCAGAAACTGGGCGTTCTGCGCCAATTCCCGTAAGACGCTGGTGAAGCGGCCGATGTTTTCCTCGTCTAGCGGCGCGTCGATTTCATCCAGAAGACAAAAGGGCGTCGGCCGGATCAAGAAACTGGCAAACAGGAGCGCCATGGCGGTCAGCGTCTTTTCTCCGCCGGAGAGCATGGTAATGCTCTTCAGCCGTTTACCTGGCGGCTGCGCCACGATGTCGACCCCCGAATCCTGGCTGCCACCACCCCCATCCCCGTTTTCGCCGACCGGCTCTTCGACCAACTGCAACTCAGCCCGCCCGCCGGGGAAGAATTGGCCGAAGACCTCGCTGAACTTCTGCTGTAGTTCCACGAAGGTGGAAGCAAACATATCTTTTGTGGTGCGATTGATCCGCTGGATAATCTCCTTCAGGGAGGCGATCGAGTTGGAGAGATCTTGTTCCTGAGTCGAGAGGAAGGTGTGCCGCTGTTCCAACTCCTGATGTTCGCTGATGGCCGCCAGATTGATAGGCCCCATGCGATCCAACCGTTCGCGCAATTTCTGCAGCTGCGCCTTCAGTTCCTCATCCGAGACTTGCGCCAGAGGATTGACAGCCCCCGTATCTTCCTCTGTGACCTGTCCCTCGGCCGACGAAGGCGGCTCACCGATAAACGTGGCAGGATCCAATTGGTATGTGCCCGACAAGGTGCCCTCCACGGCCCCCAACTGCGTGCGCAACTCCGCCCGCCGCACCTCGACCCCCATCCGGGCATCGCGCACCGCCGACATGGCGCGGCGAACCCCTTCCAAACTCGCATCGAGCGCTTGGCTGGTTGCCAGCTCCTGCGCCTGCCGCTCTTGAGCCGCCACAAGATCGACCTTGAGCTGTGCCGCCCCAGCGCCCAATTCCTGGCATGCCGCCTCCTGCCTGGCCTGCTCCTCCCGGCTGTCCTGAATGGCCTGCGCCAACCCTTCCAGATGGTCGGCAAGCGATTGCCGACGCTGCTCAGACTCCATCTGTTGCTGTCTCATGCGAGATTGGTTCGCCTGCTCATGCCCCCGCTTGGCCCGCAGTCCTTCGGACAGCAGCCGAGCTTCGGTGACTTGCTCTTGAAATACCCGCCCGGCTCGCTCGATCTCAGCTAGCCGCTCACGAACCTGAACCAGCTGCGCCTCCCGGCTCGCCTTCTCCTCAGTCCATTGGCGAAGCTGTGCCTCAGCCGTACCGGTCTCCTGCTCATAGCGCTCTCGATCGGCCACACCCTTCCGAATCTCCGTCTCGATTCCCGTCAGCTTAAGATCGAGATCCGCCAACGCCTGCCGCAAGGTTTCTTCGTCTTTCCTCAGCGACAAATCCTGCATTTCCGTCTGACGCAGACGGTCGGCCACCTGCCTGGTTTGCGCCAACAGTTCTTCCGCCATGGTCTGCAGTTCAATCCGGCGCTGCTTCTCCTGTTCAAGCGCGGCAGTCACCGTGGCACGAGTCTGCTCCAGTTCGACGACTTCCCGCCGCCGCTCCAGCAACCCCTGCCCCTCACCTGCCTGGCCGCCACTGATCACCCCGGACGCATCCATGATCTCACCCGAACGCGTGACCAGAATCGGCCCTTGCCGTCCAGACCACGCCTGGCGCTCCCAAAGACGAACCGCCTCGTCCAAAGATTCGACAAACACCACCCGATCGAAGAGACTATCCCGAACTGCAGCCCGTTCGGCATCCGTCTGAATCAGATCCACTGCGCGGCCCAACACACCGGGCAGCCCTGCGATCGCGCCCCACCAAGCCAAGGGTTCTGAACCGGCGGATTCCCATCGCACATGCTGCGGGATAAACGTGCCTCGACCAAGCGACTTCTCCTGAAGAAACCCAATGGCCCGCTGCGCCACCGACGGCTCATCAACGAGCCAACCATGCACCCGCTCTCCCAGGAAGGCCTCCACGGCCCGATCCAGACCCGGGGGGATCACAAGCCACTCGGCAATGGCGTCCCGCACCCCGCCGCAGGACTTCAACGCCGTATCTTCATCGCTGCCCTCTCTACCGTACCCCATTTCTTCCCGCACCAGGCCCTGCAAAGCCTGCAAGCGTGAATCGACGGCGGCCAATTCCTCGGACCGCCGAAGAATGGCCTGATCCAGCACACGCAATTCATCGGCCACCCGAGCCGATTCCCCCTGCACCATTTCTTGCTGCGTGCGCAGACTCGCCACCAACCGCCCCGCTTCCCCATATTCCAGCCGCAACGCCTCATGGCGGGTGACCGCTGCCGCCCGCTGGGTCTGCGCCTCCGCCTGGTCCGCCATCAACCCGGCCTCACGTTCGGCCACCTCGCCCATACGCACGGTCAACTGAGCCAGTGCCTGTTCCGTGTTCGCCACCTGCACGGCCAATTCCAAAACATCCTGACGCCCTTGCTCTTCCTCCGCCACCGCTGCCGCCCGCTGCTCGAGTAGCCGTGCCATTTCCCGATCCAACTCGGCAAGCGCTGACTCACGCTCCATCAGCTCCCGGTCAATCGCCTCCAGCGAAGCCTCCAGCGTCGCCAGCGAGGTGACCAGATCGTTCTGGACGCGCGCCAGCTCTTCCAATTCGACGGCTTCCTGTTGTTGTTGCTGCTCGAACAGTTGACCCCGATTCCTCGCCACCTCGGCCGCCGTCAACGCCTGCGCCTGCTGATGCTCGACACTCGAGAGGCTTTCGCGGGCTCGCCCGATAGCCTCATTTGTCGCAATCGCCTGAAGCCTGGATTGCTCCAATTCCGCCACCACGCGAGCCTGCTCCGCCGCCGTCGAAGCCTCTTTGACATCGAGCGCGGCGACTTCCGCCTCGGCCTCCGCCAGCCCGGCACGCAACACCCTGAACTCACGAGTCAGCAACTCCACTTCCACGCCGCGCGCCTCCTGCTGCAACGCCTGATAGGTTCGCGCCTGGCGGGCTTGCCGCTCCAAAGAATTGAGCTGTTTTTTGACTTCCGCGATGATGTCGCGGACGCGGAGAAGATTTTGCTGCGTGGATTCAAGCTTCCGCAGCGCCTCGGCTTTTTGTTTCTTATAACGGATGATGCCCGCGGTTTCTTCGATGAGCTCCCGCCGATCTTGCGGCGACGCGTTCAGGATCTGATCGATCTGGCCCTGTGCGATGACCGTATGCCCCTTGCTGCCTGCGCGGGTATCGAGCAACAGACTGCGGATGTCCTTGAGTCGGCACGCAGCCTTATTGATGAGGTATTCGCTGTCGCCATTCCGGTACAACCGGCGCGTGATCATCAATTCTTGGAATTCGGTCAATTGGCTGGGCAGACCGGCGCCTCCCTCGAGCTTCATCACCGCCTGATCCAGCCCGCCGATGGTCAGGGAGACCTCCGCCATTCCCAAGGGCTTTCGGAGCTCCGTGCCGTTGAAGATGACGTCTTCCATCTTTTCACTTCTAAGCGTCTTGGTGCTTTGCTCGCCCAGCACCCAGAGGATGGCGTCCACCACATTGCTCTTCCCGCTTCCATTGGGACCGACGATCGCGGTCACCCCTTCCGGGAACTCGATCTTCCCTTCAGCGAATGATTTGAACCCCAACATGTCCAACGATTTTAGATACATTGATTCACCTTGGCTGTATTGACGAATCTATGCTGATCAACCGAGACGAAGCTCATGAAGGAAAAGCGGGCCCTTGTAACATACGGAGCAGGAGAAATCAAAAGAAGCCACCGCAGGCGGTGGAATAACTGAGCAATTCCCACAAGATATTGGGACCCTGAAGATTCTGAATCAGCCGGCGACGATACCGGCCTCCGACTTGTTACTGGCAGACTCGATCTGGACCAGCTCTTTCGGCAAGAGAAACTCGACATCTTCTTCGATCACAGTGAGTTCCTCAACTTCCGAGGGGCCTGCAGACCGTAAGAAACCCACCACTTCCGCCACCAGAACCTCCGGGGCGGAGGCGCCGGCCGTAATCCCGACTGCCTTGGCCCCTTGCAGCCATTGCGGATCGATGTCGCTGGCTGAATCAATGAGATAGGAAGCAATGCCGCACCGCTCGCCAAGCTCGCGGAGACGATTGGAATTGGAGCTGTTCGGNNTCCTGATGCGGCCCCTTGATGTTCGGGAACCGCTCATGCAACGCCCCGACGATGTCCCGGCACTCATCCACACTCAACGTGGTCTGCGTGACGTACGACAGATTGACGGTGTTTTCCACTTGCAGTTTTTCGACGTCATCGACCGATGACACCAGGTGAAACTTATCCGGAACCTGGCCCAGCGTCCCGATCACTTCCGGGTGGCCTGCATGGCCGATGAGAATGAGGTCGTACCCTTGGGTATAATCGCGGTTGACTTCATTGTGGACTTTGATCACCAGCGGGCAGGTCGCATCGA
>DKBD01000168.1:0-9860 GCA_002451055.1 Nitrospira sp. UBA6909 | reverse complement strand
CGCCCGATCGACACCGGCGCAAAATCCACGGGGATTGGCGAGATAGATTTTCATGGTCGTCGTGGCTCCTTCGGCCAGGCTTTACAAGGTCGTCTGGTCTACGGTCTGAATTGAAGGTTCACGATACGTCAGATCGGCAGGTCTCGTCAACCGAATTGCCGCCATCGCGCCACCTGCGTATTTCCACTCAACTCACAAACATGGGCGGTGAGACTGCCACGGAAGGGAATGCCTTGAGAATCTGCCGGTCCGTTGCAACCAAAGGCACGCGCAAATCTTTCGCCAGGGCGACGAATTCGCAATCATAGGCTGAACAGCCCGATTGCGCCGCGAGATTCAGCACATGGTGTGAGATGACACTATACTCATGGCCGGTCAACCATGGCTCATAAGGACTTGGAGACCGTCCTTGGGAAGCGCAGGAGGGCCTCTGAAATCTTGGCAAGGGAGCGAGCCTGTCGCTAGAAATGATCCGCCGACTTCACACACAACTCCACATTCCGCTAGAGAGCTTATCGGCATCGCCGCATAGCTCATGAGCGATTTCTGGTATTTCGCAGCAAGCTTCGAGTCGTTCAATGTTTCGAATGATTCCCGACATGTTTTCTCGCTCTGAGATCAAACATGGTGCACCCGGAGCAACCTCCAACGTGCTGGAGCCGGACACTAGCAAGCTTCTTAACCAGCAACCTGAAATTGACACCTCTCGCAGTCCTGCGATATAGCTTTGGCCGTTCAAAAGGTGGTTTTTAATTACCTGCGCGCAGCAGGTGCTGATCGCGGCGAAAACAGCCGCCACACAGGAGCATCGGATCCCATGGCCTCAGGATCCACACGCGACCTTGGCTACCTTGCTCTATGGCGACGGCGCAAACGTCAAGGCGCACTCGGGCACTTACCTCATCGTCTTATCGGCCTAGCTACCTGGTCTATTCAGCATGATCGAATAGGCAGGCCTGCATCGTCGATGCTGCGCCGCTCCTTCATCGAGGCCGTCGATGTCTGAACAAGGCCACGCCCGCGAGCAACGCATAATCAAGGTTTTTCTTGCTTCGCCGAGCGATGTGCAGACCGAGCGTGAGAGCCTGGGCCGACTCATCGATGACATCAACGACGTGCTTACCTTCCTCGCTCCGGAACAGCGGATCTCGCTGGAACTCGTGCGTTATGAGACCCACGCTTACCCCGATATCGGACAGCCGCAAGAAGTGATCAATCGCCAGATCCCCACTGACTATGACATTTTTGTGGGCGTGATGTGGCGCCGCTGTGGTACGCCAACCAAGACAGCGCCGAGCGGGACAATCGAAGAATTCTGGCGGGCCTATGCGCGTCGCAAGCAGAGCAACCTGCCAAAAGTCATGTTTTATTTTTGCGATGAGCCGATTCCGATGCCAAGCCGGGAGGAGCTAACACAGCTTGGTCAGGTGATCGAGTTTCGGACCAAGCTCGCACCCATCGGGCTCACCCAAAGCTATCCACGACATGAGCAGTTCAGTGAGTTCGTCCGCGGAGGGCTACTGCGCGCGATCCGTGACATCTTGAGCGACGAGGCGACCGTTGCGCGCATCGAACGCAAAACGCTCTTACCAGGCGGGCAAGTGCGACCAGAAGATCAGAAGGCGTTTCTCGATCTCGCTACCGAGTACGAAGAGATTCGCCACCGAATGCCGTCTGGATGGCAGCGTACGCAGCGCATGACCGCCATCTTCTCGCGCATGACCGCGAAAGCCGCCACCGTGAAGGCATTACTACCTGAGCTCCAGCAGAACGCCTCGGCCGGCAATCGCCTAGCAGCGATCGCCATCCTGCAGTCATTCCCCGATATCGCATATCTCGAATGGCTCGCCGAACGACTCGATCACGAACAGGAGCGGCCGTTCGTGGGCTATCAGGCGGCCGTGGCGTTGTTGGAGGCGGTGCGATCGCTGCCGGCAACGAATTGTGATGCCCTGCGGGCGGCACTGGATCGCGCAAGCACACTTGCCGCGCGACTGACAACTGACCCACCGCGCATTCGCGTGCTGGAAACCGCAAGCGGCGAGCTCGAAAGCAAATGCGGCAGGGCGAAGAGCGCGGCAGTATCCGCGCGGCGCAGACGAGATAGTACCGCGCCGCCAGCCACAAACCGGCGCCGCCATAAGCGCTGACGGACTCGATAAGAAGGGGTCAGCGCGCCATCCAACCTGGCTGCCAATCCCTTCCTAAGAAGGCGTCGTTGCCCACCGCACGCCCCCGCTGCCCATAGCACTACACTACTCACACCAGACTGCATGCGGTCAGCCTGTTATAGGTTATCACAGGCAAGGGCGCGCACAGGAGAACGATAGGCCATGATGGTGAAGGTTTATCGAATTGGTAGGATCAAGATAGCAAAGCCAGACTCCATCTAATCATAAGTTATATATACCGTGGACGCTGAACAAGTAGCCGACACGCAAAGACCACCTGTCAGGCCTCCGCCATCCTGCATTGCTCAGGCCCCCGACATAAGGGCCTTCTCGATATGCGCCACGTAGAGGCGCATCGAGTGATCCTTGAGTCCGTCGGTACCCGGTTTGAGAAAACCCTCCATGCGCCCCTTGATCCGGTCCTGGAACAACCGCCAGAAATTAATATCGGTCTGGATCTGTCCCTCGGTGTCAATGTAACGGAGCTCCCCGGTATGCCGATAGCCGAACTCGCGCGGCGGCACGCGGGTCACGGTGTCGTTGTTGTTGACGAATCGGAAATGCCGCCCGGGGAAACGGCGGTTGAATTCGTCCGCGAACGCCGGGTCGCCGACGCGCGGCTGGCCGAAGTTGTAGAGACCGTCGACGGTCTGCCCCTCCGCCAGGAGTGCCGCAACCGCGACGACGGCGAGCGCCGCACCGAGGCTATGGCCGGTGCACCAGACCGACTGCGGGCGATCCGGATTCCTGAATCGGCCGATCGCGGCAAGCATGTCGCCCTTGACCAGCTCAAAGCCGTGAAGGAAACCGCGGTGCATCACGCCCAATGGCCCCGCCACTTTGTGTATCCTGGCGTCGGTCAGAATGTCCTGCATGTGGGTCGGGTCGGTGCCGCGGAAGGCGACGACGATGATCTGCTCGTTCGCTGCAACGAATCCCTCGGTATCGTCCTTGGCCAGGAAATGGAAGCGGTCCAGCCCGAGCTTGGCTGCCTCCGGCTGAATCCGGTCTTTCTCCGCGTAGGCAATGTTCGAGGCCTGGGCCAGCCAATAGGCATTGGCAAGGCTGTAGGCTGTGACATGTGCGTCAAACGGGAATTCCGCAGGTGTGATCGCCATGTTCTGAGCTCCTTCCTGCCTGGAGGTCTTCCATACTAGTTACGATTGCTCGTTCACAGCTCCCAAAAGAGAGATGGCGCAGGAGCATCGAGACAATCTGGAGATATACGGACCAACGCGACAACACTTAAGAGTTTCTACAGCTTCACGACAAAACACAACCACTTTCTTGCACCATCTGTAGCATGCCGGATCGCGATGACAAACCATATCCAAGCTGTTTGCTTTTTGGCAGAAACTTCTCCAGCGAACCGATCCATAGCGTATGGGCGTATAATCCAGAAAACCAATGGGCAGTATTAATCATGGTCTATCGACCAGATCCTGATCGATGGATTGACTGGAAGGTACGGGTGAAGGCATGAAGCCTTTTGAAAAGTGTCCTGTATGCGGTGGTGAGCTCGAACACAAGGAGAGCAAAAGGGGACAGGCTACTTTTCTGGCGAGGTGCGGGGCCGGCCGCGCGGGCGCAGCATGGAGGTGAGGCCCAAGGTGGCGGCGATCCGTCGTTGCCAGTCGGCGGTCCCGAAGGGTTGCTGCCGATTCACGCAGGTGCGGAGGGCAGTGAGTTCATGATCGAAGAGCGGCTGATCAATCCAGCTTACTCCCTCCTGTGGCGTCTCGACCGGCAGAGGCGCGGTGAGATCTGGGAACCGCAGACTGGACCATGGCCACTCACTCGCGTGTGCAACGAGTCCCGCGCGAACGGGATTCCGGAGCACATAGCGGAGGACGGTGAGGAGATGGCCGTCCCGTTGAATGGGAAAACTCTTGAATCGTCCCTGCCACATGTGCCCATGACTTCGATAATGGTGGTGATACCGCCAGACATGACTTGTCATCCACCAGTGCATGAACGGACTCAGGCCCGCCTTCGTGGTGGGGGCCACCACGAGGTGAAAATGATTGGACATCAGGCAGAAGCCAAAGATCTTGAGCGGATGCCGAGCGTGGGCCGCACGGAGTAACTCGATCAACGCCGTGTAGTCAGCGGCCTTCCGAAAGATGCGTACCCCGCCATTGCCACGGTTGAGGATGTGGTAGGCATGGCCGGGCAGGGTACAGGAACCGCGCCGCTTGACGCAAGATAAAGTAGCCTGTCCCCTTTTTCATCCCCTGCAGCCGTCGAAATGCCACGGCAATAAGTAGGCTTGTACAGTCGATGGAACAGGATCTCTCCGTCACGAGATGATGAAGCGTGTCAAGGCAGGCACGCGGGTGTGGGTGTGGCGATGGCAGGACCGCGGTGGAAGCGACGCATGGCTGCCACTGCTCATGGTCGTGGGCCTGAAGCTCAGGCGGTGACGATCGTGAGGGCGAGCCTCTCACCTAGCACATTGAACAGGTCTCTCGCCTGCGGCGCGAATGAATAGTCACCGGGCACCCAGGTGGGAATCTGGATGTGGACGGAGCCTGTAGCTACTGGTCCGCTTAACGCCGTCTCGACCTGAAGCTCGTGGCGCTCCGGAAGTACCAACACGCGGTATTCAACTGTTGACGATGTTGTCATTAGCCTCTTGCTCCGTGTCAATAGACGAACGAAGTTTGCTTATTGACCGAGTCGAGAAGCTTCAGGAACGGCTTCGTCAGCGCGTATCTCTACAACTCGATCCCGGCCCATATTCAACGCGCGAGCGCGCTGCATTCAATCTCGACATTTGCGCCGAGGGCGAGGCCGCTCACCCCAACCGCCGACCGCGCCGGATAGCTGCCAGGCTCAAAGAACGTTTTGTACACGGCATTCATTTCGTCAAAGGTGGCGATGTCCTTCAGGAAAACGCCAACCTTGATGACATCGGCCATCGAGCTGCCGACCTGTTCGAGCAATGCCTTGATGTTGGCGAGTGTCTGCTTCGTTTCTGGCCCCACGCCGCCCGGCACAACGGTTGTCGCGCCGGATAACAGGCCAATCTGCCCCGACAAGTGCCAGATATTACCGACCCGGACAGCAGTGGAAAACGGAAACCCAAGCGAGCTTGGCAGACGATAAATGAGAGGTGTGATGGTCATGGTTGACGGTCTTTCGTTTCTTCAGACGGCGGCATGTGCGCCAGCGACTTGCAGTTCATTTTCCAGTTAGCATTGCCCGGCAGGCTGTTCTTTGGCAGGCGAACGGCGACCAAGGTAAAGGTCGGCCTTTTAGTGACCTCATTGATCGGCGGAGTCTCCTTCTTCAATTCCTTCATCAGGTTTTTCAATTCACCATTTGTCTTGACCGAATGACCCTTACCGCCAAACCCTTCCGCCAGCTTCACATAATCCCAGATGTGGCCTTGCGGGACGTCGGTCAGCGCGGCAAAGGGCGGCGCGTTCTCGGGGCAGAAAGCATTCGCGTCGATCAGCCACTGCTCGACCGCGTAAACACGATTGTCCATGACGAAGATGATCGCGTCCTGACCAAGCTGGGCCACGGTGCCAATCGCGTTCAAAGATTCAGCGAATGCCGCATCTCCGGTAATCGCCAGAGTGCGACGTTTCCGTCCAGCGATTTCATTCGCCAGCGTCACCCCAGGGATCGCCCCGACGCCGTAGCCAATCGCCGCCCAGGCGAGCTGCGCGATGTAGCCGCCCTCAGCGCATTTCAGGCCGATATTGGACAGGAATGAGAATCCGGAGTCGGCAATGATCTGAGTCTCCTCCTCACGTCCTTCCAGAAACCCATAGTTCAGGATCGATTTGAAACTATCATAGGTGATCGGATCGGCATCGAGGTCGTTCGACACACACGGGATTTCGGAAACTGAACCCGCGAGGCACGGAAACGGGGCGCCCGGCAGTTTTTTGTCGGGCAGTTTCGCCAGCGCAGCAAGTAGCGCATCCAGCAAGACTTCGAGACCGACATCGCCCCAATAGGCCAGTTGCCGACCGACCAGAACCGCACCATTCCTCACCTGAATGTGATCAGGCCCGGGCAGCTTGGTTCCCGGGGTGGGCTTATAGTCAGGCGTCACGACCCCGAGATAGTTGAAGTCGGTGTCACGAACGCCGAGTGTCAGGACGCAATCAGCCGACTCCAGTAGCTGCTGCAAATTATCTTGCGAACTCTTGCCGAAATAGACTCCGGCAAAACTCACGTCAGTCCGCAATTCCGAAAGTACGCTCTTGCCAAGCGGGCTCGTGGCATAGGGAGCCTGAATCAACCGCAATAGCTCTGCGAACTTCTCCTGCAGACCGTACCGTGCGATCTCCGAACCGCCCACGACGACGGCACGTTTGGCCGAGCTGAGATGCGCCATCACCGCCGCGCAAGCCTCGCTGACAGACGCGGGCGAGGAAGGGATCTGACAGGCACGGAGTTCCATCTTTGGCACCGACGCACACGGCATGTGTCCGGTCTGCGCGGCGAGCTCAATATAGACCGGCCGTCTGGTTGTCAGGCAGGTCTGCAAAGCGGCATCGATCAGGCCCGGCGCTGTGGCCGGGTTGTCGATCTTCACCGCGATCTCGGTGATCTCGCTAAAGATGTGATGATCGGTGTGGGAGCCGTTCACCATGTGGTGGTAGAGGACACCCTGGTCGCGCTGGGAGTTGAACTGTGCAACGGATGGACTTCCATTGATAACCACCAGAGGCACCTGCTCGACATAGGCACCCGCAACGGCCTGCGCGGCATTGATCCCGCCGACACCGTATGTGAACGCGACACATCCCACCGTCTGGTTCGTGGCCCGTCCATAGCCGTCCGCCGCATAGGTTGCGCACATCTCATTGTTCGGATGGACGCGGATCAGACCGGCATTCATGCCTGGATCGTCGAGTGTTGCCGCCCATTCGGCGAGATAGTCACCGGGGATACAGAAGACATGACTGACGCCGATCTGTTTTAATCTCTTATTCAGATAGGTGGCGACAGTTTCGCCACCTGCCGCTTTTGCCTGCGTACGATACTCGCGGTCGAAATTCCCTGTGTGAAGATGTGACAGCATGGGTCAAGCTCCCCATAGTCCGGCATGTAGGGCACGCGGCGCCGTGGTCGCCTTTGGCGGAGTGCATCCGTCTGGCTCGGGAAGAGCAACACCCATGCAGGCGAGCGCCTTATTACAGGACCGCAGCGACCCATTTACCCAGCCCTGCATGTCCGATATCGCCTCGTTGCAAAAGAAGACGTTTGGCAGGGGCGCGGCGAGATGGTCCCGCACGGCGACATCATCCACGCCAAGGCGCCACTGGTGATAGGCAAACTCAAATTCCTCATCGCCGTCCCACAGGCGGTAGCTGGTCAAAATCGGTTCCGGTACGGCGTCGACCTTGATGTCAAACAGCTGACTAAGCTGTTTCTTCAACTCGGCAACGACGGCTTTCGACGCCGGGTACAGCGTTTGTGGCGGCTTGCTTTGCTTCTCCTGCAGTGGCGACGAAAACTTGTCGCCCACATTCTGCAGGCCCTGCCAGAACATCGAATTATCGAAATCGCAATACATCGTCAGCGCGGCGGCTCGGTAATGCATCTCTTCGTCCGCGGTCAGGTTGACCTGCTCCGGACCGGCCTCATCGACCGGAATCGAATAGAAGGGGTAGATCGAATTCAATGGGAGATTGCTGAAGTTCGGCCCAAACTGCACGGGCGGCTTAACCACTCCGCCAGCCTCAAGCCACCATGGCTGATTGAAATACAGGTTGATTTTCATCAGCCGCATTCCGCGTGCCGCATGGATACTGTCCCACAAAGCCTGGGCTCCAGGGCCTTCATTGAACGCAGGTGAGGCCGCGAACAAGTCTTCCATCCCCTTGGTGGCGGTCGCCATCACGATTTGACTGCACGAAAGGCTTTTCCGTTCGCCTCCGGGAATATTCGGGTTGGAGTTTTCTCGGTCGGGTGCTTCGGTCAGCTCCAGCTTGAACTTCTCGCCGTGACGCGCAATTGAGTTCACATTTGTGCTCAACATGATGCTGACGCGATCCTTTGGCAGGGCGTCCCGTACAGCGTTCGGCAGAGTGCTGAACCCCTTCCGAAAGGTGAAGTACTTCGGATCTTTTGGGAAATCGGCGAGGATCTGGAAGGCATCACCGGCATTGATCGGTGCCTTGAACGGCCCGGCAAAGCCGATCGTTTCCGACAGCATCTGCACACATTCCTCTGAATAATCCATGTCCCGCAACAGGCCCCACATCTGCCAATCACGCAGCAGCGTACCTCTCCAGTTGTATTGGTTGCGTAGCTTCGTCCAATAGTCAGGTGTCTGGTCGACAGGCTGGGTCGCATTGTTGTGAGTCAGCACTGCTGTGTAGACATCGTGAATGATATCTGCCGGACCCTTTCCCTTCTCGTTTTCCTTGAGATTGTAGATTTCACCCCAGATTTTATTTCGGCCACCAAGGGCTTCCTGCGCGGTAAAACATCGACCGCGGAGAAAGTACCGATTGGTATTGCCACCAACGGGAAAATCACTCCTCATCGGGAATGGAACAATCTGCTCGCAAAGACCCATCTCCTTGATCAGCGTCATCAGTTCGGTCATCGAATACTGGAATCGCATCCCACCTTCTTCTTCGCGAACCACTTCACCTGGCCGCACCGTAATGAGGTCGGTGTCGAGCCGTCCGCCGGTTCGGTCCAACCGCTCGATGACGGCGATCTGCTTTGTCGGATTGGCCTGGCTCAGCCGCAAAGCACAATAGAGCCCCGAGATGCCAGCCCCGACGATTGCAAAATCGACATGCTTGAATTCGTCTAAGTTTCTGAACTTCGAAATAGTCATGTTGTGTTTCCCTTCTGACTGAGAGAAAATTTATTTTCCTCAGTGGATGTGAGTCTAGACCGAATCTGGGTTCTTAAGCAGCACCGATTCGCCCAAAGTAAACGTGCCATTGTTCGTTTTCGTGGCGCGCTGGAAGCACCATCATGCGTCCTTCCACTGTTGACGATGTTGTCATATGCCCTGGCTCCCACAGATTGAGTAAGCGACCCCTGTTAGTTGTACGCTAAATAATATAGTGTCAGACATGAGTATTAACCGACACAGTGGGAGTACCGTGAAGTTCCTCCATTCCCTTCCGAACATCCATTCTGATCGTGGCCGCGGCGAGCCCCGCTTCATTGTTTGCGGGACTAGTTCCCACCAACCACCCGTCTCTGACGGCCCTGTGATCGTGGACATCGCAGCTTTCATGCCATCGTTCTGCCTGACCAATTTGCGAAGAATATGCTGGATCGCCCGACTGGCCTTCATGAACACCGTGGTGAGTCCCCCCCCGCATCACGTCACCGCGCCCACCTTGATTGCGAAAGGAGTAATGAAACTGAGAGATTGGGACAGCTGGGACATTTCCCGCATGGTGTGGGAGAATTACCACGCCCTTTATTCAGACAGCGCAGAACGAGCCCCACATTCTTCATGGACACGTCTCCTGCAGCCGTCGANNNAGGAATGGGGTGAAGGCGAAGAATGGCTCGCGCTGGCCCTGCCATGTGGGCCTGAGGTCGAATGGGTGGCGATCGTGAGGACGAGCCTCTCACGTACCCCGTCGTGCCTCGTCCCCTCCCTCCGAATCAGCTCGGTGGCTTGGGCGGGGCCAGCTCATACAAGATGGTCCCTTCCACGAGGACGTGCCGCTCCAGCACTCCCTGCTT
>DKBD01000130.1 GCA_002451055.1 Nitrospira sp. UBA6909 | reverse complement strand
GCCCTGTGATAGTCGCCAAGCATGGAGTAGGTCTGACCGATCTTAAACGCCGATGCAGCCAGCTTGGGGCTCACAGGGTCATATGCGCGGACGTTGTAGAAGGAATCGAGGGCCTCCTTGTAGCGGCCTAAGCGGAATTGACAATCTCCAATCCAATATTGCGCGTTCGCGGATAGAGGAGATTGGCGATGCAACTCAATAAATAGCCTGAAACCTGCCAATGCCGCTTCGTAATCTCCAAGTTTATATTCTTCCATCACGCGATCATACAGCTGCCGTGACGCGTCAGGGACTGTTGGAGAGGCAGCCAGCGAGGTGGCCGGGAACCACAACATGGATAGAACGAGAAACCTCCAAACCAGTCTCACGATCATACGGACTCTCCTGTCGCATTGTGATATCTGTCTCGTGACTCGTGTAATCAACGCATCGGCGTGCAGTAGCAATCGTAATACCACAGATTGCGATGATGTGAAACGATAAGAATAACAGCAGCTTTCCACGCCACGCTCATCGCTGCTCACATAGATGAAGTGGCGAAAAGGACACGCGTCATGGGAAAAAACCACAGTGCGCCGGACATCATCCATGATGCCGGAAATGAGGGGCACGCAAGACCATTGACGTGTGACAACTGACAGTTCGCTGAAACGTGAGATGAGATCTCGTGTGGAAATCCGTCAGTCCTACGGACTCACAGGCNNGTCCGTGGCTGGCTGAAAAGACCCCTGAGGGTTTCTGTTGCAGGGCAGGGCTCGCGCCTTCCGATTGCGCCATTCGATCAATTCTGTTGCCCACCCCAAAACTTCTAGCGTTCGACTTCACCGCATATGATTCAGGAATTGGCACGTATGCGTCAGCCACAATCCCCGTCAATCATCAGTGAGCCTGCTCTCGCCTACTTATGCCCAGGATGGGATACCGTGTACACGAAAGCTGAATACACGACTGCTAATCCGACAGTCACTGCCACCACGCCGATGATCAATGCCACCATAGCTCCTCACCTCCTTCCGTTTTCATGTGGCCAATCTACTCCTGCTCTATGAAGGGTCTATGAGGAGATGATGAATAAATCTTCATTGTTCACCCACCTACGCAGGAGGCCACGGCTGTCCGGCCTTCGCAGCCGAAGCTGCTTCGGCGGAGTAGGCTCAAACTGTGGGGGAATGCACAAGGGGTGTCCTCCAAGTGCCGCGAAACTGTTTTCCGGCGCCCTCGCCGTGCTTGCATCATCTCCGTCACGCCTCAGACAAAGCTCGATTGGCCCAATTTGAAACAACTCAAGGGAGAGTGAAGTCCCAAAAAGCACCAATCCCATGCCCAGTTCCGAGCCATCTCTTCATCGGCTCTTGACCAGAGGAGAATTCGTCAATCGGCACTCGCTTTGCAGATTTGTTTGGTGTGCGCCCGTCGCTCAACTTTTTCTGAAGCGAACCGACAGGCTTGATCGCCTGCATGGCGCTGGGTCGATCGACGAAGGGAGGTGGGTGTTATGACGAGCAAGGGACTATCTCAAGTCTTCTCCTGGATACCTCTGATTGGTGCGTTTGCACTGTGCGCTGGTCTGGTTGGCCTACCGAGAGGGGCGGAGGCCAAGGAGTTTGTGTTTGTCGCTCAAGAGTTGGGCAAAAAGAAGGGTGTGTTTGAAATGGGAGAAACGGAAGTCTGGCTCCCGAACGCCGTGGTCATTAACCAGAAAGAAGATCTCGATGAGCCGTTGTGGTTTGTCATCCAGAATCCAACCGGGATCGACCACGAATTCGCGATATGGGGGCTGTACATGCTTGTTCCTGAAGAAGAGGCGTTCCCCGAACTGAAGGTGGATCCTAGCTATGGAGGACTGCTCCCGCGAAACATCCCGATGCCGATTCAACTGAAGCTGAAGGCCGGTGAGACGAAGAAAATTCAGGTTTCGCCGCGTGGATTAGCTGGGGAGAAAAACCTGGGGGCTCGGTACCCGTTCTTTTGCCCCAAGCACAAGGATATCCGAATAAGCGGTCACGTGTATGTGGACTAAAGGTTGTTGAAAGAATCCGCCAGCGTTATTCTCGGCTCGCTTCAAGCTTGTCAGAGTTTGGCGGATCTCACCGCTGGTTTTGGAATGAC
The DNA here is from genome assembly GCA_002451055.1 of Nitrospira sp. UBA6909. Lineage (GTDB taxonomy): Bacteria > Nitrospirota > Nitrospiria > Nitrospirales > Nitrospiraceae > Nitrospira_D. Next base: position 3,692 of record DKBD01000130.1, on the reverse strand, counting down.
AGAGAGCTTAGGGCGTACCCAGCTATTGGTTGGTTTCGTCGGGTCATGGGGTCTCGCTCTCTTGTATCTTGAAAGGGAAGCACACATTCGCGGAGGAGGTCATCATGTGCTCAGTTGCGAAGAAATGGGCTATTAGTTTCGGGGTCATCGCACTGCTCTTCGGTGCATTTCCTGTTTTCTCCCTGCCTGTAGCAAGTGTCTCCAGCCTTTATGCTGCCGAACCTCTCGACCTCAACACCGCCACGGCGGACCAACTCAAGACGCTCCCTGGGATCGGGGAAGCCTACGCGGAGAAGATTGTCGAGGGGCGACCGTACAAGCGGAAGGATGAGTTGGTGCAGAAGAAGATTCTCCCTCAAGCGACATACGACAAAATCAAAGATCAGATTGTCGCGAAGCAGAAGTGAAGAATGTTCATGGTACGGTCTCAGCCGCGAGGAGGTCATGATCTACATGACGCAGGTTGTGAGAGACAAGAAGGACAAGGACGCCAAGGCACGCGCACCCGCCTCGCCCTGACCGAACCGCACACACTCTGTTCGAGACGGGTGGGAAACGACATCAATGTGAGGCAAGCCCACGTCGCTTCTTACGCCCTACCCTCTGTCATCCCGTCAAGGAATGGGGGCTAGGACTGGTAGCTTTCGATCGGCGGGCAGGTACAGACGAGATGGCGGTCCCCGTAGGCTTCGTCGATGCGACTGACGCTTGGCCAGAATTTGTTCTGTGCCACCCATGGAGCGGGAAACGCCGCTTGTTCGCGGCTGTAGGGGCGGGTCCATTCGGTTGCCGTGACAAGAGCGGCCGTGTGCGGGGCGTTTTTGAGGAGGTTGTTTGTCCGCGGCTGGCGACCGTCGGCGATTTCCTGGATTTCGGCTCGAATTCGGATGAGTGCGTCGCATAACCGATCGAGTTCCGGTTTCGCTTCGCTCTCGGTCGGTTCGATCATGAGCGTGCCGGCCACGGGGAACGAGACGGTCGGCGCATGGAAGCCGTAGTCCATCAGCCGCTTGGCGACGTCCATTGCCTCGATCCCGGCGCTCTCCTTGAATTCCCGCAAATCGAGGATGAATTCATGCGCCACCAACCCGGCGTCGCCGGCATAGAGAATCGTAAAATGTTTTTCCAGCCGCTTCGCCATGTAGTTGGCGTTGAGAATGGCGACCTGGGTAGCTTTCGTCAGTCCGTCATGGCCCATCATGGCGATATAGACCCAGGAAATCGGCAAGATGCCTGCGCTGCCGAACGGAGCGGCGGATATGGGGCCGATGGCTTCGGGTCCTCCGAGTTTCGTCACCGGATGTCCTGGGAGAAACGGAACAAGATGCGCCGCCGCTCCAATGGGGCCCACGCCAGGTCCGCCGCCGCCGTGGGGAATGCAAAAGGTCTTATGGAGATTCAGGTGACAGATATCCGCGCCGATGTCGCCGGGACGGCAGAGGCCGACCATGGCGTTCATGTTGGCACCGTCCATGTAGACCTGTCCACCGTGCGTATGGACGATATGGCAGATACGCCGTACGCCTGCTTCGAAGACACCGTGCGTGGATGGATAAGTCAGCATCACCGCTGCCAAGCGATCCCGGTGTTGGGCGGCCTTGGCTTCCAGATCGTGAAGATCCACATTGCCGTGCCGGTCGCAAGCGACGACGACAACGGTCATGCCGGCCATGGCCGCGCTGGCTGGATTGGTCCCATGGGCGGACACCGGAATCAAACAGACATCCCGATGTGCCTCTCCTCTCGATTGATGGTAGGCTCGAATCACCATCAACCCCGCATATTCGCCTTGAGAGCCCGCATTCGGCTGGAGCGAGAAGGCCGCAAATCCTGAGATCTCGGACAGCCAGGCCGCGAGTTGTTGGATCATCTCCTGATAGCCGCGGGTCTGCTCCTGCGGGGCGAACGGGTGCAGCTGGGCAAACTCCGGCCACGTGACCGGCAGCATCTCGGAGGTCGCGTTCAGTTTCATGGTGCAGGAGCCCAGCGGAATCATGGAGTGCACCAGCGAGAGGTCCTTTGCCTGCAGCCGATGGAGATACCGGAGCATTTCGTGCTCGGAGTGGAAGCGATTGAAGATCTCGTGCGTCAGATATTTGCTCGTTCTGGCCAATGACGGAGGGTAGGCCAGATCGATGGCGGCGAGAAGGTCGGAGAGGACGAAGGGCAGCCGCTCATGACCCACAAAGATTTCGAGCAAGCTGAGGACCTCAGTTTCCGAGCTGGTTTCGTCGAGCGACAGGCCGATGGACCCATCCTCGTAGCGCCGGAGGTTGATTTCCCGATCGTTTGCCCGCAAGAGAATCTGATCGGCTTGGGTTCCGGCGATCGGCACGCGAATCGTATCGAAAAATACTTTCGGCAACACATCGAAGCCGAGGCGCCGCAACCCTTCCGCCAGGAGCAACGTCAGTCCGTGTATACGGACGGCAATACGGCGAAGCCCCTCCGGTCCGTGGTACACGGCGTACATGCTTGCCATGACGGCTAACAAGACTTGGGCCGTGCAGATGTTGCTGGTCGCTTTCTCACGTCGGATGTGCTGTTCGCGCGTTTGAAGCGAGAGCCGAATAGCCGGCTTTCCCGTCACATCTTTGGAGACGCCGACGATGCGCCCAGGCATTTGCCTCTTGTACTCGTCTTTCGTCGCCAAGAAGGCCGCATGCGGTCCTCCGAAACCAACCGGCACCCCAAACCGTTGGGTCGAACCGACCGCAATATCAGCTCCAAATTCTCCGGGAGGCCGAAGCAATGTCAGGGCTAGGAGATCCGTCGCGACGACCACAAGGGTGCCGGCTGCATGAGCTTTCGAGACCAGATCGCTGAAGTCTCCGACGTAGCCGTCCGTGGCCGGGTATTGGAGCAACAAGCCGCAGAGGCGCCCGGCCGAATAGTCGACAGAGGCCGTGGTCCCGGTTCGGATGGCGATGCCGAGCGGTTCGGCTCTCGTCCGCAGCACCGCGATCGTTTGGGGGTGGCAATCACGCGACACGAAGAATTCATGTCGCTCCTCGCCTCTGCCGCGGGCGATCGCATGACACATCGCCATCGCTTCTGCCGCCGCCGTGGCTTCGTCCAACAGAGACGCATTCGAGAGCGACAAACCGGTCAAGTCAGCGACCATCGTTTGAAAGTTGACCAACGCTTCCAGTCGGCCCTGGGAGATCTCGGCCTGATAGGGTGTATACTGCGTATACCAGGCGGGATTCTCCAGAATGTTTCGTTGGATCACACCGGGAGTCACGCAGTCGTAGTAGCCCATGCCGATCAGCGAACGAGAGATCTTGTTCTTGGACGCAAGATCTTTCAAACGGCCCAGGACCTCCTGCTCGCCTCGATGAGCGGGCAGTGAAAGCGGCTCGCGAAGGCGAATGTCTTCGGGAACCGTCGCATCGGCGAGCGCCTCGAGCGACTGGAGTCCCAATGTCGCCAGCATCTCTTGAATGTCTGCATCGCTGGGACCAAGGTGACGATGAAGGAAGCGATCGGTCGGCTCGAGAAAGTTTGGCGTGGCCATCGGAGATCCGTATCCTTTGTGTGATGACAGGCGAAAAAAGGTCTGCTCGGCCGGCAGGGTACCATGGCACCCTGCCTTTTCCAAGATGCAGAGAGCGTGGATCACTGAAGAAGAGCCTGCTGGGCTTCGCACACCTCTTGACTTCGAAAGCATTCCCGCTATGTTACGCTATACA
>DKBD01000220.1 GCA_002451055.1 Nitrospira sp. UBA6909 | reverse complement strand
ACACGCACGGTCCAGCCCGTCCCTCGCAGGTCGGAGATTCGAAACACCTCGTCAGGCGTGGATGTCTCATGACCGGGACAAAACGGACAGAGACTGCCGTCGGTCTGGGGAGCGCGGCCAGTGGCGAGGGTCTTGTATTCGTGCGGCCGCCGCATCCGCTCTGCGGCGATGATGACCCACTCTTTCGTCGTCGGATCTTGGCGGATGATGGACATGTCGGATCACCCGTTCGATCGAATGTTCCGCCCCAGGAGATCCGTCTGCTTCGGCAGATATTGTTCCGGGTCTTTCTCAAACGCCTCCCGACAGCCTGGCGCGCAAAAATAGTACGTGGTGCCTTTATAGGTAGTCTGTCCGGCCGCCGATCGCTCATCCACCTCCATCTGACAGACAGGGTCTTTTGGCATGGTGATCTCCTTTCTTTGTGCAGCCACTCAATCATTGTCGATGCGGCAGGGTGAATCTGCTCAACATCAACACCTCGATTTCTTCCGTGATCTCCTCCTGTCGGAGGATGTTCCGCTTCCGCAACAGTTCCGCACGGTCCCCGTCTAGACGCTGCAGCGCCGATTCCAAGTGGGCAAGGCGCGCACGACTCTCAGCCATCAACGCGTCGTAAACAATTGCGTGCAGGAGCGAGAAGAGATACAGGTCTACAAGTTGAGCGAAGAAAACGTCCGGCTCAAGTGTCAGCACTGGGGCGAACGACTGTTCATTCGCTTCAGGGAGAGCGGGTTGGAACGGCCTGAGGGGCCGAATCATCACCTCTTCCGTCACCGCATCATGATACACCGCTGTCACCGCCGCTCTTGCTTCTCTAGGGTGCCGCGCCGTGACGTCTCGTACCTGTTCAATCACCCGCATCAGAACCGACGGCACCTCGTCCGCGACGGTAGGGCCCTCCACGAACGCCGCAATTCGTTTGTGCCGTTCAGCCCGTTGCAGGAGTTTTCGCCCTACAACAATCAGGACCGGGTTTTGGTCGCCAGTCGCCCGAAGATGGCGGTCCAATACCGACAGCAGACGGTCGTTGAAATCGCCACAAAAGCCCCGCTCCGCCCCGATAACCAGAAAGAGATCATGGCCTGAGGAATCCGGTGTGAAGTTTGGATGATACGACAGGAACTCCCGTCCGGCTGTCTCGATTTCCTCCACGACGCGATGCTGCATCGTCAAGACCCGGTTCAACTTGTGACTCTCCATCAGCGCGAGATTCTTCATGGCTACCATGATACCCTCGATCTCACCGAGAGCCCTCACATGCTCTTCGACGTCACGCCGTTTGCTCATGAGGTACCAATTCCTCACACCATGCCGTAACGCTTTGCCGCCACCGCTCCTCGTCGTCGTCAAGCGCGAGCCCGCTGGCTACAACCTTCGCTGCCAGGCCAACCATGACCCCGGTGAGCGCACCTTTGGGAACTCGGTCGAACAGACCTAGATCATAGGCAATCAACCAGCCTAGATCGCATTCTATGGACAGCGGAGACAGGCGGTCCTGCTTCAACAGCTCACGTAAGACACGACCTCGGGAGATCTTCGTTTCCATCGAGGCCTCCAGCCTCGATCCAAACCGGGTGAAGGCTTCGAGCTCCAAGAACTGCAGATAGTCAAATTTCATGCGGCCTGCTTTCTCTTTGATCCGCCGATGCTGACTCTTCCCGCCGACCCGCGAAACGGACTTGGTCACATCGATCGCCGGAAGAATACCGGCGGCGAACAACCGGCGGTCCAGGTAAATCTGGCCGTCCGTGATAGAAATGAGATTCGTCGGAATATAGGAAGCGATCTCCCCCTCCTTGGTTTCAACGAGAGGCAAGGCCGTCATGCTGCCCCCGCCGTCCGCAGGCCCGAGACAGGTACTCCGTTCGAGGAGGCGCGCATGGAGATAAAAAATGTCCCCTGGGTACGCTTCACGGCCCGGGGGACGCCGAAGCAAGAGCGACAGCTCACGATAAGCTTGTGCATGGGTCGTGAGATCATCATAAACGATCAACGTATCTTTTCCTTGAGCCATCCAAGCTTCGGCCACGGCACAGCCGGCAAAGGGGGCGAGGAAGGTGAGACCCGGCAGCGCCGTCGCTTCGGCGACGACCACCACCGTATGGTCCAGCGCCCCATACTGGCGAAGCGCGTCGATCGTGTTCACCACCGTAGTGCGTTTCTGACCGATCAGGACATACATGCAAATGACGTCTTTCTCCCGTTGGTTAATCACGGTGTCGATGGCCAACGAACTTTTTCCCAGTCCGTTATCGCCGACAATGAGCTGCCGCTGGCCTTTGCCGATCGGGATCAACGTGTCAACGACTTTGTTCCCGGAGTAGAGAGGCTTCTTCACTATGTCACGGGTAGCAATGGCAGGCGAGAGCGAATCTAACGGCCTGGACATCCGGCAGTCCGGGCGATCGAGCCCGTCCAGCGGATTGCCGAGAGGATCGATGATACGCCCGAGCAAGGCATCTCCTGTGGGGATTGTCAGCCTCCGCACCGTCACATAAACGGATGTTCCCGCCGTCAAAGCATCCGTCGCCTGAAGCAAGATCGCCCCAATCAGATTCTTTGCCAAGACGACCACCAACCCTCGGCTGCCATCCTCGAAGTTGAGCACATCGTCCATCCCGGCTGAAGGCAGCCCGTCGATCCACGCGATGCCATCTCCCACCGACACGACTGTTCCCTGTTCGTCGACGCGCAGGCCGAAGCGATAGGACTGCAGCCAGGCTGCACGTCGGTCCAGCAACGATTCCGCTGCCGATTGCTCAACAGCCATTGCTTTCACTCTCCGCAAAGAATTGTAATTCGTCTTTCAGGTTGCAACGAAGCACCCATCCCCCCAGACTCACGCGCAATCCTGCAAGCAATTCCTGATCCTCGGCATATTCCCACTCGAATCGTTGTCGGCCTAATTCTTCCACCTGGCTCACCAGCCGATCACGCCGTGACGGTTCCAAGGGAAACGCCGTCGTGACACGGCCACGTGCATTCGCCGGAAGAGATGATGTCATTGCGTCAACCTGATTCGGAGGGAGCTTCGCGAGGTCTTCCAATGCCGCGTCGATGATCTTGCCCTCCAGCTCGGGAGTGGCAATGCGCGCAAGCAGTGTTGCGGCAAATCGCGTTCCGTGTGCAATCGCTGTGGCCTCCGCCTGCCGAATTGTTTCTTTCATCTGCTGGCTGTCTCTGGCCGCATGCTGTTCTCTCGCTTTTTCGATCTCGACCTGTAAAGCCGCGAGCCGTTGCCGTCGTTCGGCGGCAATCTCCTCCTGCAGTTGCATACGCACCTGGTCTTTCTCCTTATCCCATTCGACGAGGCGTTGGTCATACCGATCCTGGAGAGCTTGGGCTTCCTTCTGGACGCGCTGAGCGTCGGCGACCGTCTTTGCAATAGCGGCCTTCCGTTCCTCGATTACGGTCATGACCGGCCGGTATAGGAATCGCTTCAACAGCCACACCAAGACCAGCACATTGACGATTTCAAGGAGAAACGTTGACCAATCTAGTTCCACCGCCATTCTCCTGAGGCCACGGGTCTGAACGGTTCAACGGATGAATCGCCTACGGCTTGAACAGATATTCCAACAACGGATTGCGGAACAGGATAATCAACACGATCACAAGGCAGTAGATCGCCAGCGATTCGATCATCGCGAGTCCAATAAAAAGCGTACGCATGATGGAGCGTTCCGCCTCCGGCTGTCTCGCCAGCGCTTCCAGCGCTTGACTGATCGCGCGTCCCATCGCGATAGCCGGCACCATGGTGCCGATCGCAATGGCCAAACCGGCAACCACGGTTGAAGCGAGCGCAAACCAACTAATATCACGCATGATGGTTCCTCTTTTCAGATTGGCGCAGTTGCCGTGACTGAATCGCGCCGGCGATATAAATCAGCGCGAGCATCCCGAAGATATAGGCCTGAATCAGCGCTTCGATGATGTGCAGGATCAGTAGTGGAACCGGGACAAGAAAGCCCGCCACCAGCAAGACCAGCACCACCGCCATTTCAAGGCTCATGATGTTGCCAAACAACCGGATGGCCAATGCCACGGTCCTGGTCACTTCGCTCATGAGGTGAAACGGCAACATGATGGGGTTCGGGGCTAGATAGTGCTTGAGATAGGCCGCGAGTCCTTCAGATCTGATACCGAACCAATGGACTGAGAAAAAGACAAGGACCGCCAGGGCCGCCGTCGTAGATAAAGTTCCCGTCGGCGAATGAAGACCAGGAATGATGCCGACAAGGTTGGCCACGACTACGAACACCCACAGGGTACCGATGAACGGCAGCACCTGCGTCGCGACATTCGGCAATACCTCACGGACAGCACGATCCATCGCGCCGATCAATCCCTCAAGGATTACTTGAACTGGTCCCGGCTCTTGATGAAGATTTCTGGTCGCAAGCCATGACAGAACGACGAGCGCCAACATGATGCCCCATGTGGTCACCACCGGAACCGTCACTGCGATCGGACCGATGGTGAAGACAGGATTCAGGCCCATGCGTCACTCTCTCACGAACAAATACACATTCGCGGCGCCAATGACTACCCCTAGCAGAATCAAACCGAGCGTCCAACGAATGGAGTAGCCTTCCGCAAAACCGTCGAGCCACTGTCCGACATAGGCGCCGACTACGATGGGGATCACCATCAGCAACCCCAGTGTTCCCACATAGACGGTTTGCCCCAGCAAGGTCGGACGGTCCTGTTCAGCCCGCTTCATCCGGCGTGTTTGCATACGGATATGTTCTTTGAGTTTGTTCTCGGCCGCGCTCATAACACCCACTCTCTCCGTCCCATCTGCCAGAGCCGTTTGAACATCTCCTCCTCCAACCGACTCAGGCTTTGCTTCATGGATCGCAGGCTATCTTCTTCGACCATGAGCTGCTCCTCCAAGGTGCGACTGATCCGATCCACATCGTCATCACGAAAAAACCGACGCGTGCTGATCGTCGCGATATTCTGTCGGAAGTACAGAAGCCCCCCTGGCAGCGCGAGGTAATGCCACCTCTCGTCCATGGTCTGAAATCGCGCAAGCCCCCACGACAATACCGTCATGAACCGTTCGTGGCCGGCCAGGAGACCGAATGAGCCCGACTCATCCCATCCGACGAAGCTCGCGACATCGTCAACTTGTTCGCGATGGGTTGCATCCTGCAGGAGCAGCGTAAAGGGTTTCACGGCGAAGATTCCTCGATGGCTCCTCGCATGTAGCATCGATCTTCCGGCACCTCGTCGTAGGCCCCGCGCAAGAAGGCCTCGCAATCTCGCAACGTGGCCGACAAGGGAACCGCAACACCGGGAATGCCGGTCAGCTCAGCGGTCACGTGAAAGGGCTGGGTCATGTATCGTTGGAGCTTTCGGGCACGGAGCACGATGCGCCGGTCCGACTCGGACAGCTCTTCGATCCCGAGCATGGCGATGATGTCTTCCAGCTCCTTATAGCGGGCCAGGTGTTCGCGGACACCTTCGGCCACCGTGTAATGGCGGTCACCGAGAAAATGCCGGTCCATGAGCTTGCTGGAGGATTGCAACGGATCGACTGCCGGATAGATCCCTTTGCTGGCCTGCACGCGGGTGAGGATCACCAGTGTATCAAGGTGTGACAGAATCCCGTTCACGGCCGGGTCCGTGAGGTCGTCGGCCGGCACATACACCGCTTGCACGGAAGTAATGGCTCCGCTGGTAGTGGAGATGATTCGTTCCTGTAATTCGGCAATTTCCGTCAGGAGAGTTGGTTGATACCCGACTGTAGCAGGCATGCGTCCGAGCAGACCTGAAATCTCGCTGCCTGCCTGGACAAACCGAAAGACGTTGTCCATGAGGAATAGCACTTCCCGATGGAGGCTATCGCGAAAGTATTCAGCATACGTAAGCGCCGACAATCCCACGCGGAAACGGACGCCAGGGGATTCATCCATCTGGCCGAACACCATCAGGGTATGCGGCATGACTCCGGCCGATTGCATCTCGTGCCAGAGTTCGTGTCCTTCTCGGATTCTTTCTCCGACTCCTGCAAATACCGACACGCCCTGGTGCAACGACACGATCGCATGCATGAATTCCGTCAGCAGCACCGTCTTCCCGACGCCGGCTCCCCCGAAGAGTCCGGTCTTGCCGCCGCGAATGAATGGGAACATCAGGTCAAGAACCTTGATGCCGGTTTCCAAGATGCCGCTCGCGGCTCTCGTCTCATGCAGCGCGATCGGTTTCGTCAGGACACTCCTGTAAATCGCCGGTTCGATCGCCGGCCCGCCATCCAGCGGTTCACCGAACATGTTGACGAGGCGCCCGAGACAAGAGGGAGAGGCAGGAATTCTTACCGGAAATCCTGTGTCGTACACAGGTAGGCCACGTCGGAGCCCCGTTGTACGATGCAGCGTAATGGCCCGTACGTGCCGCTCGTCCAGATGCTGATGCACCTCAAACACATATCGTTCATGATCGAGCGCTGCATAAACGGCCTGGTGGAGCGGCGGCAACGATCGGCAGGCAAGATCAACCACTGGTCCATGCACCTGTTCGATCACACCAATGGGATCAAGGCTGCGAGACTCCATTTCAAGATTGTGTTCATCGCTCATTACAGAAGACTTCCGTGCAGTGTGACCGCACACGGATCTGTTAATTCACATGAGACACATCAGTACAAATGAACAATACCGAGCTATGGCCCAAGCCGATGAAGCAGGCGGTTATATAGCCAGGCAAAAACGGCCCCTCCGATAAGGCCGTCGAAAAATCCCCAGGCCATGCCGATCACACTGCCAATTGGAGTGATGGCATAGCCTCGATAGACACGTCCGATGATGGTGGCCTCTCCCGTCGGACCATCAAAGGCAATGACCCACCAGGTAAGAAAGAAGAGGCCAAGTCCCCAAATCAATCCGCATGCCAGGGCACAAGCCTTGACGTCGAGTTTCATGGCCTGGATCCTTTGAAGAAACCGATACCCTCCAACTCTCTATCTCTTGCTCTTGCCCTTAGCCTTCCCCTTGGGACGAACCGCCTTTGATTTCGCCTTCGCCTTTGCCTCTTCCTTCGCCTCCGGCCCTTGCCACGCCACCCGCGCCAACATGTCTCTATGCGCCCAGTGGGTGGTCACTTTGCCTTTGAAGGCCCGTACCAACTCGCGTCCGATACGTTGCGCCAGCCGATCGTTGGTCGTCTTCACTTCCAAATCTTTTTTCAGCCGCGCAATCTTCATCACCCGCTCGAGAGGATTCACCGAAAGCGCCCGCTCTTCCACGTTGGCGATCAGCCCCCTGATCTCGGCTTCGTGCTTTCGGAGATCAGACCATGTCAACGTGACAATCCCTTCCGGATAGTCGTCCTTGATTTTCTGGCAGGCGGGACAGACGATCTTGTTCGTGCCAGGAGAAGCCGCCAGTTTGCGGGCTTCTTCGCTGTCGATGTACCAGCGTTTGTTCTTGTAAATGGCTTTGCATGTGCGGCAGATCACCGGCCCTTTGGGCGCCTTGAACATCTCATAGGGATCCTGCTTGGGGTACCGCTTTTTCTTGTACGACGTCGTGTAGGCCTTCCCTTTTCTCGTGCTCATATCTCTCCTCTCCTTCGTTGTGTATCGCTCATTCCTGTGGACTGGCGCGCCTACGTTCTCTGACGCGCCGCCGTTACTTCACTTCCTTGACCATATCGATCGCCCCGCAGGGACACTCTTCCGCGCAGAGGCCGCAACCTTTGCAATAGTCGTAGTTGATCGCAAACCGATTGCCTGCTCCCAGCTTGATCACGGCGTTATCAGGACAGACGGCATAGCAGTTGTCGCATTCGAAACAATTGCCGCAGGACAAACACCGGCGTGCCTCCAGGAGGGCCGTTTCCGTATCCAGCCCACCGACCATTTCCTCGAAGGTTGCACGCCGTCTGGCGAGTGCCAGCACCGGCTGCTTCGATTGCTCGGCATCGGTGTAATACCAGGCATTCAACCGATCGAACGCCGCCAGCGGATGGGACGGAGCTCTCACATACTGTGTCCCACGCACATAAGCATCAATATGGCGTGCGGCTTGTTTCCCATGACCGGTGGCCAAGCTGACCGATTGTTCGCCTGGAACCATGTCGCCGCCGGCAAAGAGACCTGGATGGCCCGTCATCATCTGTTCGTCGACCTCAATGGTACCGTCCTCCAAGAGACGAACCCCGGTTACGTTTCGCAAGAATCCCGTATCGGCCTTTTGTCCCAATGCGAGCACCACGGTATCGGCTTCGATCGTCTCGAACCGCCCGGTCGGTTTCGGCTTCCCCCGTTCGTCCAACTCCATCACTTCGAGCGTCAACTGCTTGTCGGCCCCTTTCGCGATACTGCGCAGCCAATGGAACTGCACACCCTCTTCACGCGCTTCGGCGACTTCTTCCCTGAAGGAAGGGGCATGGGCTTCGTCACGTCGATAAATGATCACCGTTTCGGCACCCATTCGCTCGGCCGTCCGCGCCACGTCAATGGCCGTATTGCCGCCTCCATAGACCGCCACGCGGCGGCCGAGTGTGATCGGCGAATCGTCCGCCTTCCTGCGCAACACCGTCGCCGCGTCCAATAACCGCTTGGCGTCAAATCCCGGAATGTCGATGCGCCTGGCCAGATGGGCCCCGACCGCAAGGAACACCGCGTGAAAACCGCCCGCCTTGATTGCCGCATCAAGATCCTCGACCTTCGTATTGAGCCGAAACGTGGTGCCCATGGCTTCAATCCGTCCGATCTCCGCGTCGATGACTTCGCGCGGAAGGCGGTAGGAAGGAATGCCGTAGCGCATCATGCCGCCGGCCTTCTCGGACGCCTCATAGACGGTGACGGCATGACCCATTCGCGTCAGGTGATAGGCAGCCGACAGCCCGCTGGGTCCCGCGCCCACGATCAAGACCTTCTTGCCCGTTGAAGGCGCACAGGGCACCCGCCACCGTTCCTTGATCGCCAGATCGCCAAGAAACCGTTCCACCGAATGGATGCCCACCGCCTCGTCCAACTGCGCGCGGTTACACGCCGTCTCGCAGGGGTGATAGCAGACACGCCCGTGAATGGCCGGCATCGGATTGTCTTCCATGAGCCGCCGCCAGGCGGTTTCATAGTCTTTTTCTTCCGCGTGGTAGAGCCAGGCCTGGATATTCTCCCCGGCGGGGCAGGCGTGATTGCAGGGCGGCAGCCGATCGACATAGACCGGTTTCATCGTCCGCCAGTTGCCCGTGTGGTTAGCCAGGCTGCTGTTCGGATCGAGCGTAATGGCGAAAGGTTTCTGACTCATAGAGTGCCCTACCTGAGCAGTCCGTACGTGGAGATGTTCTCGTCGGCTATCGCTTGGATGGCCGCGATGGCCCCTTCGTTTCTGTGCGGAACGAACAGATGCGTGAATCGGGCTTGCAACTCGAGATAGCGGTCGACCGCGACCTGGTGTCGTATCCTCGTCCGATCCACCACCGCCCCCGATCGCGCTTCAAACAACGGAAACAAGCCCGATTCGACCGCCATTCTCGCAACTCTAATGGTGTCTGCTGGGTCTGACCCCCAGCCGAGCGGACAGGGTACATGGATGTGGATATAGCGGGCGCCCTGCATACCCATCGCCGTCGAGACCTTCGCCTCTAAGTCATGCAGGTCGGCAACGGAAGCCGTGGCAACATAGGGAATACCGTGCGCCATGGCAATGCGAGGGATGTTCTTGCCGGTCCCCAAGAGATTGCCCGGGGCTTCGCCGACCGCCTGCGTCGTGTTTGTCTTGGCGAAGGGAGGTGTCGCACCGGACCGCTGAACGCCGGTGTTCATATAGGCTTCGTTGTCATAACAGATGTAGAGGACATCGTCGTTCCGTTCGAACATCCCGGACAGGCAC
>DKBD01000089.1 GCA_002451055.1 Nitrospira sp. UBA6909 | reverse complement strand
CAGTGGCCGTTTCTTTTTGCAGAGTCTATATTCAGGCTTCCATCACTGAGGTCCGCCGAAAACCGTTCATGCGCCAGACTTGCGGGACTAGTCACAGGTCGTAATCCCCTCCAGACGATGTTTGATTACAAGACGCGACCCCCCAATTTGATCGACCCCCAATTTGTTCGTGGACGTTGGGTTTTTTCTGGCGATTCATCGTTAGCCTTCTTTGTGTCCTTTCGTAGGTAGTTGGCGTATTTCACAGATGATTACTGAAGCGGAATGCGGCTCTTATTCTGGTCGAGCCACGCATTGAAAGTTTGCAGCGAATGGTTTAGGGATCTGGCGACGTCCAAGTTCCGAGCTCCGCAGAAGATCTGATTGAAGTCGCGCTTAAACTGGAACATATTGCCCAGATCCTCCGCACCCGGAAATCCAAAGGCGCGATAGGCGTCGGGCGTGACGGCGTTGTAGAGCACCTCCTGGCCCAGCGCCTTTCCCAGCGCAGCGGCCATCTCAGCCCCGCTCAGGTGCTCGCCGGCGATACCGACGGTCTTACCGATGAACTCGGCACCTCGCTTGAAGATGCTGTAGGCGCACTTACCGATGTCCTCAACGGCAATGCCGGGCAGCTTCTTGTCGCCCATGGGTAGCGTGAAGTACAGCCTGCTATCTGTGCCTTTCTTCGGGTTGAGCCCGAAGTAGATGAGGTTTTCCCAATAGAACGACGTCAGGAGGAAAGTCACTGGGACCGTAAGCTCGGTGAAGATCCGGTCGGCTTCACCCTTGGCGTCCATATGGGGGACCTTGTAGCGACCCTTCAGCGTAGGCATGCGGGTGTCGGTCAGTGGCACCCATTGGCGCGTGTCCTCAAGCGTAGACCAGATCGCGTGCCGCACGCCAGCCTGCTTCGCGGCCTCTGCAAGATTTCGCGCCTGCGCCAGTTCCTTTTCCGGAGAATGATGTTCCCATGAGTTGGTTAGGCAAAATGCCCCATACGCCCCGGCGAAAGCCCGCTTGAGACTGGTGAGGTCATCGAGATCTGCAGCAACCGTCTCCACTCCCAACCCAGACAAGGATTTAGCCTTGTCGGATGCCACGTTCCGCGTCAAAGCGCGCACCGTAAAGCTGCCATCCTTGTCTGCCAGTATCGCGCGGACAAGTCCGCCACCCTGCGCACCGGTAGCACCGACGACCGCAATGGTTTTCTTGTTAGACATGACATTTTCCTCCTTTTGATCACGGTTGTTTAGGCGGATTCGTGGTCGAGAAAATGTACCGAGCAATGCGCCAGTGACCAGTAGTCTCGCGATGCAACAAAAACAGTTCTTGGTTGGCCTCCGGTCCTGGCGGCTGGTCGCTCGCCAGCACCTTCACCGTACCGGCAGAGCGGGTCCGTGCATAGGCCCAGTCGCGCGACAGCGCACGGATCTCGTCGATTTGGAAACGGATGTCCAGCTTAATCATCTCGAACACACGCTGGTAGGCCGCACGCACCGCGTCGCGTCCCACAGCAGGAGGGCTGTGCTGCGGCATGAACACGCCGTCCTCAGCGTAGAGCGTCATGACGCTGTCGATGTCGGACGCGTTGAGCGCTCGTTCATAGCGTTGGAGTTGTTTGAGGATCGCCGCTGTCGCCTCCTCGTCGGACGATGGCGTGACTGCGGCCGCGGTCAGCGGGAGGGCGAGGCTCACCGGGAGCGCCGCCAGTATGGTGTGAAATAATGTGGACATAGTGACCTCCTGTGATATTGCCATCCATATTGGTTGTTCACGATATGGCAAGGGTGATGATAGTCCCCATGTGGGACAGCAGCTTTCACGCACTGGCCATGTTTTTACTGTTTTTGGCCAAGTCGAGCGACTTGAGAGGGAAGTTGTCCCGTAAGCCGACGGAACATGGTAATGAACTGCCCGAGGGATTCGTAGCCGGTGGCGAGGGCTGCCTCAGTGACCGTGCTGCCGGCGAGTAAGAGATCTTTTGCCGTGGTGATTCGATAATGGGTCACCACTTGTTTTGGGGAGAGCCCAACCTGCTCAAGAAAGAGCCGGTTGAGATTGCGGAGACTGAGTCCCGCCTCTTGAGCAACTGCGGTCATTCGAAGGCGTGTTGGATGATCCCGCTGGAAGATCAGCAGCGCTTTTCGCACCCGTTCGTCACGGACCTTGCCGTCAAGGTGCGTCACGTGCAGCAGTGAGGCCTGCTGCGCTGACTCTAAACTTTCGGCCAGGACCTGGATAAAGGTGGACAGCAGGGATTTTGAGCCCGTGGTCTTTGGGTTGAGCAGCAGGTAAAAGAGGATTTCCTTACAGAGCTGGTGGGCTGGACAGAGAGTTGGTCCGGCTTCGGAGGGGGTGACTGCTCGCCATCGTGGGTGGTCGATCATACAGACCAGCCGTTCTCCCAATGCCTCGCTGGCTTGAAAGGCTAATGTGGTCTTGGGCGGCAGATAGATCATCTTGCCCGGTCCGCCCACCAACGAACCCGATCGCAACACAATTGTGATCTCCCCTTGAAGAGGAATGAACAGCATGTGCTGAGGCCACGTACGCCACTCCACGGTCTTGCCCGGTAGATTGTGGTGCACCAGATACAGGCCGGGAACACGAACAGCGATATCTTGACCTCGACGCATAGTTGTCCTTCAGAGGAAGCCACGCTTGGGTTCGACATTGCGTTCGCGCATTACAATTCCACGGGTCAAGGATTGGCTATGGTCCTGGCATGCTTAAGAAGCATAGCCGACTTGCTTACGCACCTTCAATGAAGGGATTTCGTCTCAAAAGGTCCGGTGTGTGTAATAGTCCCTTTGGTATTCGACTTCAGCTGCGGCGGAGGGCATGCGGGCCGCAGGAGTTGTCTGATCGGTTTCGTGCCCTTCCAGAAATAATCGCGACACGACACTCATTGCTGACTTTCCGTTAGAAACGGCCCGCCACTTCAATCTACCTTCACGATTCCAATGATCCCCTATCTGCTTTTCATCGCCTCCTCTCTCCAGTAAGATAGCGTCATCGTGAGACGTCTATTGATGTATTTCTCCATGAGCCTTTCCCGTTCACCGAGGAATACCGCAACGCGCTCATGAAACCGCTATACGGGACCATAGAAGTGCAATTCGTCAGTATCCCCACCCTGATTAAGATGAAGGAGGCGGCAGGCAGGGAGCAGGATAGGATCGACATCGAACATGTGCGGACAATGCTGGACGACGATGCAAGACCCTGAACCTCAGACATCGGAGCTTGACTGGCGGTTGACCACTTTCGAAGGGGCGCGGCGCGAACAACTCCGCCGGTGGGCCCAGCTGCCGCTGGAAGATGCGATACGTGCCATTGAGGAAATGCAGGACATCGCTCAACAGCTGGGCGGCGCTCAGGAGTCAGGACGGCGTTCAGTGAGTTAGCCCCCATATCCAGTCCATTCAGGTTCACCTGCCTGCCCCATCCTCTCATCCGATAGACCCTGGCAAATAGGATGGATTCTGTCTCCTTACTTTTCCATCACTTACACGCCATTCACATTGACAGCCCTTCGAATCTTGCTACAGTTCATAGATACCTTTCCCTATGAAATGTCTCGACTGTCAGAACGACCTTGTCAGGCTCCCGACGACCCAAGGTCCCGATCTTGATGTCTGCGCCTTCGGCCACGGGCTGTGGCTGGATGCGGGAGAAGTGAATTGTTTTGTGGAAGATTACCTGTCCCTTAAACAGGCAGTCGGCACTGGCGGAGGAGTGGCGATCCGTACCCAGGCTACATGCCCACGATGCGCTATCCAGATGGACTCTGAGTCAGTCGCCGGGACCGCCATCACCAGTTGCAGCCTCTGTCACGGCTGGTGGCTTGCGCAGGGCTGCCTCACCCAGCTCAACGACTCGTACAAGGGCGCCGCAGTGGCGATCAGGATCGATGAACAGAAGCTGTATGCCCGTGCGACAGCGCGCATGGAGGCTCTCCGACACCCATCCCTTCACCAGCCATCCCCTAGAAAGACCGACTCAGGAAATTTGTGGTTTTGGAGTCTCTTTTTCGGACTCGCGCTGGGGATTGCCGGTATCGTTTTCGTCGCGGGAGTTCAGAAAACCGTTCACACAAGCCGTTGGACCGAACCAGCTGATGCATTGCTGTTGTACTTCCTGATAGGGACAGGCGGAAGCCTGGGGCTGTTTTGGTACGGCTGGAAGGCACAGCAACGCAAACGGCTGATCGCCGGCATCCCGACATCGCCCATCCGTTCGCTCGCCCTGGGCTTGGTTGAGATCAGCGGGCAGGCAGAGCCAGAAATCGAGCTCCTGAACTCGCCGTTCGGCGGGCTTCCATGCATCTTCTACTCCTACGCGGTTGAAGAGCGAGTCCGGTCCGGCAAGAACAGCCGCTGGAACACCATTGCCAGCGGCACATCGGAACAGCCGTTTTTTGTGCGCGATGCAACCGGGCGAGTGCTTGTAGTTCCGACCGGCGCAAATTTAGTACTGCCGGATGAGCGGATCTCCAGAACCAATTGGCTTGGAGACTTGCCGCCTGCAGCCGTCGCCGGATTGAGACGTTTGGGGATTGCGACCCATAGCTGGATAGGGAGCAAGACGTTGCGATGCCGAGAGGCGCTCATCTTGCCGGAAGAATCCCTCTATGTGCTGGGAACCGCTCTCGAACATCACGGAATGAGCCACCACATCGCGAACGAATCCAGGCTCTACATCGGCAGCAGCCGCGACCACGCCTTTATCATTTCGGATCGAAGCGAAAAGCACTTGTTGTCACGATTGACCTGGCAAATGTGGGCCGGTTTTCTGGGTGGACTGGCGCTCATCGCGGGCTGCGCAGCCATGATCCTCGATCAAACTTGACCACTCTTGAGCCTTAGTTACGTAGGAGAAGGAGCCTATCTATGAACAGCACGTTACTCGTGGGGTCGCTGTTGGTCATTGGACTGATTGGGCTGATTGCCTATGCAATCGGCGTATATAACCTGCTGGTCCGCCTGTCGAACAATATCGACAAGGCTTGGTCGAATATCGACGTCATGTTGAAACAACGGCATGACGAGCTGCCCAAACTCGTCGAGGTGTGCAACAGCTACATGGTACACGAACGGGAGACGCTTGAAGCCGTGATCAAAGCCCGCAATGCCTATGGCACAGGCCGTACGGTCAACGAGAAGGCGCAGGCGGAAAATCAAATCGCCGGCGCGTTGGGGCACCTCTTTGCTGTTGCGGAACAGTATCCGGATCTCAAAGCCAATCAGCAGTTCATGGCTATCCAGCAACGGATCTCCGCTTTGGAAAGCACCATTGCCGATCGCCGGGAGTTCTACAATGATTCCGTCAACGTCTATAACATCGCCATCGGACAGATCCCGGCGGTGTGGGTCGCTCAACAGACCGGTTATCGCTCGCGGCCGTTGCTGACTGTTGCCTCATCAGACCGAGCGGACCCCTCGCTCGCCTTTACCAATCGCACACGTGCCGCGGCGTAGCTAACAGAGTTTGAGCTGGCGCGGGTGTGAGATCCCACCTGACGCCGGCTGGCCATCTTCTGTATCCGGGCTGTTCAGAGATCCACATTAAACGGGGTAGCGTCCTACTTCTGGATGCTACCCCGTTTCGTTTAAGATGTATTGATAAGAGATGTTCCCACTGAGAGATCTATGACTTTGGAGACATAACAAGTAACTCGCCTCAACGAAGGAGGCCTGATCATGAACCGTTTGCGCTTCTTAATCACTCTATTCCTATTATCAGCAGGTCCTCTGTTCCCCATGGCTGTCCCCCTGTCTTTAGCGGGACCCTCCCGCGCCCCGACGACGTATTTCCCTCAATTCCTGGACATCAACACAGCCACCGCAGAGCAACTGAAAGC
>DKBD01000096.1 GCA_002451055.1 Nitrospira sp. UBA6909 | reverse complement strand
CACCTGCGTATGGTCATCGAGTTCACGTGCGAGGGCTTGTCGGAAGAGCCTGTCGATGCAGGAAAGAAATGCTGCGAGAGTTTTGCCCGATCCCGTCGGCGCGGCGATCAAGGCATCCGAGCCTGATTGAATCGCCGGCCAAGCCTGGACCTGGACTTCGGTCGGATCCCCGACATGCGTACGAAACCAGTCGCCGATGAGCGGGTGAAATTGTGCAAGCGGCATGGTGCACGATCTTACCATGCCCCAACTCTTGCAAGAAGACGGGGAAAGCCCAGCTAGAGCGAAAATCCGGTGACACTACGGCCAGAGGCAAGAGGCGCATTGAGTTTCGTATTGCCTAGAGTCGAGAAATATGTTCGATAGAGTTCTATCGTTCCAAGTGTCGTCTGGTCGGCTCGGTATATGACCGATCGGCTGTCCGATTCCACAACTATCTCGGTGACGTTCCCAGCCATTGGAACTGGCGACAGCTTCGAGGTCGCCCCTGGATTGGCGAACAACACCCGGTATACCTCCCGAGTTCCTACGGTATCCTGGTCGGCGATGTAAGCCACTCCACTACTGTCCGGGATGGTTCCTATGGCGGAGACGGCCTTGCTCCCCGTAATCAATCCTGGAAGTAGTCTCGTGTTGGCCAGTCCGGAGAAGACCGTTCGATAGAGCTCCATCTGGGCATCCTGGTCCTGATCAGCGACATAGACGACGCTGGCGCTATCGGGGGTGACGGCATAGCGGCTGTCCACATTTCCATTTGCCGGCAACGTGTCGTTCAGCTTGACACTGTTGGTCAGAGACGCCAGTTCCACGAGATAGAGTTCGATGACTCCATCCGTCTCTTGATCCGCACGGTACACGATGCNNCCGTCATTCACCGTCGCTCCGGTTGTCCCTCCTGCAAACAGCGTTTCAAACAGTTCCACAACCGTACTCGTCGTTTGATTGGCTGTGTACAGCACCCCAGCGCTATTGGCCAGCAACTTAAACTCCGTTACTGAATGACCGGCTGAATAATCGGCATGCAGCTTCGAGTTGGAGACCGTCGCCAGCACGGTTTGATACAGCTCTATAACTGAATCAATATCCTGGTCGGCACGATAGATAACTCTTGTGCTATTCGCTGTCACATCGAAATCCCACACATCGCCGTTGGGGACCAGCGTGGGGGTAAGCTTGGTTATTACCCCGGGTGATGCAAACCTCACCAGATATAGTTCATTCACTCCATCCGTGTCTTGATCCGCCAGATACACCACTCCACTGCCGTTGGGAATGACCTTAAAGGCATGAACATCCTTGAGGCCGCTGATGCCTGTCGGTCCCGTGGGACTGAGTTTCGTCGAGGAACCAGGGGTGTTCAATGGTACGAGGAAGAGTTCAAACACGGTGGGAGTATCCTGGTCCGCAATATAGACGACTGCGCTCTTGTCGGGAGTCAGCGCAAAAGTCTGGACTGTTTGCGTGGATCCCAGCGGCGGATTGAGCTTGGTTCCCGAACCGACGAGAAAGAGCTCAAAGACATTCGAGGTAGTCTGATCGGCTCGATAAACAATCGTCGCCGTGGTTCCCTCGAAGCCACCCTCTCCCCCTCCGCCATCCGGGCAACCCATGAGCAACATCAAGAGCGGCAGAGCGAACCACGACCATATTCTCCGGTCCATCAACGTCCTCTTTGGTTCGTATTCATGATGGGTACAAGCGAATTACTTATATCACCATGAGGCAGTTATGCCAATCAAATGCTACGAATTCGATAGACTCTCATCCTAGGTCGCTGGCACACTGCANNGCTCGCTTTGTGTTGCCGCTCACTGCTCGTCAGTATGTGAGGGTATTGGCTACAAGCCGTGAGCCAGATCGACCATTGAGTTATCTCCCTCCTGATCAGCGGATACGATTCGATTTGACCCAACAGGACAGCTGGAAGAACATTCCATCAGACTGCGACCTCCTCTGGTGCTTTCCTGCCGAGCCGCTCGACCAGGTCCAAGCATTTGCCGCGGCGGCAAATTTAACTTCGCGTCGGCTTGTTATTCTCGGCAGTACCTCAGCCTATTCGACTGGCACATCGAGTGAGAACCCTCCTCCATGGATTGATGAAACCGCTCCCATTGATCTGACTAAACCTCGTGTGCAAGGTGAAGAATTCTTGCGAACCCATTGCCGTGCCATCGTATTGATGGTCGCTGGAATTTATGGGCCAGGTCGTAACCCTCTCGACTGGATCAAGAGCGGCCGAGTTGGTCCGTCGCGCAAATACGTCAATCTGATTCACGTCGAAGACTTGGCCGACATCTGCCTTACTGCACTGGAACGTGGGGTGCCTGGGGAGGCGTACAACGTCAGCGACGGAACTCCGCGCACGTGGGAAAATATTTGTCACACTGTCCAGGATCGCTGGGGGATTGAACCAATCAGAAAAACAGACGACGGTTCGATCGGCAAACGGATTGCGATCGGCAAGCTTCTCTCGATGCTCGAAGCCGCCCGAAAGGGGCTGGCCCATGCCGATCTCTATCACTCACTGGGCCGACTTCATTCGGAGCGGTCGGCTACCTAAGCAACGCCATGACGGCCAGGCAGACCAACAGATTATTCATGGCGTGCGCAATCATGCCAGGGATCAGGCTTCCCGTTTTTTCGTAGATCCAGGCCCACAAGAATCCGCTCCACAGCACACTGACAAATCCGATCAAGCCGTAGCCATGGGCGAGGGCGAACACGCTCGCGCTGAGGAGCGCGGCTGGCGCGAACGACAACCGCCGGCGGAGGATGGCGTACAGCAGGCCGCGAAACGCGATTTCTTCAAAAATCGGGGCAAAGACGACATACTCCAGCAAACTGACGGCCAAGACAGATCCTGATGCCCAGACGAGATTGCCATCAAACCATTCGGTCCAATGGTTGCTCATATCCCACCAGTCGATCGCTCGCCCGATCAACCACTCCCCCCACAGTCCGGCCGCAACGGTGGCAAGCACCGCGCCGGTGAGTCGGCCGAGTTTCGCTCGTTCGATGCGTAGGCCAAACCCGCTTCCAAAATCGAGCCCCACCGGTCTGAGCAGATGCACGTAGGCCAGCGCCAATAACGGCAGATTGGCTAACGGAATAGCCAAGGTTCGCAGGGAGGCATGCTCGACAGGGGGAATAGTGAGAAAGACAGTGGTGATCAATGCGCCGAGCGCCCCGCCGCGCAAGAGCACAGCCGTGCCGATCCCAGCCGGCCAAGGCGGCGGAACACCGGGTACATGCAGCCGTATAGGATCCGCTTGCCGGCTTCGCAGCCGAATGACACGCACGAGCACGATGGAGCCGAGGATCAGACAGGCGAACTCGAACGCCAGCAACCCATTTGATCGATCCTGCAGCCGACGGCCTTGGATCCCAATTTGACGTTCAATCGTCGCCAGTAGAGATTGATCGCCGGTTCGTTCCGCCAGTCTGGCCGCCAAGCGATTATAGAACCATCCGGCCGGAAGGGTCTCCGCCAGCGAGGCCTGTAGTTCCAAAGCCTGTTCGCGGCTCAACACCTGCGTCCCATAAGCTGCCTCGATCCACTGGCTGAAGAGGGGCATGGGCGCAGCCAGGTCCTGCCACTGTTTTGATGCGGTCAGTGCGTCCTGCTCGTGTCCGGACTCCCCTTGGAGAATTGCCAATTCCAATGTCGCCAGCGGGTCTCCTGTCGTGGTTACCAGTTCTTGGTACCATCGGATGGCGTGGAGTCGTTCCTTCTCACTGCTGTCGATCGTCCACTCAGAGAGCCATTGCAACCATATGGGCGAACGGCGGAGTCCTTCTTGCGCTTCCATGGTACGGCTGACCATCAGCTCGAGCGCACGATCCGGTTCTTCAAACCGATCCAGGTTCGGCAAGGTTGCTGAGAACCAGAGTATCGCTCCGAGGGCCGTGAGCAGAACGGCCCCCGACAAGACGGTCATGCTACGTGAAAAGACAGACTGGAACGGATCAGGGGACCGCAGAGAGTCCGGCGGCGGTTCGGTCCTTTCCAGCCCTTGGTGGTGGCCGATTTGAAGGCTGTCGCCCATCATGCGGAGGACTATAGCATGGGCTATACATGACTCGACACCCCTCCAAATGACTAGGAGTGGGGTTCGAATCGCATGCGGTTGATAGGCGTGGTGCTCTCAGAATTCAAGCGGCGCTTGTCGGGTGTTCTGCTCATCTGGTGCGGAACACCACGCCCTTTCGCCGACAAGACGTCCTCTCACCCGAGACGTCGATAAACCTATTGGGCCCTTTCACCTGGACCTGCGAGAATGATTCGTGACGTTTGAACTGCCGATTGTGATCGGCTCGAAATCGTCCGCCTCAAAAAATGTTTCATCGGTCTCAGTATTCAAGAAGTCGGCAACCCACTGCTGCTGAATGGCTGCATAACCAAGGTGCGTCGGATTGACCGAATTATCTGCTTCAGCCCATTCCACCACCAGCGCCTGTTCATTGGTATTGACTTGAGGAATTCTTCGCACCCCTATGTCCAGGGCGTCCTGCATCACGGCAGTTGGTGAATCGTGCTCCAGCCCTAGCTGATGTCCCACTTCATGCAACAACACTGTCAACAGATCCACATGCGCGCCGGCAGGACTGTTTGCCGTGGCGATCAGATCTCCGTTCCTGGAATGGCCCCTGAATTCCGAATCATCCATTGGAGTCTGATCAACGAACCAACCATGTCCGGCCGCAGTCGAATCGAGCCAAATCGTGCTACCATCGGCCAAGCCCAGTGTCGCATCAGGCAGATCCGTGAGTCGCACGGTGACCCCAATCAGGCGATTGAGCACGAGAGGATCCCCTGCGGCCGCTGACCAACGCCTCACGGCTTCTGCCATAAGATCATCGATGTCTGCGGAGGTCGGGAGAGCACTCCCCTCTTCGAATGTCCCACTCTCGGTCGACGCCACAAGCGCGGCGGGTTCCACAGGCGAGACACACGCGGGATCGTCGGTCTTGACCTTGACGTCGTCGAAACTCGCGGCGCCGGCCTGCGCCATCAACCCGAAGTTGCCATCCACAGTCGCGGCGTTGAAAGCGTAACAGGCGATCGCCTGATAGCCGCCACCCGCGGCACCGTTCAGCGTCGCGCTGACCATGGTACCCTTGAGTGAAACGGTCAGCGTGTAATCTTTGTCAGCATCGATCTCGGTTGCAACCACCGCATCGTTAACCCAGCCGCCATTGGCGGTGTAATGGCCGATCACCAATTGGTCGCGGACCGCATCGATGGCGGCGAACTTGAAGCTCTCCTCGCCGTAGCGGTCGAAAACGAAGCCCGCCAGACCCTGGGTGTTCACC
>DKBD01000050.1 GCA_002451055.1 Nitrospira sp. UBA6909 | reverse complement strand
AGTAGTTATGGGTTTAGCTATAGCGATGTCTTACGAATTCGCCACCAGTCCTCCGCCCCACGATTTCCTTGGACACTGAATTGGGGCATACTTGCCCCTTCTGAATGGAGGTGTTCATGGCGAAATCGAAAACAGAGCGAGGCCGGTTTTCCTCGCGCAAGAAGATGGACGTGGTGCTGCGCGTGTTGCGTGGCGACGATCTCGATGTGGTCTCGCGGGAAGCCGGGATCACCGCCGCGACGGTGTCAGAGTGGCGGGACCAGTTCGTGGCCAGTGGACAGGCCGGATTGAAGAGCCGGGCCACCGATGGCCACGACGACGAACTCGTGCGGCTGAAGGCCTTGGTCGGGGATTTGACGATGCGCTTAGAACTGTCGCGAGAAGCGGTCCAGCGGTTACGAGGTGGCGCCCCTTTGGCCCACGGGAGGTCGACGCGATGAGCCACACCACGTCACCTTCCACGCATCGACGGTATGGTGTGGTCCGGGTCTGTCAGGAATGGGACCTGAGTCGGTCCACCTTTTATGCCCAGCCGGGCCGTCGCGTATCACCGCCCCGTGAGCCGGCGAAACGGGGCCCGAAGACGGCATACACCGACGAGGTGCTCACCGGGCACATTCGGCAGGTGCTGGCCGCCTCGCCGTTTCTCGGGGAAGGGCACCGCAAAGTCTGGGCACGGCTGCGGGCGCAGGGGATTCGCACGTCCAAACCCCGCGTGCTCCGACTCATGCGACAGGCCGACCTCTTGGCTCCCAGTCGGCTGCCGCGCGTCGTGGGGCCGCGGGTCCACGATGGTACGATCACCACCGAGCGCCCGAATCAGATGTGGGGCACCGATGCGACCAGCACGGTGACGGTGGCGGACGGAGCCGTCACGGTCTTCATCGGCGTGGATCATTGTACGCTCGAAGGGATCGGCATCCATGCGGCGAAGCGGGCCACCCGCTTCGAGGCCTTAGAACCGATTCGTCAAGGGGTGCGCCAGCAGTTCGGCGCCGTCTCCGCGGGCATCGCAACGGGCGTGCAGGTGCGGCATGATCACGGCAGTCAATATATGAGCGACGATTTCCAGGCCGAACTCCGATTCCTGGGCATCACGTCGAGTCCGGCGTTTGTCCGCGCCCCCGAAGGCAACGGCGTGGCGGAGCGGTTCATTCGGACGCTGAAAGAGCAACTCTTATGGGTGCGCACGTTCCAGACGGTGGAGGAGCTCCGCCAGGCTTGCCTCGACTGGTTGCACCTCTATAATGAACAGTGGCTTATCGAGCGGCATGGGTTCCGCTCACCAATCCAGGTACGTCGGGACCTGCTGGTCACGCGGGAGGCTGCATGACGAGATCGATCATCGAGGCTTGGGGGCGTCTTGTGAAGTGGCCCTCAAAAAACGACGCACACAGTTGGCCGAGGAGCGACGATCGCCGAACAATGCGACCCACAGGGCGGGTCGAATACGGCAACAACCGTGTCCAAGAAATCGTGAGCGGTACACATTCTCGCTTTGCGTCACCAGATGAAAAGGAGGAGTTAGGGGCCGACCAAGAACGTGAACGAGCGCCGGAGGTCATCCATTTGGCTCCGGCCTTGGCAAGGTGATCCTTAGATCTTTTTGCGTGCCGATGGTGCCGTCTTTTCTTCGTGATGCCTCTTGACAGATCCGGAACCCGCTCCTGGTGTAGAGAACATCATCCCCAGAAAATCTTAAAACCTGTGGATAACACTTGAATATGATGGCAATAGTAGAAATCCGTGCAGATGGGACTGATCCTGTCAAGAGTTATTTCTATGAATATGCAAGAATGTAATAATCTCNNGAGGGTTATGCACAGTCTTATACACAGAAGATGGGGAGTGATATTTATACGTACCCCCTCTCCGATGAATGCCCCTGCGTTGAGCATCCTGGCACGGTGTTAGTGTATAGGCATATCTCAGCGAACAGGCAGACCCCGCCCCGGCTTTGGTTCAGGATCCATATTGTGTTTGCAGGACCAGGAGAAAAGTAATGGCTTTGTCGGCAGGCGGGGGCCTGGTGAGGGAACCCGACGCCCAGCTTGCTATCTCTGGCGCCGCGATGGTGTCGCCGTCGAGGATTACTCAGAAGTCAGCAACTAAGACAACAGTAGTGGGAGTGGAAGCCGCATAACATAAGGGTTGTCGTGACGTTGTGTGCTGCAAATTGCTGACCTCTGAGTAAGGTTCCATGTCAATGGAAGATCGATCACCAAAACACTTTGATGTTTTTCTGAGTTACCACTGGCGCGACCATGCGCAGGTGGAGGCGTTGGCGCGTCGATTGCATGAGCAGAACCTCACCGTCTTTCTTGACCGGTGGTATCTCACGCCCGGCCAATCCTGGCCGAAGGCATTGGAGGAGACCCTTGCGGGCTGTCGAGCCGTGGCTATCTGCATCGGCCAGGGTGAGATGGGGCCGTGGCAGCAGAGAGAGCAGTACCTCGCGCTGGAGCGTCAGGTCGCCGCTGAGCGCCGTGGACAGCGCTTTCCCGTCATTCCCGTGCTCCTCCCGGGCGCTGAACCGCCGCTCGGGTTCTTGAGTCAACAGACCTGGATCGATTTCCGTGCTCGTGTCGATGAGCCGATGCTACTTACCATCCTCGTCAAAGCGATTCATGGTGAGCCGCCGGGACCGGATGCCCAAGACACAGCCCGCGAGATGCTGGCCACCATCTGCCCCTATCGGGGTCTCTTGTATTTCCGCGAAGAAGATGCCCCCTTCTTCTTTGGTCGTGGAGAAGCCATTACCAAACTTGTGCACACCGTGGAGCAACACAGCCTTGTGGCAGTCGTCGGGGCTTCAGGCTGCGGAAAGTCTTCTGTCGTCCGGGCGGGTCTCGTGCCGGAACTTCGCAAGAGTCATGATCATGTCTGGGAGATTGCCACGATCGTCCCAACCGATCGCCCCCTCCATGCGCTCGCGGGAGTGCTTCTCCCCTTGCTTGAGCCGGATCTCAGTGAAACTACCCGATTGATTGAAATGAACAAGCTCGCCGATGGGTTGAGTAGTCGGGTGATTGCTCTTCGCGATATCGTCGACCGGGTACTCGCCAAGCAGCCGGGAACAGACCGTCTGCTGCTCATCGCCGACCAGTGGGAGGAGTTGTTCACACTCTGTAAGGACGAATCGGCCAGGCGGTGCTTCCTCGACAACATCCTTGAGGCGACGGCGACGGTGAAATTCAGCGTCGTGCTCACCCTGCGAGGAGACTATTTCGGCCGTGCCGTCACAGGGTATCGAGCGCTGTCGGATCGGCTACAGGATGCCCTCGTCAATCTGGGACCGATGAAACGGGACGAATTGCGTCTGGCTATTGAAGAACCGGCCCGGAAGGTGGGCCTCTCATTCGAACCAGGCCTGGTGGATTTAATTCTAGAACAAGCCGGGGAAGAACCGGGTCATCTGCCCTTGCTGGAATTCGTGCTCCGGCAACTGTGGGACCAGCGGCGAGGGGGCGAACTCCATCTTGAGGCCTACCACGCGATGGGCCAGCTCGAAGGGGCCATTGCGACGAAGGCCGAATCGATCTATGGACGTTTGAGTCCAGAAGATAGACGGCGGGTACAGCAGATCTTCCTCCGTCTCGTCCGTCCGGGAGAAGGCGAGGCGGATACCAGGCGACGCGCGACGTCGAGTGAACTGGGCAACGAAATGCAGGGCCTCGTGAAAACACTCGCGGATGAGCGACTCGTGGTGACATCGCGGCCCGTTGGGAGTACGGAGGATACGATCGAGGTGTCGCATGAAGCATTGATCCGACACTGGCGGCAACTCAAAGGCTGGGTTGACGCCGACCGTGAGTTCTTGGCCTGGCAGCAGCGGCTGAACGTGATGAGGAAAGAGTGGGAAGGGAGCAAACGGAGCGCGGACCTCCTCCTCCGCGGGCTACCATTGCGCGAAGCGCTGGAGTGGCTGAAGAAGAAGCCTAATTACTTCTCTATTGACGAACGTCAGTTTATTACAGACAGCTTGAATCGGAAGACTAGGGAACGTATTGCTGCCGTCATCGTTGCAGGTGTTCTGCTCCTGCTGATTGGTGGAACAACCTGGCTCTGGCAGAAGGGGTATACGATCGATCAGGCGAGTCTCAAGGTCAAATCGCTCTTTGTCGGTATTCATCAGGAGCCGGACATGGTGCCTGTGCAAAGTGGCACCTTCCAGATGGGCGATGTGGAGCAGTTGGGAGACTCATGGCGCAATCCGGTGCATCCAGTTACGATCGAATCCTTTAAGCTCGGGAAGTATGAAGTGACTTTTGACGAATACGACCGGTTTGCCATCGCGACCGGTCGGGATTTGCCCAATGATCAGAAGTGGGGCCGCGGACAAAGTCCGGTGATCAACGTGTCCTGGGATGATGCCAAAGCCTATGCCGTATGGCTGTCAGATCAAACGGGCCAACGCTATCGTCTGCCAACCGAATCGGAATGGGAATATGCGGCGCGGAGCGGAGCCAAGCAGGAAACTTGGGCAGGCACCTCCAGTGAGAGCCAACTTGGAGAATACGTGGTCTTCATAGACAATTCAGGGAACCGCACGGCAGAAGTCGGCACGAAAAAGGCGAACGGGTTTGGGCTCTATGACCTGAGCGGGAATGTGTGGGAATGGGTCGAGGATTGTGCGCATTCAACATTTGATGATGCACCGCAAGATGGCTCGGCTTGGTTAGAAACGAATGGAGGCGATTGCGGCGGGCGCGTGGTCCGGGGCGGCTCCTGGGGCAGCGAACCGGAGGCCTTGCGTGCTTCGAACCGGGGCTGGAGCGGCTCCGGTTACCGGCTCAGCGGCATCGGCTTCCGTCTGGCCCAGGACTTTGGGCCCTAACCCTGTGCTCTTTGCCCTTTTACCCTTTGCGTCTTTCCGTGTCTTGTGCGTTCATGCTGGTCCGAAGCGAGTTCATCTCACCCCCATATGAGCGAAGAGGTGGCGCATGACCCCTGCCACCGTGCCGCAAGCCGTGCAATCCTGTCATGAGGTGCTGCGCTGGCTGATTCCGCAGCTTGACAAGTTCCCACGTGTGCGCCGGTTTACGCTGGGCGAGCGCATCGAGACGGGTTTGCTCAGGGTCTTGGAGCTGCTTGTGGAGGCGGCGTATAGCCGGAATAAGGACGAGTCGTTGCGGCGTGCGAATTTGGCCCTGGAGGTCGTGCGCCACCTCTGGCGCCTCGCGCATGAGCTGAACGTGATTGCCATCCGTCAGTACGAGCATGGTGCACAGTTGATCGATGATCTTGGGAGGCAGATCGGTGGGTGGCTTCGGAGTCACAGTCCGACTCAGCAGAACCCATGAAGCGGATCGATGGGATTTGGGCCAAGGTGACGAGTTTTGAGAATCTGCTGGGGGCCTACTGCAAGGCCCGGCGTGGGAAACGCAGACGGCCGGATGTGGCTGAGTTCGGGCTCAATCTCGAACGCGAGTTGCTGGCGCTGCAACGTGCCCTGCGCGAGGGGACCTATCAACCCGGCGACTACCGGCTCTTCACGATTTATGAACGCAAGCCGCGGGTCATTGCCGCAGCGCCGTTTTGCGATCGCGTTGTCCACCATGCCGTGATGCACGATATCGAGCCGACGGTGGATCGCACGTTTATTTCAGACAGCTACGCTTGCCGAATGGGCAAAGGGGTGCATGCGGCGGTGGATCGCTATCAGGCCTGGGCACAGACGTACCGGTATGTGTTGAAACTGGACATCCAACAGTATTTCCCCTCCATCGATCACGAATTGCTGAAGGAGAAGCTCCGGCGGCGCATCAAGGATGCACGGGTCTTGGACCTGCTGGATCGCATCATCGACAGCGCTCCGCGAACAACCACAACCCTGTCTTATTTCCCCGGCGATGACCTCTTGACGCCGCTCGACCGGCGGACCGGCATGCCCATAGGTAATCTGACCAGCCAGTTCTTCGCCAATCTGTATCTGGACGACGTTGACCAATATACCAAACAGGTTTTAAAGGTGAGGCCGTATTTGCGCTACGTGGATGACATGGTGGTGCTGGGCCACGACAAGATTCGGCTGGCCGAGATCCGCGCGGCAGTCCAGGAGCGGCTTGCGATCGACCGACTTCGCCTGCATCCCCACAAGGCGCAGATTTCGCCCGTGGCCGATGGGCTGAACCTCCTGGGCTATCTCGTGTATCCCACGCGCCGACGATTGCGCAGTGATAACGGGCATCGGTTTGCGCGAACGTTCCGCAATATGGCAGAGGCTTATCGGACGGGGGATCTGGAGTGGGCCACCGTGGTGGCCTCGGTGCAGAGTTGGATCGGTCATGCCCAACATGCCGATACGGAGAGCCTTCGCCGAGCGATCTTCTCCCAGGCCGTGTTTACGAGGGGAACGGGCCAAGAGGCGGCAAGCGCGTGATCCGGGGCGGCTCCTGGAACAACAAACCGGAGAACTTGCGTGCATCGAACCGGAACAGGAACAACTCCGATAACCGGAACAACAACATCGGCTTCCGTCTGGCCCAGTCCGCCCGCACGGCACGTCTCATGATGCCGGCCCGGAGCCGGTCTGTTTACGGACAGGCCGGGTGAGGCAGCGGGTGTCCATGAGCCTGTTTCCCGGTCTCCCGCATGAGCGGGAGTGCCGAATAGAGGGCCTGGGGTGAGGCGAATCGGGGCCGGATATGGCTATGCCACCGGCCCCGGCCGCTGCGTGGGAGGAGAGATCCAGCTTCAAGGGCAGGCATTGCCCCTGCTCCTGAAACCAAACGGTGCGAGTCTTTTGTCGACTGTATTACGAAGTGACTTGAACTCCCTATGCAAATCTGGCTCAATCGCGCTGCTTGTGACACATAAGGGATGATCACGATGATCCGCCGTGTGTTTCTCAGTCATACCTCTGAGTTTGCGACGTATCCGAATGGGAAGTCCTTCGTCGATGCTGCGAAGGCGGCAGTGAACCGGGCAGGCTGTGTGCCCTGTGACATGGACTATTTCACGGCGCGAGATCAGCAGCCGGCCCAGTACTGTATCGATCGGGTCCGTGAGTGCGACGTGTATGTGGGGATCATCGGATTGCGCTATGGGTCGCCGGTACGGGATCGGCCGGAGGTCTCCTATACCGAACTGGAATTTGAGGCGGCGTCTCTGGTGCCTGCCAAGACTCGGTTGATCTTTTTTCTGGCCCCCGATGCGTTGGTGCCAGCCAGTCTGTTCACTGACGATGAATATGGCAAACGTCAAAAAGAATTTCGTAAGCGGCTGAGTGATGCTCGGGTTACAGGCAAGTCATTTAGCGACTTCCATGAACTCGAGAAATTGATTTTCCAGGCGTTGGTGGAAGAATTTCCTGTGATGCCGGGTGCGAGTCAGAAACTGGAGCGCCTCGACTGGCCCGAAGGCGAGTCACCCTATCCTGGGCTGGAATGGTTTGATGAAAAATACGCCCCGCTGTTTTTCGGGCGTGACCGTGAGGTGAATGAGCTGGTCGGCAAGCTCAGTGAGCCAGACGGCCGGTTCCTCATCGTCAGCGGCCCCTCAGGGTCCGGCAAATCGTCCCTCGTGGCGGCAGGCCTGTGGCAGACCCTGGTAAAGGATGGGCGACTGCCGGGCAGCCAATCCTGGAAATGGCTGCGCATCACACCCGCTGCAGACAGCCGGGGGCCGTTTGCCTCACTTGCGGCTGGGTTGAAGCAGGCCTTTCCAAAGATCACCACACACGCAGATGACGTGGCTGCGACCTTGGCGAAGGAACCNNTTCTTTGGGCGGTTAGGGGAATCGGACGGTGTCCGTGAAAAGATCAACAACGGGTGCCATGTGTTGGTGGGGCCGATTTTGCTGATGGCCTTGCAGGACATGATTCAGAAGCCGGCGGCGGCGATTCAGAATCGGGAGGCCCCGGAAGGGTACACATTCGAGCCTCAGTTGGTGGACCGCATCGTGGACGACGCCGGGAAGGAACCAGGCCATTTACCCCTCGTCGCCTATGCGTTGAAACAGCTGTTTGAGCAGCGACAGGGTACAATGTTTACCCAGGCTGCCTACATGGCCATGAAGGGTGTCGTGGGGGCCATCGGTGCCAAAGCCGATCAGGTGATGAAGACGCTCGGCCAGGAGGCTGATGCTGCGTTCGATCGGGTGTTTGCTGAGTTGGTGCACATCGATCGGGACCGTCCACCCACACGCAAGCGGGCCAGGCTGTCGGACTTCGCGGGGGACGAGGACGCGATGAAGGTCATCCGGGTGCTCGCGGGCTCAGATTGCCGGGTGCTGGTGACCACTGGGCAGGTGCGTACTGGTTCCGACGGTCGAGTGCTGGTGACAGCCGGCGAGAGGCAAGAGGCCACGGTCGAGGTGGCGCACGAAAAACTGTTTACCGCCTGGCCCAAGCTCATGAAGTGGATTGAGGACAGCGGACAGGCCTTGCGTGACATTGAACATGCTGAAGTAGAAGCACGCAGGTGGCAGAAAGGTGGCAACAATCCACAAGAGCTGTGGCTGGTGTCTCGTGCGAAGGATGTGCTTGTCGCGCTCCATCGGTTTGGCAAGAGGCCCTCTCCGAAGTTGGGCCGGTTCTTGAAGCCTCAACAGGTGCTGCGTGCAAAATTACGTCATGATGCCCTATCGCATCAGGAGCGCCTCCTGATCGGCCAAAAGTTGGCCGAGTTTGGCGATACGCGACCAGGCGTGGGGCTCACACAGGATGGGTTGCCCGACATTGCGTGGATCACGATTGCTGGCGGGCAGGTGAAATTGGAGCGTATCGACCACGTGTTCGAGGTCAATCCTTTCCGCATCGCCAAGTACCCAGTAACCAACGTGCAATTCGACGCGTTTCTCACAGCAGAGGACGGATATCGAAACGAAGAGTGGTGGGAGGGTATAAAAAAAGATTGTGGTCCAGAGCAATCGAAAGCAAATGCGAAATGGAGGGAAGAGAATTGCCCCCGAGAGAGTGTTACCTGGTACGAGGCCGTCGCCTTTTGCCGGTGGCTGAGTGCCAAGACCGGGAACAGTATTCGTCTGCCCACCGAATGGGAATGGCAGCAGGCGGCGACTGGAGGAGATCCACAGCGGGAGTATCCGTGGGAAGGTGGATGGGACGCAGGTCGGAGTAATAGCTCTGAAAGCCGACTGGATCGGACGACTGCTGTCGGAATGCATCCACAAGGGGCCACGCAGCAGGATGTGCTGGATATGGCGGGCAATGTGTGGGAGTGGTGTCTGAACGGGTACGAGAACCCTGAACAACCGAAGGCCTTACATATCGACAAAGGCGGCNNGTCTTTCCGAATCTTGTGCATTCATTGTGGTCCGAGTCCAGTTCATCTCAATCCCACATGAGCAAACAGGTGGCGTATAGTTCATGCCACTGTGCTTCAGGTGGGGCAATTCTGTCATGAGGTGCTGCGCTGGCTGATTCCGCAGCTCGACAAGTTCCCGCGTGTGCGGTGCCCGAGGAAAAAAATCGGGAGTTGCTGGTGGAGATTACTAAAGAATATGAAGCCGGTGTGATGACCGCAGGAAGCTGGCAAGATGCCGATCTGCAAACTGAAAACGCAGTGCTGGATTCGTGCGGCAGTAGAGAGCGTAAGACTCCAAGTAGAGGGCTCTGCATCTTGGTGCGGAGAACCTCAAAAGGGCGGGGTCATGCGACAGACAGGAGGAATGCGGGCTACGAATGATTTGGACCGTGGAACCGTGAGAGAGTTCTTGAGGAAGGACGAGAGCAGACAAAACGAGGCTTGCTAGGTGTGGTACCTCTACGTTGATGAAAGCGGTGATCTCGGGTTCGACTTCTTTGCGAAGAGTCCGTCCAAATACTTCACGGTGTGTGTATTGCTCGTGCGCGGTGTCGAGCGCAATCGGGCGATTCTCTCAGCCGTGAAGCAGACGATCCGGAGGAAACTGCCGAAGCGCGATGGCGCCGAACTGAAGGGGGCCCGCACATCCCTGGAGGTCAAACAGTACTTCTACCGCCGCGTGCAGAACGTTCCGTTCGAGATCTTCGCGCTCACCCTCAACAAGCGTCGGGTCTACCAGGACCTTCAAGCCAAGAAGGATCGGCTTTACAACTTCATCGCGCGGCTTGTGCTCGATCGGGTGCCGCTTGCCGACGCCACGCCACGGATTGCTTTGACCATGGACAAATGCAAGAACATGGCGGAGATTGCGCACTTCAATCAGTACGTCGAACGGCAGGTTCAAGGACAGATTGATCCCCACATTCCACTCGATATCGTGCACACGAGTTCTCACGAACAGCGCGGGCTCCAGGCAGTGGATCTCTTTAGCTGGGGGATTTTCCGTGGCTACGAGCGGCGCGACGAAGAATGGAAGCGAGTGTTTGCGGAGAAGATCTGCTTCGACGACGTGTATCTGAAATAAAAATGAGCGTGCCGTGGAAGCTTGTGGTCTTCTCGCTGAGCCAACCGATGGAAGGGAACACGAGAAGAACTCCCAGCGGGCTTACCGCTCCAGCACAGGCTACAAGATGGACCTCTCAGAATCAACGGTTTTAATCTTTGTGCGTACGGTCTGGGTTAGCGCCACGAAAAACGGCCGTGTCCTATATAGGACACGCATCTTGTAAGTCATTGTAAAACCTCATGGCTCATCGGAAGGTTTTGAAGGATTATCTTGTTGATTTTCTTCATTTTCGGTCGTCCTCTCAAGGCTTAAACACGGGTTCGAATCCCGTTGGGACCACCACATGCGTATTCCGACCCAAGCCGGCCACTGATTCCGACGCAAGTCGGCCACCCGTTCCGACGGAACGCGGCCACTGATTCCGAGGGGAATCCGGCCACTTTTTCGAGCGTTCTCGGAATCGGTGGCCGACATCCCTCGGAATCCGGGGCGGGGTAATTCCCCAGCGGTCCGGGGGGGAAGTAATGGGGTCGTGCTTTGATATCTTGACTATCTTGAGCGCCGCCTTGGGGGGGGAAGTAATGGGGTCGTGCTTTGATATCTTGACTATCTTGAGCGCCGCCTTGGTGCTTTTGTCTGACGTCCGCCGATAAACAGTGCGGCCACATGCTGAAAAGTCATGACGGGGTTGATCGTGTGACCTCCCTCCGACTTCCGATTTCCTTGGACATAGGATTGGGCCAACGAAAATGATGGGGGTGGTCTTGTATCGTGCATCCGGCGGCGTCAATGGGGAGAGGCTACAGGACTGGATAAAGAAGGCCAAGACACGTGTGGGTTGTATCCCGGCACCAAGAACAATCGCATAGGTTCCGGGTCGAGCGAGCTCTGTGTGGCCGTCGGAACGCACGAACATCAGAAAAGAACCGAACGCTGGAGGGATGTATCCGGCGCCAACAAGAGAAGAGAAGTTACGCCTGATGCGGCGGCGGCACGCGCAAGCGAGGTNNTGGTGCCCCCGATACGAATTGAACGTACGACCCGCGGTTTAGGAAACCGCTGCTCTATCCAACTGAGCTACGGGGGCGTGGCGATCAATCTACAGGAATTGTGCGAGTATTGGAAGGGGAGAGCCCACCGGACGCCAGGCTGCCGGAGGTCATCACGACCGTGCCTGGGGAGTTGCCCGTCTTTTATCGAACATACTCATCNNTTTGGCTTCACCGCTCCTCTCCAACCCGGTTGCCGAGACGGCTATCCAGGAAACCACATAGAGGAACGGATTTTGTACATCCTCCTCGTACGCGTAGCTCCATATTTCTTCCGGGTGACCGCTCTCGACGCTCATGGAGTGAGTAGAGGGTGGGCCCAAACGATCTTCAATTTCCTGCTTGGTGGTCCCGACAGGAGGCCAGTTATCAGGGAGGTCTTTCAGGGCAACTGTGCCTTTGGCGGCACAGCCCACCATTACCGCCAGCAAAAGTCCCACTAGCAGAGAGCAGAGGGGGCTTTTCCAGCCGATGGCCTTATGAGAGTCTTGTCGCGACATTCCCGACGACTGTACCACAATCGGCGGAGCAGGGTAATGGGCGCACCCCTCGCCTGCTGCGCAATTGGTCTGTAAGAAAAAAACGATCTGTCAGCCGCAACATCCTCCGGCAAATACTTGTCGCTGTCGATGGGCATTCCAACATGTCAGGCAGAGTTGCACGGTGGAGTGCGTGAATCCGTCGAGCAAACCCACCCGCCGATCAGCGACTGTGCCGCAATCGGAGCACGGGCCTGTGGCTGCCGGTTCAACGTGATGTTCTTGATGCACCATGGGATGGCTCCTTCGTGTTGGGGCGAATTCGCTGGTTACAGATTGTCGACATGAAGAGGTGATTTCGTCGCAGACTGAGAAAGTTGGATCGTAGCTGTCCTGCCGACGACCAACTTCTGACCTGGTGCAGTTCCTGCTGCACCGCGTGGAGTTGTCCGTTCAAGAGTTCCACGACTCGTTCTAAATCCATCAAGCGGCTCTGTGTCAGGCGTTCTTCCATCATTGCCATATCGATCTCCCCGGTTATTGTGCGCAGTGCCGAATCACACCGACCAGCACGCCCTCAATGTGGAACTCATCCGAGGGCTGGACCACAATGGGCTGCATCGCCGCATTGGCCGGGTGCAGTTCGATGTGCGTATCTGTTTTGACGTAGGTCTTGATGGTGGCCTCGCGATTCACCAGCGCCACAACCGTTTGGCCGTTCTTGGCCGTCTCCTGTTTCCGCACGACCACCAGATCGCCTGGAAGAATTCCGTCGTCTTTCATGGATTCTCCCTTCACCCGTAGTGCGAAGGTATTGCCGCCTTTCAACATGCTCAGCGGGACATCGATGAACTCCGATTGCTGGATAGGCTCGATCGGGGCTCCGGCCGCAACCGTGCCGGCCATGGGGATGTCCGTCTTGCTCTGCAAATGCTCCAACGCCACCTGCACCATTCCCGGAATCCGTCTCATCCCTGCCTCATAGCGTGCGACGGAGACGCGGGTCGTCTGGAGCGCATCNNAGGTCTGTGCATAACTTTCGCTCCAGAGGCGTGGTTTCGAATTTCTCCGTGCTGTAGCAAGATAGAGGGATCCGCATTCCCAGCAAGTATGAAGGGGTTTGCATACAACAAGAGCAGGCACCACAATATATAGTTGCGTTATGAATCGAGCATACAATGATTAAAAACTAGGCAAAGAGTGCAGGCACGTGATGATTTCAGCCTGTTTGGACGCCGAGGGGGACTTATGCACAGGCCTATCCACAGAAATTGGGGAGAGTGGAATCTCCGAACGAAGGGGAGGCAGAAGGGAGTGTATCAGCGTGGAATGAGATGCACGGAGCCGGCTTTGAACGCGGCTCGAACCTCACTGCCGACGGCCACTCTCAGCTCACTCAAGGCAGATCGAGTGACCAGAGCTGTGAGAAGAAATCCGCAGTCGACGGTTACTTGTACGAGGGCGCCAAGCGGCGTGACGGATTGCACCGTTCCTCGCAGGTGATTTCTGGCGCTTGTTTCGGC
Source organism: Nitrospira sp. UBA6909 (assembly GCA_002451055.1). Classification (GTDB taxonomy): domain Bacteria; phylum Nitrospirota; class Nitrospiria; order Nitrospirales; family Nitrospiraceae; genus Nitrospira_D. Next base: position 133 of record DKBD01000050.1, on the reverse strand, counting down.
AGAGCCGCTTAATTCTAGCGTGACATCTTCGGCTCGTATGCAGACGAACACGCGGGAGTCTAGACCAGGCGAAGCCATAGCCGTCACATCAACGGTGCCGACCTGTACGGTCGCCAACTCGTCACGGATTTCC
>DKBD01000211.1:24342-28008 GCA_002451055.1 Nitrospira sp. UBA6909 | reverse complement strand
TCGATTTTATTGATCGCCACCATCAGGGGAACCCCTGCGGCTTTGGCATGGTGAATCGCCTCAATGGTCTGTGGCATCACTCCGTCGTCTGCAGCCACGACCAGAATGACAATATCGGTCACTTTCGCGCCACGAGCGCGCATCGATGTAAACGCTTCATGTCCCGGTGTGTCGAGAAAGGTCACCTGCTTGTCGCGCACCGGGACCGTATAGGCGCCGATATGCTGGGTGATGCCACCAGCCTCTCCCTCAGCCACTTTTGTCCGCCGGATCGCATCAAGCAGCGAGGTCTTCCCATGATCGACATGGCCCATAATGGTCACGACGGGAGGCCGCGACTCGAGCTGTTCCTCACCGCCCGTTTCCACCTCTTCTTGCAGCAATTCCTCTCCGCCCTTTTCCACGGCCACTTCGATCTTGACGCCGCTCTGATCCGCAATGATCAACGCCGCATCCATATTCATCGGCTGATTGAAGGTGAGCATCTGGCCCATTTCCATCAGCTTGCGTACGATGTCCGCCGGCCGCTGACCGATCAATTCAGCGAATTCCTTGACGGTCGTCCCAGGGGTCACCCTGACGCTCTTTTTACGCGGCTTGGTGATCTCACTGAGCGCGCTGGCATGCAGATGCTTCGAACGGTCATCCCTCCGCTGAACAGGAATGGCACGGAGGTCCTGCCAGCGTGCAGCATCCTCGCGAAACTTGACGTCATGATCTTCCTCTTTGGGACGCCCTGTTTTGCGGATTTTTTTCAGTTTTTCTTTTTGTCCTTCAGCCGCAATGGCTTCGAACGCCATGCTCTTCTTCTTACCGGCCACAGACTCAACGGTCGCGGCCGCACTGGGTGTCGCCGCAATAGGCGGCTTGACCGGAACGGATTCCGGCGGCGGCACGACGGGGGTAGGCGGCGTCAATGGAACCACTTCACTGGGTGCCTCCACTTCTACAGGATGAATCTGCTCGACTTCCGCCGTCACCGGAGGCGGTGCAGGAGTGGGAGGAACAGGCACAGGAGCAGCAGCGACTCCGGACTCAATGTCAGCGTCACCGACCGGAGCGGGAGAGGGCTGCTCGGGCGATTCTTCTTCTTTCTTCCGCTTAATCAGAATGCGCCGCTTATCCGGTTTGGCAGACTGCTCTACAACCTGGCTCTTCGCACCCCCGGCCTTGGTATGACCGGTGTCATGAGCCGCCCTCACCGCCTGCCCCCCACGTGCCCCTCCGTCTTTCCCCTCGCCTTTGACGTTCGGGAGGAACTTGTCCAGCACCTTTTTGACGATGTCGTCGTCCAGTGCGCTGCTGTGGGACGCAACGGCGATCCCCATCTTTTTGAGTTCTGGCAGGAGCGTCTTGTTCTCCATACCAAGTTTCTTGGCCAGTTCGTAAACACGCATGCCCATCGGAGATCCCAGTGTTTTATACGCTTTCCGTTTCGCCGGCTTCAGCTCGGGCCGCCTGACGGGCTTCTTCCTGTAACCGTTGAGCCTCGGCTTCTTCAGCAAGCGCGGCTTTGATTTCTTTATCTCGCTCGACCTTTTCTTTCTCGTATTCGGTTGCGCTGATGATGTCGATCTTCCAGCCGGTCAACCGGGCCGCCAGCCGGACGTTCTGCCCATTTTTGCCGATAGCGAGCGACAATTGCGAATCGGCTGCGACGACGAGCGCCGACTTCTTCTCTTCATCGATCCCGACTTTTTCAATGGTCGCGGGGTTCAGCGCCTCCGCGATAAACACTCGAGGATCCTGCGTCCAAGTAATGATGTCGATTTTCTCGCCTCGCAATTCGCGGACGACCGCTTGTACGCGCGACCCCTTGATTCCTACACAGGCGCCGACGGGATCCACGGCCTTTTCCCGGGACGTGACGGCGATCTTGGTCCGGTCGCCTGGCTCCCGAACGACCGATTTGATCTCGATGATTTTCTCCATGATCTCCGGCACCTCGAGCTCAAACAGTTTCGCCACGAATTGGGGATGGCTGCGGGAGAGAATGACCTGCACATCCTTCGGTGTGCGACGCACTTCCAGCAGCAGCGCTTTGACCCGGTCGCCACGGCGATAGGTTTCCCGCGGGATCTGCTCTTGAATGGGCAGGATCGCTTCCGTTTTTCCGAGATCAACGAGATAATTCCGGCGTTCCATACCAAGAATGATTCCCGTCACCAGATCGCCTTGCCGCGTCGAATATTCCTTTTGAACCGCCTCCCATTCCGCCTCGCGGACTTTCTGGAAGATAACCTGCTTGGCGGTCTGCGCCGCAATCCGCCCCAGTTCGTCCATTTCGATCAATGACCCGATTTCGTCGCCGACTTCCGCCTCACTATCGTACTCGCGAGCCTCGGCCAGTGAAATTTCTGCCTTCGGATTACTGACGTGGTCGACGATGACTTTCTTGGAAACGACCGCAATTTCGCCCGTTTTCGGATCGATCTCGACTTGAATGTTTTCAGCCTGGCCGAATCGTTTCTTGGCGGCCGTCTGCAGGGCGGATTCGATGGCCCCAATCACCCGCGCCTTGTCGATTCCTTTCTGACGTCCGATCTCATCGATCACAGTGATCAGTTCTCGATTCATGCCTCACGCTCCTGCGTCCTATTGCTTGCGTACACCAGGCTTCCTCTGCCACCTAAATTTTCACGACCAATCTGGCCTCGGCAATATGTTCGCGTTCGAGTTTCAGCGTCTGCGGCTCTCGCGCCTGCGCCGAAATAACCACCGATACGAGATGCTCGTCCGCCTCTTCCAGCCGTCCGGTCACACGCCACTGGCCATTGAGCGGTTGCCGCAACTTGAGAGTCACCTCTTTGCCGATCGCGCGCTGATAATCTTGAAGGCGCTTGAAGGGCCGATCGAGCCCCGGCGAAGAAACTTCCAGTGTATAGGCGTGCGGCACAGGATCGGCCACGTCCAACGCCGGCCCCAGCGCCTTATGAGCCCGTTCACAGTCTGTGACGCTAACACCACCAGGCTTATCGATCAGAACTCGGACGACTGAGCGGGGCCCTCGCCCCACACACACCACCTCGACCAATTCCAACCCCAGCGCCCAGAGGATCGGCGAAATAACCTCCTGCACCCGGTGGACGACCGACTGCGCACCGCGCTCCTGTGTGTTCAACCCCTCTTCCCTTGGCTCAACCAGCACCAGCTCAAACAAAAAAGTGGGCCGGAGCCCACTTACAGTCCGAGCACAATACCACGCGCTCCCGGGCAAAGCAAGTGGCGTTACCCTGTAATGAGCGCCCAGTTCGCGGCGAGCGTTTTGGTGATCGGCCCCGGTTGACCGGACCCGATGGTTTTGCCATCGATCTGGACGACCCCCAAAACCTCGATCGTCGTTCCGGTTAAAAACACCTCATCCGCCGCATACAATGCGTCCACCGTAAGGAACCGCTCCTCGACCGGGAGGCCTTCCTTCTTCGCCATTCCCAACACCACGGTCCTGGTGACACCCGAAAGGATTCGAGGGCCCTCAGGAGCTGTCACGACGGTCCCGGATTGAACCGCCATCACATTACTGAGCGACCCTTCCGTCACCAGTCCGTCTTTGACCAAGATCGCCTCGAAGACGCCGGCCTTCTTGGCTTCTTCACGGGCGAGGACGTTACCGAGCAAGTTCAGGCTCTTGATGTCGCATCTGCCCCATCGAAGATCCTCGCACGT
>DKBD01000211.1:0-24316 GCA_002451055.1 Nitrospira sp. UBA6909 | reverse complement strand
TCGAACGGTACGCCTCGGTATATCCGGACAACTTCATAGACTCCGTCCCCGAATTGAAACCCACGGTCATCGATGGAGACAGTTGCGTCTTTCCACGGAAGAAAACGCCCGTTGATGAAAGCGACATCCTGCATGCTAGTCAACTCTCAGACGGATGCGTCGCTTCAATCTGAAACGTGCGCCTGTCCTCGGCGGTGAACTTCCATCCCATGCGCTTCTCAAACACCAGTCGGTGAACTCCCGCCGTCACCGCCTTGAACTCGAAGATGCGCTGCCCGTTCTCGACCGCGTTGTTGCTGGCAATGCGAAGAAACTCGTCGCTGAACAAGGCGAGTCCTTGGGGGTCATATGAGGGAATCCATAGCTCGCCTCTGGTTCGATCCTCCCACAAGTGAATGACGAAGGGATGATCGACCGTCACTGCAAGCGATCGACCATCTCTGGAGTCAGATACGGGATTGGAATCCGATTTGGAGATAGCCACGTGCCCCATGCTCATTCCATCGAAAGAGGCGAGAGGGCCTCGCCTGTTCGTTTCAGACCTTTCGCCGAGGGCCTATCATCACATCAGCCCCTTCCACTCGAACTTCGTAGCTTCCGACACAGTATCCCCCACCATCCGTACCCTGTCCATTTCGGATATCAAACGCAAGATCATGCCACGGGCAGGCCACTATAAACCCTTTGAGGCGCCCCTCGATCAAAGGCCCTCCTTCGTGAGGGCAACTGTTGTGAATCGCGTAGAATTTCCCGTCGACGTTGAACAGGGCGATCGCTCGCGCATTGACGGTCACGATCTTGGATTGTCCCGGAAGCAGTTCGTCGGCGCGCGCGACTTTTTCAAAACCATCCATACTCCGCCCTATCCTCCTCTTTATCCCACTACAACCGGTCAGAGCCCCGTCTTTGCGGTTTCAGCCCACGCCGTCCACTACATCCGAAGCGAGTACTTGAGCTCATCGTTCATGACAACTCCGGCCCTTTTGAGAAACCCGGACTCGGCCTGAATCACATACCGAGCCTCCTCCGGAGGCGGGCCGTAAAACGGACAAGGATCGCTGCTACAGGGCTCCGCGTGCTCCAGCACATGCACGACATGATGGCTCTCATCGACCCACAGGATGTCGATGGGGAACCGATACTCCCTAGTCTGCACACGATGTAGACCGCTCTGCTCAAAGATATAAAGCATCCCCCCGTTCGGAGGCAACTCATCGCGGAAGGCCAGCCCGAACAGGAGCTTCTCTGGAGTATCGGCCACTTCAGCTTCCAGCTCGACCCCGTTGGGAAATCGAACGACGATGATACTCGACTCCTTGCGCTCGCCAAGAAACATGGACAGGCTCATCAGGAGCACGGCAAGAAGGATCATCATGATGATCCGGTTTTTTTTCTGCCCCTGCCCACTTGATCGAGATGGACTCGCTTCCATGACGAATGATCAACTCCTCTTTATGCTGGGGCCGACGGTCCATCGCTCAGTCCAGCCTAGGCCTTCTGCCGTGATTCCATTCTGTTGACTTGGGAAAGAACGACAGAATAAAATGCCCCTCTACTTTGCGAGACCCTCGCGCTCTTGTTCGTTATATATGATGCACTATGGGTGGGTCGGCGCAATCTTGTCAATATCATCTGGTTGGCTTTTGGAGTGAGAGAAGGAGGCGCAGGTCATGGCACTATTGATCACGGATGAATGCATTTCTTGTGGGGCATGCCTGCCAGAGTGTCCCAACGAAGCGATCTTTGAAACCAGGAGCGACGCCGAAGGCAAGGGCCATCATGTCGGCGACGGACAAGGGGTCGGCGATAATATTTATGTTATCGCGCATGATCGTTGCACCGAGTGCGTCGGCCATTTCGATGAGCCTCAATGTGCGGCAGTTTGTCCGGTCGATAATTGCTGCATCTCCGATCCGGCATATCCCGAAACGACCGAAGTCCTTCTCGGAAGGGCGAAGACCCTGAACCCGGACAAAGAAATCGATCCTGCAAAAGTCTGGAGCGGAGTAAGAAACTGACGCTCGGCTTTGTTGCTGTCGTGTATGGAAGGCCTGGGTTCAGAAATGAACCCGGGCCTTCTGCTTTTTGAGGAATTTCCGNNCCCCTTGAGGCCGTCCATCCACACACTTCAAATCTCCATCTTCGCCCGCCCCTCGGGCTATTTCAGCATCAACAACTTTCCGCCCACGTGGCCAGCATGCAGATGGCACCGGTAATCCAACACACTCCCTGCCTGATAGAACAGATCGCTGGTCGGAACGCCGATATACTGGGTTTCGCCGGGCTTCAGGACCAACTTGATATTCAGCACGAAGGGCCCGGATTGATTCGAAGCAGACGTCAGTTCGAACCCATGTTCTGCCGTCGCCTTGTTCGTCACTTTCAACAACACCGGGGATCCAGGGCGAGTTTTGAAATCGATCACCGTCATCGGAGGATACCAGGTCTTTGTCTCTCCAATTTCAATGGCATGGAAGGTAGCATCTACCGTTAGCTCCTTGAACGGCTGCCCTACGACGGACCCGGTTTCTAAACTGCCGACTTCAACACCGCCGGCTTGAAGCGCGTACGCGGCCGAAGCTCCGGCAACCACCATACCCAGGCATAAAAGGACCGCACTCATCGTCTTACCCATTACCTACCTCCCTAAGTAAAAAGCAGAAATTCGATTAGGTTGGTGACCGCCAGCAGTCATATTTCGAGAAGCCTGGCGGCTTTTGACAATTTTCAATCAACTCGCGAATCCGCCATCCGCATCCATCAAGCTTGTTACAAGTCGACCTTTATAGCATAGGGGTCAAATTGGAAGCAACCGACCGAGGACCAGGGCATAGGCATATGACGTGGCGCTCAACATCGAGGCAAGAAACGATTTGGTCGATCTCTGACCTGACCCTGGTTTCACCATGACGGGTGTCGGTGTCTCCAGATCCTGCTAGTGGGCGTTCAAGGCCTCCCGCGTCCCCGGCGTACATTCCTCTCGTTTCCAGCTCTTCAGGACCTGGTCTTCCGCGAAGGTCAAGAAGTACCGATAGCAGTACAGCGTCGGCTTCGGCTGATCCGTCGGCTTCCCCATCAGGGACCCGACCGACTGGGACGCATCCACCAGGAGCGTTGGGGTCCAGGTCGTCAAGTCCTGCTCGCTCAATGCCACTCGGTACGTCCAGAGACTGTCACCGCCTAAGGCCGGGGTTTTTGCCGTATGCGGAGGACCTAGCTTGTCCTGAACATCTTCCTGGGTCAACTGCCCCACGCCGCGCTTAAAGTATCCGTCCCATGCGGGCGCACCGCAGGCGGCGAGCAAGCCGGTGAGAGCCAACAGCCCCAGCAAGACCGGCCGGACACAGATCCGTCGAGGTGGGCGGGGAATAAATGACGAAAATCCCATAGTGNNGTCCGCGCGACCTCTGGCGCGGTATCCCCACACACGGCCCTCTCAAACTTTCGATCTGAGGCTTCGGTCAGGGCAGCCTCGTCCAGCGGGAAAATGTCGCCGCTTGTCCGATACGCCCCCCCAGCTCGTCCATAACCGTCCACACAAGAGCCTCTTCCACAAGAAATCGCCGCCCTGTCGCCGAGATTCGTACACCTCGGTAGCGGTCGTAATAGCCTTGCTGCTCCACCAGCCGGAGCATGGAAGCTCGCTCCTCTTGATTCACCGGCTCGGCGGTTTCACGCGAGGGCATACGGGTCAGCCGTTCCCACGGCATCTCCCAAAGTTCTAGTGCCGCCCGGTTTCCATAGTTCAGAATCGGGTCNNCCGATCTTCTCTCGACCCGGAACAGACGAGCAAGTCTCGCCCGGTCCAGTGTCGAAAACTGTCAAGCAGGCGCTGCGACCAGGCGATAACTGATGCACGAGCCCATATGGGAGAATTCACAGCGCTCAGAATATGCTGAATGGTTGGTCAGGATGAACCATACGGCCATTCTGCTAGCACGTATGGCATGACGATGCAAGCGTCGACAATCGGGGGACCGCTCAGCGGTTGCTGAAGCGGATATCCATCCCGCAATCGATCCCTGGCATGCGCTCACCCGTCTATGTATAATACCCCCTCTTTTTGGTTGTGTGGAGACGGCAGAACAGCGAGGGGTGCGTCATGGCCGGCACGACGTTATTCGAGAAAATTTGGGAGTCCCATGTGGTCCGTGCCGAACAGGACGGCACCACGCTGCTCTATATTGATCGGCAGCTCGTCCATGAAGTCACATCGCCTCAAGCTTTTGAAGGATTGAAGCTCGCCGGGCGACAGCCGCGTCGGCCTGCCGCGACGCTCGCGGTTCCCGACCACAATGTGCCCACGACCGACCGGAAACTGCCAATTGCCGATCCCACCAGCGCCAAACAGATTCATACTCTGGAAGAAAACTGCCGGGATTTTGGAATTACCCTGTTTGGTATGAACGACATCCGTCAGGGGGTCGTTCACGTCATCGGCCCCGAGCAAGGCTTCACGTTGCCGGGCACGACGATCGTCTGCGGAGACTCCCATACGTCGACCCACGGGGCGTTCGGCGCGCTGGCATTCGGCATCGGGACCAGCGAAGTTGAACATGTGCTGGCCACCCAGTGTTTGGTTCAGAAGCGGCCCAAGACGATGGAGATCCGCGTTGACGGGACCCTTTCGGACCGCTGCTCGGCCAAGGACATCATCCTCGCCATCATCGGAAAGATCGGCACCGCCGGAGGGACCGGGCATGTGATTGAGTACACAGGCTCGGCCATTCGCGCCTTGAGCATGGAGGGGCGCATGACTCTTTGTAATATGTCGATCGAGGGTGGGGCACGCGCCGGCATGGTCGCACCGGACGACAAGACGATCGCCTACATCAAGGGACGCCCGCTCGCACCAACAGGGGACCTCTTTGAGCAGGCGGTGGCAACATGGAGACAGCTCAAGACCGATGCGAATGCCAGGTATGACGCCACAGTAATCTTGCGGGCGGAAGACATCGCCCCGCAAGTCAGTTGGGGAACAAGTCCCGGCATGGTGTCCGGCGTGGATCAGAACGTGCCCGATCCACAATCCATGTCGGACGAGAATACAAAACGTGCGACGGAACGGGCATTGGCATACATGGGACTTACTCCCAACATGCCGATAACGGATATTAAGATCGATAAGGTCTTTATCGGCTCCTGCACCAATTCTCGCATTGAAGATCTCCGTCTCGCTGCCGGCTTCGCCAAGGGGAAAAAGGTCGCCAAGACGGTGCACGCCATGGTGGTTCCAGGATCTGGACTCGTCAAGGTCCAAGCCGAGTCGGAAGGGCTCGACCGTGTCTTCCGCGAGGCCGGATTCGAGTGGCGAGAGGCCGGCTGCAGCATGTGCTTGGCGATGAATGCCGACGTGCTTCAGCCGGGCGAACGATGCGCCTCCACCAGCAACCGAAATTTCGAAGGGCGCCAGGGAGCAGGAGGACGAACACACCTAGTTTCGCCAGCCATGGCGGTGGCGGCCGCAATTGAAGGGCACTTTGTGGACATCAGGAAGTGGTCCTAAGCCCGGTGAGCGGTTAGGGTGATAGGATTGCCAGGCAGATTACGACTGCCACACCACACCTTACCCTTCACGCCTCACCCCTAACGAGGAATTCATGCAAGCTTTCACACAACTGACCGGCCTTGTGGCTCCGCTCGATCGCGTCAACGTCGATACGGACCAGATCATTCCCAAACAGTTTCTGAAGACGATCAAACGGACAGGCCTCCGCGAGGGGCTCTTTTTCGACTGGCGCAGAAAGAGAGACGGCTCGCCTGACCCTGATTTTTTCTTGAACCAATCCCGCTATCAGGGCGCCACCGTTTTGGTGACCCGGGATAACTTTGGTTGCGGCTCATCCCGCGAGCACGCGCCATGGGCTTTACTCGATCAAGGGTTCCGGTGCGTGATCGCGCCAAGCTTCGCCGACATTTTCTACAACAACTGTTTCCAGAACGGTATCTTACCGGTCGTGCTGAAGGCGGACGAAGTGTTGTCCATCATAAAGGATGTGGTGGACACAGAGGGCTACACACTCACCGTGGACCTCGGCAACCAACGGGTCACGACACCGCGCGGGACAACCTATCGATTTGAGATCGATCCCTTCCGGAAGGATTGCCTGTATCGGGGACTCGACACCATAGGCCTTACGCTGGAGCATGAAGCGGCGATCTCCGACTATGAACGACGCCGTAAGCAGGAGGCGCCGTGGCTCTTCACCGACATCAAGTAGCGCACCGATAAAGACCACCGATCAAATGGGTGGAGACCCCTCCTCATCGATCGCACGGAAGTTCGGAAAGAGCTGTTCGGAAACGCCTGACTAGAGCCACTTCCGCTTGCGGAATCCGATGAGCATCCCCGCCGCCACCATTCCCATGACTCCAAGGACGATGGGATAACCCCATTCCCATTTCAGTTCCGGCATATGGTCGAAATTCATCCCATAAATGCCGGCGATGAAGCTGAGGGGCATGAAAATCGTCGTGATGACGGTGAGTATCCGCATCACGGCATTGAGCCGGTAGCTCACACTTGACAGATAAATGTCCAAGCTCGCCGAGACCATTTCACGCAAGGTCTCAATCGTATCGACGATCTGCACGACGTGATCGTAGACATCGCGGAAGAACAGCGTCGTGGGCTCACGCAGGTACGGACAGTCCGACCGGGATAAACTATTGATCGCTTCGCGCAGCGGCCAGACCGCCCGGCGCACAAACAACAACTGTCGCTTCAGCGCATGAATATCGTGAAGGGTATCGGGTTTGGGATCAGCCATCACCCGCTCTTGCAGCAATTCGATCTTTTCGCCGAGCGCCTCCAACACGGAAAAATATTGGTCGACGACCGCGTCCACTAACGAATAGAGCAGATAGTCCGAGCCATTTTGCCGGAGCCGCCCCTTCCCGCCCCGCAAGCGATCTCTGACAGGTTGAAACACGTCTGTCGCATCCTCTTGAAACGACAGCACATAATTGCGCCCAAGCACGAAACTCACCTGCTCGAAGAGGATATCTCCACGCTCGGTCATGGTCAGCATCTTCATCACCAGGAATAAATACGTCTCGTAGTCGTCGAGCTTCGGACGCTGATCGGTATTGGCGATGTCCTCCAACAGCAGAGGGTGGAGGCCAAATTGCTTCCCGAAAACTTCCAGCATGTCGACTTTGTGGACACCACCGACATTGACCCATGTGACAGTTTCGTCTAGGGGCGGTTGGAGTTCGTTGGGAGTCGTGACGACTCGCTCGTCGCACTGTTGGCTGGAATAGTTGAAGAGGGCGATGGTAGTCGTCTCTGCTTTCTTCTCGCCGATGTGGATCAGCGTGCCGGGTGATAATCCCGTCTTTTTCGATCGCTTCTGAACCAGTTTCATCGTACCCTGCTTGTACGCAGATTTTGGCAGTGGGTCAAGACGGGGAGCTTCGCTCCGATATTCCATTCCAATACTTGGTGGACTGTCGACTTGGCAACGGAGCGCATGGAAGAAGCTCGGACTGGGCCGATGGAAGCCCTCAAGGCTCAGTAGGCGCGAGCTAGAGCTTAACTCTGGTCAGGCGACAGCAAGCTTCATCGAGATCTTCGTCGGTCTTGGCATAACTGAAACGGATGAAATTGGCGCCTTCTTCTCCCGAGAAGAAGGCTTCCCCCGGCACGCCCGCCACACCGGCCTTCTCCAACAGATACATCGCGCGAGCCTTCCCGGTTGAACCAGGCAGCTTCGACACATCAGCCAGGACGTAGTAGGCGCCGCTTGGAATGGACGGTGCCAATCCCGCCTCGACCAGCGCATTGCAGAACCGATCACGCTTCCGCTGATACGAGCGCACGAGATCCGCATAGAAATCCTCGGACAGTCCCAGGATTCCACCTGTCACCCCCATCTGGAGCGGAGCCGGAGCACAGACGTAGAGCAGATCGTTGACGGCGCCGATGGCCTGTGCCCATGGTCGGGCTGCGACCGCATAGCCGATGCGCCATCCTGTAACGCTGAACGTCTTTGAGTACCCGCCGATCGTGATCGTCCGCTCAGCCATATCCGGCAACGCGGCGATGCTCACATGGGCTCGTCCATCGTAGAGGAAGTATTCATAGATTTCGTCCGTAAATACAAAGAGGTCCTGACGACGCGCCAGTCCCGCAATTGCTTCCAATTCCTCTCGCGTAAAGACCTTACCGGATGGATTTCCAGGGGAATTGACGATAATGGCCTTCGTCTTCGATGTAACTGCCTGCTCTAATTGAGGCACGGCGAAGCTCCATTCCGGAGCTCGCATCTTCACAATCACCGGCACCGCTTCTACCGCGCGCAAGGCGCTGATGTGGTATTGATAGTAGGGCTCGAACAGGATGACTTCATCGCCGGGATCCAGCAGCGCTTCGGATGCACAGTGAAAGGCACCGGTCGCCCCGGCACTGACCACAATCTCCGTTTCGGAATCGGCCTTGATCCCGTTGTAGTGCGCCAGCTTTCCGGCGAGGGCCTGACGCAATTCCGGTAATCCGTCGAACCGCGTATAGACGTTGCAGCCGTCCTTGATCGCCCGCTGGGCCGCTTGGAGCACGGTAGGAGGAACCGGCGTATCGCAGACTCCTTGAGCCATATTGAGCCCCTTTGCGCTCGCACAGGCCTGTGTCATCGCCCGAATTTCCGATTGAGCCAATTCCGCCATCCGCTGACTGACTGCCCGATTTATCATGTCGCTCCTTTCTTGATTGCCCGCTTTCTTTTTCGCAAATGGGCAGTCAGCCGTCAAGATCCCCCCGAATCATACCCCTTTCGCGGTACTGCCATCAGGGAATGAAACCCCAGCCGTTGCTGTTAAGGTTGTCATGAAGGGAGGGACATGCGATGGAACCTGTAGCTTTAGAGAGGGAAGAGCTTCCCGCGAGTCAGGAGTACGCGACACAGATAGAACGGCGGGGACGGAGAGCCAACGTAAGCTGCCGCATGTTCTTCTTCGGGGACGATGACTTCGAGGGGGAAGCCACGGTGCTGGGCGTTTCAACGACCGGCTGTCGGGCAATTTCCCGGGTTGAACTGAACGTCGGAATGGTCCTGAAGCTTTCTTTCTTCTTATCCGACTATACGTGGCCGCTTCGGGTCGACCAGAGCATCGTGCGGTGGGTCGACGGCGAGCAATTCGGACTGGAGTTCACTGAGATTCGACTGGCTCAACGGGAACGGCTGAGGGCGTTGATCATGAAATCAAGACCCTAGCGTGACTCCCATCATCTCATCCGGCTCGATCCGTGTCCGACACCGTTTGTCCCTGGTTAGTCTTGTACGGGCCAGAACCGATCTTACAAGACGTTTCGTCCATGGAACGTCCGCACCGGGGAACTCCTCGATACGTCTCGTACTGCCTCAACACCTTCCGAACATACGACCGGGTTTCTCGAATTCGTGGGATCCTCCCTCCCTTCACACGACGGACACCCGCATTGTAGGCGGCAAGGGCCAGCGACATGTCGCCATCATACAAGTTCAGCAGGTAGCGAAGTTGTTTCGCTCCCCCTCTGATGTTTTGCAAGGAGTCATAGACATCGGCCACGCGCAGGGTCGCCGCTGTTTCCGGCATCAGCTGCATCAACCCGACCGCTCCCTTCTGCGACACGGCATCTTGACGAAAGTTCGATTCGGTCTTGATCACGGCGCGTAGCAAAGACGGATCGAGGCGATAGCGCTTTGCGTAGAACGTGATCGCTCGGCGAATTTCTTCCTGGGAATAGCGGACAGGCCCTTCAAAATCTGGCTTCATATCGCGCGGAGTCGCCGCGATGATCATCCCGGGAAGCAACAGGATGACGAAATAACGAAGAGCACGCCACGCGGAGCGATGCATCCGTGTCATGGTAATGAGTGTCACAGCGCGACCGGATTGTTCCATTGCTTACGAGTTATCCCGTGAAGGAACTTGGTCACAGATGTTCAACCCAAGAGGCATGCCACCATCAGCTCTGAGAATGCGCAAGAACGTGAGAGCCCATCTATTCAAAAAGACGCCTCTTCATGCACGTTTGGGCCATCTTGCCCTGTCGTTTTTCCCCTCGGATCAGCCGTTATGGCTTCCCCCACAGGGCTTCAAGCCGCTGTGTCCGTTTACAGTTGAACTTGTAATATTTGTACCGGATAGGATTCTTTTTATAGTAATCCTGGTGATAATCTTCCGCCACATAAAACGTCGAAGCCTGCATCAGCTGCGTCACGACAGGCTGAGAAAACCGTTTGGACCGTTCGATTGCCGACTTCGATTCTTCTGCCAGACGCTTCTCCTCATCGGAGCTATAGAAGATGGCGGACCGATATTGACTCCCATGGTCGCAGAACTGGGCGTTCGGCGTTACCGGATCGACATTGCGCCAAAAGGCCTCGAGTAATTGCTGATACTTGACCTTCGCGGGATCATAACTCACCTCGACGGACTCAGCGTGGCCTGTTCCCCCGGCTGAAACTTGGGCATACGTCGGGTTCGCGGTCTCCCCCCCCATATAACCGGAGACCACCGAGACCACCCCCTCAACAGATTCAAACGCTTCTTCCATNNCAAGACCGCCACTGCTCCAACCATGCAAAGACCGACCGCGAAACGTGACAGGCATCGGATTGACATCATGACTCTACCCTCCTCAATCCTGTGTGTGGGTGTTCGCCGCTCGGACAAGCGCCTTGGTAAATCTTACTACGACCCGGCACAACGGTTGAAGATGATGTGAGGAGTTTCTTGCAAGATGGGCGAACTGTCGCTTTCAGGCCCTCTACATCCTGTCACGTTGAGATCTCATCGTACTCGTTGTGTTCCGCAGCGCGAGTGCGGCGGTGGAACCCTTCCACCTGTTTCATGACCATTTCTATCGCCTCTTCGGGAGAATCCGCAGCCGCAACCAGCTGCTTACCCAGCTTGCGGAAGAAGGCCACGTCGGCCGGTGACGCATCCACCAGAATGACGGGTTTCCCAGCCTTCACGGCCAAGGCGACTTCAGACACCGTACCGGATCCTGTCAGCCCGCAGGCGACGACAACGTGGCTGGTCAGGACGTTGATGTTATTGCGGCCACTGCCCATCTCCGTGATGATCGGGACATCGACATGGCGTGACACCTTGTCCTTTGCAGTCGGCAGAACGCCGATGGTGAGACTCCCGCCCACTTTCCTGGCGCCTTCACACGCGGCGTCCATGACGCCGACATCCCGCCCGCCTGTCAGTACAACCCAGCCGCGCCGCGCAATCAGTTCTCCCAGAATCCGCGCATTGTCGAGATCTTTCTTCTTGGCCTTTGCCGGCCCCATGACTCCCACGATAAAACGCATTGCCCCTCCCATGGACTGCACCGCATTTCAGAAACGAGACGACGCCAGTGTGACATCCGCGTAGATCCAGGCAGATTGGAATCGCCGCTCCGCCTCCTCGGCCTCGTCGGTTTTTTCTAGCGCGCGTAGACTCTGCAGTAATCCGAAGAGTGCCCATCCGTTGTTGGGGTTCATGGCCAGATCCTTTCGGTAGATCTCCTCGGCGTCTCCATGCCGGCCGGCCGCCAATAACGCGGCACCCAGATAATGACGAAGGGGAATTGGCCAAACCGGCGGTTGGGCGTATGGCAGGCCATCTTCCTGCAACACGGCATCGTTCAACTGTTTGATCGCGTCGCCGTATTTTCCTCGCCGGAGGGCGATTTCCCCAGCCAACAGTCGCTCCGCGATCTTGAGTACGGCCCGTTCGGTTCTTTCTTCGGTCGTTCGATCACGCCCTAACCGTTTTGCCAAGCCGGTCAGCACAGCAAGCTCTGCTTCCGCCCCAGACAACCGTCCGGTTCCCGCCTGCGCCAATCCCCGCCCCAACCGCCACAGACCATGGTGCAGGCGGAGACTCTTGGCGGGTGCCGGCTCTCGAAGCATGGCATCCCATTGCCCGAAGCGAATCATAGACCAGAGCGGTGTCGGAAGATACAGTTCCTTCCACTTGTCCTTTCGCGCCTCTTCCTCGGTAATCGTGTGGGTCAATGCACGCGCAGCCTTCAACGACTCGGTTCTCCGTCCCTCCATTGCCAAGGACGCCCACAAGAAATGGAGATGATGTGTGTAGGAGCCGTCGGCATAGTCGCCGGTCCCGTTCCCGCCTGCCACATAATTCCGATCGATATCCACCGCATGCGCGTTATGCTCAGCCGCCTCATGATAGTTGCCGAGACGCATGTAGATATGGGCCGGCATATGGACCATGTGGCCGGCACCCGGCATGAGAGTGGGTAATCGCTCAGCACAGGCCAGCGCACGCTCCGGCACCGGCGAGGCTTCAACCGCATGGATGAAGTAATGACAGGCTCCAGGGTGATCAGGGAAACGGGACAGGATCGACTCCAAGATGGAGGTAATTTCCTCCGTACCAGGCCTAGGCTGCCCCTTCGCCGTCCATAAGTCCCAGGGGTGCAGATCCATCATGGCTTCGGCGAACAAGACCCCGGCGTCAGGATCATCGGGGAACTCCCGCCACAGAGACCTCATGGCGTCGGCGTAGGTTTTGTCGAGGGCCTCGCGGGTCCGGCCTTTGGAACCGTACCGTTTGCTCAGGGCTTCGATGTACCTGCGCTCGGATGCGCTCACATGGGCGCTGTGCGCGCGGGCTTTGTTCAGCGCCTCCAACGCCTGTCGCTCATGTTGTTTGCTCATCGGCGCATTGATGTTGGGTCCTAACGCAAGGGCGACCCCCCAATAGGCCATCGCAGCTGAGGGATCGAGCTTGGCCGCTTCTGCAAACGCCCACATGGCCTCTTCATGATTGAAGGCATAGACCAGCCGAAGGCCTTGATCAAAATATTCTTGAGCCTTCGGGGAAGTTGTGGTGATGGGGTGATGGAGGGTCCCGAGATTGCCAAAGAGCGGCACCAGACGCGCTTGTGGTTCAGCGGCCGTCCCGATCTCGATCGGTGACAGGGTCAGCCAGAGAACACTCCACAACAGAAGCCAGGGGATGGTCATGGACCATCTTTTAGCAGAGGCAAACTGGAGCTGGCTAGGCGATGGGTGACGTGTGTGTCGCGGTTACAAATTGAGAGGGGCGCCTTCATTCTGTTGAGGGGGCAACGGCTCATCTTTGACAACCGGTTTTTTTCGGACGATTCGACCTCGCCGGGCGGCGGAGGCAGCGCTCCTCGCTGCTGTGGCGGAGAAGGCACCGGCTTCGAGTTCCTTTCCAAGGCAGACGAGCACCTGTTGCTGAGACACCACCAGTGCTTTCAGCTCTTGAATTTCGGTGGAGAGACGAGCAATGTCCTCTTGCTGCCCGGCCAAAAATGTCTTAAGTTCAGCAACTTCTTCCGCCTGAACAAAGATCGGTGTTGCTGATGACTCCGGGAAAATCGTGAGCTTCGCGGTTCGTGAGCTCTCTGCTTCCTGGCCTCTATCCTGCACCACGTTCGTCCCCTGCACAGTCTGACCGGCATGATCCTGTTGGGTTGTGCGGTGTTCCATCGTGTGGTCGGGCAGCGCAAGTGGCTTCCGGACGGGCGGAAGCGTCTCTTTGTCATCCCGCGTCACATACGCGAGGAACTGACGAGCCTTCCGCACACAGATTGCTCCTGCATGGAGGAGGATCTTGCCATACGGTGGGGGAACCGGCCGAGCTTCGTCTATCTGGTTCTGCAACGGAATTTGATGAATAAGATTGACCGGCTCTTTGTTGAATCGCAGCGCCATATTCTAAAATTCCTCCCACCCCCAAATTCGGTTCATAATTATTAAATCCTGGCGGAGGCAAGAGTCAACCCCTTTACCCAGAAAGGTGGCGAAAGAAGTCTGACTCCTTATTACATTCCTAAAACTGCGTCACACTGGAGAAATGAAATTTCGGCAGAGCCATGGCTGGGACCAGCATTTTACCGGTCTCCGAGGTGACCGCCTCCATTGGAGCCGTAGCAGCATTGATATCTTGAAATGCCCGCAGTGGGCTTTCATGGAAACGAAAATTCTTCACCGCGGACACGATTTCTCCTCTCTCCACAAGAAACGTCCCATCCCGCGTCATACCGGTCAAGGTTAGGTCAATGGGGTTTACGGAACGGATGTACCAAAAATTCGAGACGAGGATGGCGTGATCGGCCTGCTTGACAAGATCCTGAACGGTGCCGGAAGCTGCCCCGTCGAGCGACAGAACAGGTGCGTCCAACATCGGAATCACCTTGATCCCATGGGCCTTGGCCCCGAATCGGTCATAGGCGAGTTGTTTCAACACACCGCGATCGATCCATGTTGACGGCCCGCTGGGCAACCCTTCGGTGGTAAATCCCACGCCGAGCAGATCAGGGTGGTCGGGCGAATTATTCAGCGCCAGCCGTTTGTTCACAATCCGCTTTCCCAGGCGGCCTGCGAAAGGGCTAGTCCCCTTCTCGTAAGACTTCGCATCGAGCGCCCGCACCAGCCAGGTCCAGAGACCTGCCACGGCGGCGGGTTCGAGCAAGACCGGGTAGTGTCCGGCTGGAAGCTCCCTCGGATCTCGGCTGCGCTTCGCCCTATCAATGGCGGTCAATGTCCGTTCCTGAATCCTCAGATGATCGATCGAGCGGTGAGCGGCCGCGTTCCACCCCGTTGCATCCCCCGCATGAACCGTAATGCTGAATCGCGCATCCGCCCGTGTTTCGTACCCGAACAGTCCGTTGCCGGACGCGACTCCGACCGAGGACACCGACGACGAAACGACCCCTGCCGCCATGAGGTTCTCCATGCGGCAGAGGCCGACGGCTTCATTCACATATTCGAGACGGCGCGCCGGCCCCGCAGCCACCGTCTCCGGCCTGGCCGTTCCCCACACGGCAAACGGCTGGGGATCCGGGGGCGAAACATATTCCGGATCTTCCGGCGATACGCGGGCAATCCGTTCGGCGCGCGCGAGCGTCTCCAGTACTGACCCGGCCGTAAAATCTGTCGCGGAGGCAGTACCATGCCGCTTGCCGAAGGCGACCGTCACCGCCAACGCGCCTCGCCTCGTATCGACGTTTTGGATGACATGGTTATTCGCGAACCTGGTGGCGCCGGAGTGCAGATCGTGGAGCATGACAGTAGTCTCGTCACCGGACGAACGGGCTAGAATCAGATCGGCCAGGAAACGAAACTCCTCCCGGCTCGTCATCTTCGGCCAAGACTTGGCGGTCGCCACAGTCATGATCCCCCCTCTCCCCTGATGACCTGAACTCTCTGGAACCGCGCCGGCGACGCTGCATGAGTCATCCAACCGGACTGGCCGGGCTGTCCCTTGCCGCAGGTTATAAACCCATACCGCCGCCGAAACGACCGGTCTGCAACGCCGTCGCAGCTGTTCCAAAATTCCGGCGTTATTCCGTGGTAGATGACATCGCGCAGCATGTGGGTACGCCGGCCGTTCTCAATCAGCCAGAAGGCGTCACCGCCAAACTGGAAGTTGCAACGCCGTTGATCGATGCTGTACGACCCATGGCCCTCGATGTAGATCCCGCGTTTCACGTCGGCGATCAACTGATCGAGGGTCTGCGTGCCGGGTTCAAGCCCGATGTTGGCAATGCGCACGATCGGAACACTTCCCCAGCCGTCCGCCCGATTGGAACCGCGCGACCGCTTCTCACCGATCTTCGGTGCGACTTCCCGGTTCGTACAGTACCCGACGAAGATCCCGTCGCGGACGATGTCCCATCTCTGGCAAGCCACGCCGTCGTCGTCGTACCCGGTCGCGGCGAGCGTCTCCGGTTCCGTGTTGTCTGCCACAAGCGTGACATGCGGAGAGCCGAATTGAAACGTCCCGTGCTTGTCAGGGGTGAGAAAGCTTGTGCCGGCATAGTTGGCCTCGTAGCCGAGCGCGCGGTCCAATTCGCTCGGATGGCCGCAGGACTCGTGCATGGTCAGAGATAGATGTTCGGGATCAAGGACAAGGTCGTACAAACCGGCATCAACGGCCGGCGCCTTGACCTTTTCCATGGCCTCGTCCGCTACGCGGGGCGCCTCCCGTAGGAGATCGGCCTCTTCGATCAACTCATACCCCTTGCGGAGATGCGGGGTATTGAAGCAGCGGGTGGCGAATCGTCCATCGGACAAGGCCGTCGCACCGATTGCACCGTTTACGGCCAGCAGGTCGAAGTCGAGGACCGACCCTTCGGTTGATTCAAAGCGCTTGCGGTCCCGGCGCCACCAGACCTCGGCACTGCTCCGGACGATGCCTGGCCGTTCATGCAGGGCTTCCATCGCTTCTAGCAACAGACCCGTCTTGCGTTCCAACGGAACGGCGCTGGGATCGATCCGAACGGGGGTCACGATCCGATCGTGATGCACCGGCTCCTCGGCCAACCGCACTTTCTCGGTGGCA
The DNA here is from genome assembly GCA_002451055.1 of Nitrospira sp. UBA6909. Taxonomy (GTDB): domain Bacteria; phylum Nitrospirota; class Nitrospiria; order Nitrospirales; family Nitrospiraceae; genus Nitrospira_D. The sequence goes on along the minus strand of DKBD01000211.1, from coordinate 7,999 downwards.
ATCGACGCCGAACCTTTGGCGATCTCGACGGCAAGATCCGCGATGCGCGGCACCTCTTCAAGAGACAGGATCGAACTCGCAGCAAAGCCCCATGCCCCGTGATAGAGCACACGCACACCGAATCCGCTGTCCTCAAGGTTACGGTTGGACGCGATGCGGCGATCTTCACCCCGGATGTGTTCGGTGATGCTGTGTTGGATACGGATGTCACCGTACTCAGCACCGGCGGCACGGACACGCGCCAGCGCGAGATCGGCGAATTCTTCCCAGAAAGGAGTGCCCATGGCGGCCGGCTCCGGAGGAAAAGAACGGGGTCAGTATACCAGGTGTAGAAGGAGAATGGTGCGTGGAGGCCCCAGCTTTACGATCAAGGAGAGGCCGCTCAAGTGGGAAAGAGGAGCAAGGGCTTGTATCAGCCTTGGGTCTGAACTCTTTCAGAACGCCAATGAGCGTGAAGGAACTGGCCCCGCAAGGGAAGTCGCTAGATGCTGGTCCCCGTGCGGGTCGTTTCGACAAACTGCTCGCTCGAATCGTCGAGCGCACGCCCTCGGCGTCCCTTGGCCGGAAGAATGAACAGCTGCTTGGCATCCAAGTCTTTGCTGTCCACCGGTCCGGAAGGAAGCGTCATCTCATACTTTGGCGCACGCTGGTGATCGGCGATCTGGAGTTTGGGGTTGTAGACGCTGTTGAACTTCCAGAGCATCTTGATGAAGTTCGTTTGTCCACGCATCAGATGTCCAGCTGCAATCTTGGCCGTGCCTTTGAGGGCGGCCCAGCCAAGATGCTTCTTGTTGAGCACCTGTTGCGTCTTGACGAGCTCCTCATAAAACTCGTGCAGCGGCATCTTCGTTGGCAGCACAGAGTGCTGAATGTCGAACAGGCGGTAATCCCGTGTCTGAAACTTACGGGATTCCGTCATCCAGCTTTCGGTGCCGGGATAGGGCGTGTTGACACTGATATTCACAATCTCCGGAATCTCCAGGCACCACTGCCGAATGACCTCGAACCGTTGCCTGTCCCAATCCGGATCGGCGATCAAGTTGATGGCCACGGTGATGCCCATCGAGCGGGCAAACTCCAGCGCCTCGAAGTTCCTCCCGAGCGAAATACGCTTCCGGTGCATCTTGAGGCCTTCTTCATCGATCGCCTCCACCCCCAAGAACATGTATTGAAGTCCAAGTTTCTTCCAGAATTGAAAGACTTCCTTGTTGCGCAGCAAGACGTCGCCACGCGTCTCCATGTAATACTGTTTCTTGATGCCCCGCCGCGCCACAGCTTCGCCGATTTCCATGCCCTGCTTGGCCTGGATAAACGCCACGTCGTCGACTAGGAAGATGCCCGGTTCTTGAACCTGCTCCAACTCCTCCACGGCTTTTTCCGTACTGACCGTGCGATAGCTGCGCCCATAGAACGTCCACGCGCTGCAGAAGGAACAATCCCAGGGGCAACCCCGCGCAAATTCAACCGAGGCGCAAGGATCCAACACCCCAATGAAGTACTTATGCCGGTTTCGCAGCAGATCGCGAGCCGGACGCACGTTGTCGAGATTCTCGATGAACTGCGCCGGCGGCCCTTCGCCGTCGAGGGTGAACACGCCGGGAACCTTTGTGATCGACTTGCGGTCATGCTCCACCGCCTCCAGCAACTTGGGGGTGGCCGCTTCTCCTTCACCCTTCAGCACACAATCGATCGCCCCGTTGGCATGCTCCAAAAAATCCTTCGCCACGAAGGATGCGCTATGCCCCCCGACAAACACGAACGCATTGGGCAGTTCCTTCTTGGTCAACTTCGCGAGATCCACGATCTCCGGAACATTCGCCAAGTAGTTGCATCCGAATGCGACAGCGTCCGGTTTCCAGGAGCGGATGAGCGCCTCGTAGTCTTTCCACGTGTCCGCCTGCAGGTCAATCAAACGGACATCATGCCCCGCCTGGCGGACAGCCTGTGCGACCATCTCGAGCCCAAGCGGCTCCAGACGGAGATAGATTTTCGTATACATCAACGGACCGGGATGCACTGCGAGGAACTTCATGCCCTCAGACCTCCTCGTCTACAGAATCTGCAGCCTGAATCCAGACCGTCGCTCTGGACGGATCGTGATACCGGACCGGCCGACCGGGTACGCACGGGGTGAAACCATATGCGGCGCTGCATTCTGACAGAACAATCGTGGAGGTTCAAGGCGGAAGGACCTCTGGAAGCGGTATGGGGTCAAGGGGGGGGGGAGGCGCGCGCTGCACCGATTTCTACTCTACGAAGCCGGCCCCGGACGCTGATTACGGATGAGGTTCTCGACGGGATAGCCGAACCCTCGTGCCTGTTGCACAAGCCTCTGGTAGGTAAGGTCGTCGATTCTCGGCGTACGGGCCAATATCCACAAATACCGCCGATCAGGCGTGCCCACCAACGCCGCGCGATACTCGGGATCGAGATCGAGAATCCAGTAATTCCCTTCGCGGGACGATCCAAAGAGACGCGCAAACCAGTTGTCGAATACCACCATGAGCCGCGCGTTCGTCTTGGCATCGACCACTGTTGCTACGGCATCAGCCGTGGCCAGCCCCCCGTCGTCAGTCACGCATTCGTTATGCACCCCGACCCGTCCATCCGATCGAAGCGTATAGACCGCTTTTGAATCCACGCAATGGCGCTGGAACCACATGGGTAACCGCGCGATCTCATACCAAGTGCCGGCATAACGGTCCAGATCGACCGAGGCCACCGTAGGAAGATCCGCTCTCGACCCTGTCCCTGCGCAACCGCCGACCAACCAGCCCAGCAGCGCAAGAGCAAACCAAATATTTCCGTGATGATTCACTCGATTTGAGATCCGCATGGTGTTCCCCCGAAGAAGGACTCATGGAAGTTCTCAAACGGACAAGCCTCTTCCATGAGGAGTAAGAAGACTCGACTCTCTCTCAGGTGCTGCATCCGTTCGCCTACCATCCCAATTGCCACTGGTGGCCGTTCCGTTCCGGAATCGCATCGGCCTCTTGCGGTCCCCAGGAACCGGCGGTGTAGGGATACACGATCCGTTCGCCAGCCAGTAACGGATCGTAGAGACGCCAGGCGGTCTCGGTAAACTCCGCACTCACAAACAACGTCTGGTCGCCGATCACCACATCGCGAAGCAGCGTTTCATAGGCATCGGGCAACTGGCCGACGCTCTGCTCGTAGTCGAACTGGAGCGCCCGATCGTTGAATTGAACGGGCCGGCCAGGGCTCTTCACGGAAAAGCAGAGCGAAAACCCTTCGCTGGGCTGCAGGGTGATCAGCAGCTTATTGGGCGGGACACTCCCCGGTTCCAGCGACCGGAAGACTTGAATCGGCGCGGGACGAAAGGTCACGGCAATCTGGGTTAGTTTCCGTGGAAGCCGTTTACCGGTCCGAAGATAAAACGGCACACCTTGCCATCGCCAATTGTGAATTTCCGCCTTCATCGCCACGAACGTATCCGTCGTCGAATCCTTCGGCACACCTGGTTCGTCATGATAGCCGGGGATCGTCAGATCGCCAATCTGCCAGGCACGGTATTGCCCAAAGATAACGTCCTGCCGGTTGATCGGTTTGATCGAATGGAGGACCTTGAGTTTTTCGCTCTGAATGGCCCCGGCTTCGAAGGAGACCGGAACCTCCATCGCCACCACAGTCATCAACTGCGTGAGGTGATTCTGGACCATATCACGAAGGGCCCCGGCCTGTTGATAATAGGCCCCGCGATGTTCGACGCCAAGATCCTCGGCCACGGTGATCTGCACGCTTTCGACGTTATCGCGTTTCCACAGGGATTCAAAAATGGGATTGGCAAACCGGAAGGCAAGGAGGTTCTGTACCGTTTCTTTGCCAAGATAGTGGTCGATCCGATAGATCTGCGATTCCTCGAGGTACTCATGGAGTTGGGTATTCAAGGCCCGCGCCGAGTGAAAGTCATGGCCGAATGGTTTCTCGAAGACGACGCGGACCCAGCCATGCCCCTTGAGGAGGCCGACCCGGTCCAATTGCTCGATGGTCCCAGGCACGGTGGCAGGCGGCAGGGCCAAATAGAAGATACGATTTTCCGGCATATGGTGGCTGCGTTCCAATTGCCGGATGGAGTGGGCCAGGGCCTCGTAGTCCTCCGGCCCTCCCTGCTGGACGCTTTGATAATGGAGACAGGCATTGCACCAGGCGCGCAGTTCGTTGGCGTTGCGCCAACCAGCTTCGTGCAGTCCTTCAAAGGCCCAGAGACGAAAGGCTTCTTCGGTCAGCGCAGGCAACGCCGCGCCGAGGATCAGCCTGGTCGGTTTCTCCGGATTACCAGGATCGCGCAAATGGTAGAGCGCCGGTAGCAGCTTCCGCCTGGTCAAATCCCCTGTGGCTCCCAATATGACAAAGATATGCGGCTCGACGGTTGGCTCCTGCATTCGCGTGATCCCTCAGCCACACACTGTACCAGGTTCCGAGTTTACGAATGGCCTTCAGGGCAGGCGGGAAGTGGGCAGATCTCCTCTGATTTGCCCGGCATCCATCTTCTGTGTGTCACGATCCCGGGGCCAGGACCTCTTTCAATATTACCGCCAGGTTGCGGATTGCACTGGCGCCGTCCCCGACGAAGGCCGAGCCATGCATCGTCGCCAGCATCTTGGGCTGTAACTCGGCCAGCCGTCGAAGCGTCGGATCCGTAAGCGTTGAGTACGGCATATAGTTGGCCAGCGGCCCCTGCTGATACTCCACCAGCACCTGCCGGCATCGATCCAAGACATCTGAGTGGGTTACCGCCTCCACATCGCCGTTCTGATGAAACAGGTCTGAACACAAGAGCGTCTGCTGGGTTTCTTCGAACAGCATTCCCGCCTCCCAACAATGCGGCACATGAGGGGTGTGCAAAAACCGGAATCGGTACTTGCCGGTGTTCAGCATCTCTCCATCCTGCATCCCCAATGCTGGACGCAGAGCCATGCAATCATCGACGCTCACCAGCTTGCCGACCAGGCTGCACACGGCCGTCGACTGCGGCGCCAGTTGCTGCCACTCGGGCAAACTACCGCATTCGTCCGACTCAAAGTGACTGAAGCCGATCCACTTGATCGTCGCCGGATCCAACACCGTGGCCACGGCATCCCGCACCTGCGCAAACATCGCGCGCGGACCGGTATGGAAGAGCAGCGGTTCTTCATCACGCACCAGAAACTGATTGAACTGCAGATTGAAGTCCGGCACGAAGGTCGAAATGCGAAACAGGTCCGGTGCGATCTCTGATACAGTGGGCATAGCGGCCTCCAAAAAAATAGATAAGAGAAGGCCGCAGGCTACAGGCAGGGAGGGAATCTGTCAACGCGGGCCGGCTCAGCGGGAAAATGTAGTTGCCCTTGGGTCGAGGCAAAGGTGTCGCGAGTCCTTTCTCGCTCTACTTGCTTCGAAAACTCATAGTGATCTTATGATTCGTCTTGGGAAGACTCCTCGCTCTGTTTGAGCCAGAGTTCAAGCAGTCTGGTCTCGCGCTCGGATTGGGAAATGTGCTCCAGCGCGAATGCGCCCGTCAGACGATCTTCAAAAAACGCCCGTTGTTTCGCGTAGGTCTTCTTAAACGCTTCCCGCTTCAGGCTTTTCCAATTCGCATCGGATATTCCGGCCTGGGTACGCAAGAGGTTGATCTCGATGGCTTGAAACGCAAAGACTTTCGCGAGTACCTTGATGACCGTGGCATTGGTCAGAAATCTTGGACCCTTTTCAGCCATAACTACTTGCTTGGGTTAGGCTGCGGCACACAGGCTTGTGCCGCAGCGCTCTCCGCATCCTCACGTAGTATGGAACCTCGACGTGGACAGGATCAGTTCCGCACGCCACTCCAGACTTTTGCCGGATCGATCGCCTTGTCAGGATTGAGGGTCTTCGCCCTTTCCAGCAAGACATCGGTCCCCTCTGGATACGCCGGATCAGAAATACAACAATTATCGACCGGACAGACTGCCGCACATTGAGGTTCGTCAAAATGGCCGACACACTCGGTACAGCGATCATGCGCGATCACATACACATTATCCCCCACGCCCTGGCCGTCGCCTACGTGGAGCCCCTTCTCTTCCGCCCCGCTGCGAGTTTCGAAGATGGCCTCGTTCGGACATTCCGGCAGGCAGGCGCCACAGTTGATACATTCGTCGGTAATCAATAATGCCATGATTCGAGCCTCCTTATTCTTTAAGGTTCAACAGGGTGACGTACGTCTTTTTATCCTATTGGCCGCCCACCCTTGATGAACCGCCTGATGCAATAGCTGGGGCAGTCGCGGTGCGTGATGCGCGTTTGTCATAGATCCACAGGGGACATATGTTGCGCCTTCATAGGCGCCCCTGTCAATGCGGCGGTTCGATGCCATCAGCGCCCGATTCAGCTGCGGGTCTGTTCCCATGCTCGAAATACCACCAGGTCCTGCGCCAGAGCATGGAGTAGCAGGGCCAGCACCGCCACGTCGTCGATCAAGCCGATCCCGGGAATGAAATCCGGCACGAGATCGACCGGACTCAGCACATACAGGATGCCCGCAGCCATCGACGCGAGGGTGCGTACGGAGAGACCCTGGTAGCTCCCGTTCTTCCACGCCCTGAGCAGGCGAACCAACAGGGGAAGATCCATCCACAGACGACCAATCATGTGAAGCACCCCAAAGAACCGAGTAGATATCGTCATGTTCACCTCCAGAGCGGCGAGCTCGCTTGGCCCCTTTCAAGACAACTCGTCGCACGTGATACCGATAAGATTAGCAAAGAGCGACGGTGTTTAGAAGCCACTACGGTGGAAGAGAGAAGAACGACGTTGGACAACATCTTTTTTCGACCGGCCTCACTCTCGCGGTTTCTCCTCCGTGACATTTCCTTTCGTTCTCGCTTACCATAACGCGCATGTTGCCGCCTGAGCGCACAGTACGCCAGCGCATGATCGCGCTGCTAACGAACACCCGACTGTCATCCTATCAGCTCGCGCATGTGCTCGGCATCCCGGAACGCCAGGTCGAAGAGCACCTGCCCCATATCGTCAAGAGTCTGGCGCATGACCATTCGCGCCGGTTCGTTCTGGAGCCGTCCGCCTGTTCAGACTGCGGATTCGTGTTTCGCGATCGGAGAAAGCTGACCAAGCCCAGCCGCTGCCCATCATGCCGCAGCGAGGGTATCAGTGCTCCCCGGTATGGGATCGAGCTGACGAAAGGCTGATCGAGGCGGCTGGACAGCCGGGCATCAAGCAAGATAGGATATCTTTCCTGAAGGAGCGGCTATGGCTATGAAATCTATACGATCGATGATCCCGGTTCTCGGCTTCCTGCTGCTGGTGGGCTGTTTCGGCGAGGACGCCAAGCTGCTGTTCGAGAACGCAGCGTTCGAAGAGAGCCAAATGAACTGGGCCCATGCAAGGGAAATCTATCAGGATCTGGTCACACGTTTTCCGACGAGCAAGGAAGCCGAGCTCGCACGACTTCGCTTGGAGTCGTTGAAGGACCAGTAAGTTACGACTCCTTGGGAAACCAGGGAATGAACGCGTTGGTCGTCCGCTGATAGGCCCGATATTCATCTCCGCGGCTCGCCAGCGCCTGAGTCTCCGCCGGTGGAATGCCAGTCAGTTTGAGTAGTGCCCATCCCATGCCGATCGGTCCGATCAAGGTGAAGGCCCAGCCGGACGCTCCCAGGGTCATCACGACATAGGACCACCAGTGCAGCCATTCAAAAAAATAGTTGGGATGACGCGAATAGCGCCAGAGCCCCTCACGGCACACGCGGCCTTTATTCCGCGGATCGGCGCGAAAGTGGGCCAGCTGCCGGTCGGCCCTTGCTTCACCGGCCACGGCCACGCCCCAAATCAACAAGCCGATCAACTCGACCACCGCAGTCGGAGGCCTGGGATTCCACAGCACGACGAGAAACGGAAGAGAAAAGGCCGCGATGGCCACCGCTTGCAGTTGGAAGTACAGAAACATATTGAAGGCCTCTGACTTCCCCCACCCCTGCCGCAAACGGCGATAGCGAGGATC
>DKBD01000071.1 GCA_002451055.1 Nitrospira sp. UBA6909 | reverse complement strand
GGAACCGGACGTATAGAGGATAAAGAGTGGATCTTCGGCGTCCATCTCCACCACCGGACACTCGGACGCACTGTCGCCCACGGCCTCGTGGTACCACACGTCACGGGAACCGTCCCATGGAATGTCCAAGCCGAGACGTTTGACGACCAACACCGTCTTGACGCCGGGACAGTCCTTGAGGGCCTGATCAGTTTTCTCCTTGTGGTCGATCCTCTTGTTGCCGTGCCGATAGCCGTCGACGGTGATCACCAAGCGGCACTCGCTGTCCTGGACACGATGCTTGAAGGCCTCGGACGAAAACCCGGCGAAGACGACCGAATGGATCGCGCCGATGNNTTCGCGATAGGTAAGGGTGCGGCTCTCGCCCGGTTCGTTGCCCTCCCAAATAATCGCCGTCTGCCCGCCCCGCGTTGCCAGATGGCGATCGACGCAGTTGTAACAGGCATTGAGCCGCCCGCCTTCAAACCAGCGGACGTAGCCCTTCTTGAAATCCCAATCNNCGGTACATCTCTCGATACCGTTGTTCAGTGATATGGGCGTGCTGCTGAAACTCGTCGGGAATAGGATAGATATCGTCGCTCATAACCCTCCGCTCTGTCGCGTACTCCCTCAATGCGCTGTTCGGCTACTAACTCACGATCCGCTTTCCCTCTTGCACCACGTTCTCGACGGCGTCCGTGAAGTCGGACGCGAGGATATGGGCCTGTTCTTTGACGTCTTCGGCGAGGTTTTGGAGATGCCGCCGNNGCCATCCCGCTCAATTTCGACCTTCACCTGGTCACCGACCGCGTGACGATCGAGGATCGTCAACAGACCGTCGAGGGTCCTGACTTCTTCGCCTTCAACCGCAGTCACGATATCTCCCAATGCGATGCGCCCACTGCCCGCCGAATGGAGCCCCTTGAGCCCCGCGCGATCCGCCGGGCCGCCAGGCGTCACTTTTCTGATCACGACTCCTTGCACACCCAATCGAGCCGCAATCGAATCGGGAACTACTGATACCCCGATACCTGCCCTGATGACCTTCCCATGTGTGATCAACTGAGGAATGATCCGGTTGACCATATTCACCGGCACCGCGAATCCGATGCCGGCGTAGGCACCGCTGGGGCTGACAATCTGGGTATTGATCCCGATCAGACGTCCGAAACCGTCCAACAGGGGCCCGCCTGAATTTCCAGGATTGATCGCGGCATCTGTCTGGATCACGCCCTCGATCGTGCGGCCTGTCATCGACTTAATCGTGCGTCCGATCGCGCTGACGATGCCGGTCGTCAATGTCTGGTCGAGGCCGAAGGGGTTCCCGATGGCGAGCACCTTCTGCCCCACACGCAAATCATGAGAACTGCCGATCGGGATCGGAACCAATGTGTCAGCCGGCGCCCGGATGCGCAAGACAGCCACATCATGATCGGGATCAACACCAATCACACGGGCTTTATACTCCTGGTTGTCACCGAGCACGACCGTGATGGCATCCGCCCCATATACGACGTGAAAATTCGTGACAATATGACCGGATTCATCCCAGACAAAGCCAGACCCTGCACCTTGCTGCACTTCGACGGGATTCAATGAGAAGAAATCCCGCCGAACGGCACTGTTGACGATGAAGACCACCGATCGGGAGGCTTGCTCGAACACCGATATAGTCTCGAGCTCGTCGCTCCCCAGCGTCGGAGGAGGGGCCACGCTTCTCACCCGCCCTTCCGGCTCGACACGGTCTGACACCTCCTGCGTCTCATGCTCCCGCTCGGAGAAGATGACGGCCAGACCGCCCAGCGCTAGCACGGCAATCACCAAGAAAGAAGCCCACCCCGCCCATGTCGATGAATGATCGGACTCTTGCGCCCCTCTCATTTGCGTGTTCCGACATCATTCGATCCGGCTTCATCGCGCATCACCGTAACATTCCCAATGCCTTCCAGTTTCGTCATTGGATCATACACCCAATAGTGGGTGGCATTGTGTCCGAAACATTTTTCATGTGGAGTGTGCAAGAGGAAGGCCTGAGGAAGTTCTTCTTTAGTCGGCTATCGAGGGACAATTGTGTCCCCTTTCGCGTCACTCCTGATACAACAGCTGAGGCATCTAGCCCCAGTCGGAACCGGCAGTACCGTTCACGGGAACCGAGCCGGCATGTTCCACCCCGATACTGGCCTCATCAATCAGTTGTTGCCGGAGATCAATCAGTTCTTCCGCCTTCGAAAGGATTGCCGCCAGGCTGCGACGAGTCTCGCGATCGAGCTTTCGATCCAGAAGATATTCCATCCGTCCCTGCACGACATTGAGCGGTCCTCCCATTTTCTGGGCGAGCTGTAACAGGCGGAGCAGTTGATCGCGATCCCCCGACGCGCCGGCGCCCTGAGTGCGTCTTTTGTATCTCACAACAGTGCTATCCGCCTTCACCCGTCACCTCCTCAATTGTCACATTCAGGTCGCGGCTCATACAGAGAAAGACATCGGGCGCAGACACCGGAAAGGTTGTCAGTCTCCCCCCTTCCGCATCGGTGGCAACCCCTTGTTCCGTAAGGAGGGACTGATGAACCGCTCGCCGACCAGCGCCGCACTGATAGCCGGTATCAAATCTTCGTAGGCTGACTGTTTGCGCACGAACCCCATCACCCCAGCGGCGAAGGCTTCCTTGATATGTTGTCTGCCCGTATGCACGGTGCACATAATCAACTTGCAATCCGGTAAGTCCCGGCGAAGAAGCCGTGCCGCTTCAATCCCTCCGACCCCCGGAATCTCCAGATCCAGCACCACCACATCCGGCTGGAGATGAAGCGAATCGTTCACCGCCGCCCGTCCGTCCGATACCGCGCCGACGACCTCGCCCACTGTATCCGCCAGTATGCAGAGATTCGCCAGTATGGATGGATGATCGTCGGCTAACAGGATTCGCGGTTTCTTCACGAGTCCTCCCGGTTCGACTATGAAGGCGTTCCTCTCCTCGCATTCCGGCACTCACTCGGCTCAGACTACTGCAATCACTGGATGTACATATACCGGAGGAGCCCCCTTGAGAACACTGGGGAAAAACCTAGATACTAGGACAAGAAATACTAGCCCAGATTCTGCATGATGCATGACGCTTCGTGGCGAAACCGCCTCAGGCCTCGCGACTAAACTGACGCGCACGACTTGCCTGACACGGAAGTCCGTTCCTTGGCACTCTCACGTATCCTGCCACTCTCGCCCCTCTCGCGTGACTAACATATCGGTAGCTGCAAGAAAAGCGGTGATGAATACTGCGGGTTATACTCGTTGCCGAAGTGACGAGAGGTCAAATGAACGGATCCACGAAGACAAGGGAGGGCAATTCGAACAGAGGCCGGCATCCACCGCCGACAACACCGCAACTTCCTGTTCGGCGGTGCAGGACTGGATCACCAGCAGTATACCAAACAATAAGGCCAGGAGCCCTGGCCAAAGCATCAACAATAATCCGCCGAGAACGAAGGCGATCACGACCGGCGCCACCGTCGACAGCAAGCCCACACGCTTGGCCTTCTCTCCGATCAACGAATTCGCCATGATGCCCATCCTGTCTTAGCTCACATCCCACCCGACATATACGAACCTCAACGTGACCCCGCCCATTCACTCAGGTGGTACAGTCACGTGGGCACATGAGAACTCTATCCAATAAGTTGGACACTGTATACGATGACTTGCCCTGAGAATACTAGGGAGGCACCTAGAGATAAGAAGAAGAATTACTAGGTGAGGCCGGTGTCTGTGGCGGCCAATCCTTCGGCGATGGCGAATTTGATCAAATCGGCGGTCGAATGGACATCAAGTTGTTCCATCAGGCGGCCCTTGTGGAACTCAACGGTTTTTACGGACACCTTGAGCAGCGTCGCAATGTCCTTGGTGCTCTTCCCCTCCCCGATCAGCTGCAACACCTCCCTCTGCCGTAGGGTCAAGTCGCCCACGGCCCGTCTCATCTCAGCTTTGTCGGACTGAAGGGCGGTTTCAAGCACCGATCTGGTGATGGCCGGAGTCAAATATGTCTGTCCGTGACACACCGCCTCGATAGCCATCGGCAGTTCGGAGGCCGCGGACTGTTTGAGGAGGTAGCCGTTGCCGCCCGCTTTCAATGCTTCGGTGGCATAGGTCGGACTTGCGTGCATCGTGAGGAAGAGCAGTTTGCAATCCGGCAAGGACTTCTTGATCTCGCGCGCCGCGTCCAACCCGTTCAACAGGGGCATGGAAATATCCAACAGAATCAGATCGGGCTTGATTCTGTTGGCTGCCTCAATAAGCGCGCGACCGTCTTCCACCATCCCGACGACCTCGCACGAATCCTCCACCAGCCTGCGCAGGCCTGCCAGCAGGATGGAATGGTCGTCGGCCATGAGCACTCGCGGCTTCGTCATCGTCTGTTTCCCTCCAGCTTCGCTACCCTACTCGCCCATGCGGGATCGATGCAAGAGGTGCGTTTCTCAACCGACGTCTCTTCTGGCTGTGGCGTATAAGCAGAGCGTGCACTAAGGAACGTGGCGGTTCCCGTGATCCCCTACTCACGTTTCGCGGCTCACGTCGTCCAGCGGTACCCAGGCGTGGATTTCCGCACCCTCGCCTGGGTTGCTCCGCACCCGGAACGTGCCGTTGAGCAGCCGCACCCGCTCGGCCATACTTGTCAGTCCGAGCCCTTTCGCACTCCTACCGGCTTGCCCCTGCTCAAAGCCCTGACCGTCGTCGTGCACGCAGAGCCCAACCCCCCGGTGTGTTCTCAGAAGCCGGACCAGCACATTCGAGGCCTGGGCATGTTTCCGCACGTTCTGAAGACTCTCTTGCAAGACGCGGTATAGACAGGTGGCATGCTCGAGTGGGAGAGGATGCGGAACCTCCCGCGTCAGGATCTCGACCGCCACCCCGGTGCGCGCGGCAAACTCATCCGCCTGCTCACGCACCGCCGCCTCCAAGCCCACATGGTCCAGAATCGACGGATGGAGTTGATGCGCCATCTGCTGCACATCCGTCGTCAGCTGCTCGAGGGACGCGCCGAGCCCCTTCACATGGGAGACCACCGAGGGGTCGCACCCCGCTTCGACGACATGGCGCCTCATCCCATGCAGTTCAAGCGTCAACGCCGCCAACCGTTGCGTCACGTCATCATGGAGATCTCGCGCAATCCGCCGCCGCTCTTCTTCCTGCACCCGCAACAACCGCGCGCTGAGGGCATGCAGTTGCGCTTCCCGTTCGCGTAGCGCCGCCTCCGACGCCTTGAGCGCCGTGATATCCGCCAGCAGGGCAAAGAGGCCAATAACTTGTCTCTTTTCATCCCGATCCGGCACATACTGCGCGGATAAGTATCGCGTCCCGTCACCGGATACCTTCAGTTCATACTCGAATGTCACCGGTTCTCCTCCGAGGGCCTTGTCCAGATAGGGCTCGACATGTGCATAGCCGTCCGAGCCAAGCAGATCCTGTACCGGCATCCCCATCACCTCTTCATCGGAACGACCGAAGAGCTCTTCGTACCGTTTGTTGATAAACCGATAGCGCCGGTCCCGGTCAATATAGGCAAAGAGCGCAGGCACATTGTCGGCCAGCGTATGGAACTCGTGTGCGCTGCGTTGCAACGCCTGCTCGGCTTCCTTGCGCCAGGTGATGTCGGTCTCCGCCCCCACCATGCGGACGGCCAGGCCCCCTTCGCCCCACAAGGCCACCCCTCGGTCGAGCACCCAGATATACGTTCCCTCTTTCCGCTGGATGCGGTACTCCTCCCAAAAGTCAGACTCCGTTCCGGCCAGATAGGCCTCGAGTTTCTTCAGCACGCGCGGCCGGTCTGCCGGATGTAGACGGGCCGTCCACTCCTTCATGGTTTCGAGCGGGTCGCCCTCCTGAAATCCATGCATCTCTTTCCAACGCGGCGAGTAGTACACCGTGTCATGCACGAGATCCCAATCCCACACCCCGTCGTTGGTAGCACGGACGACCCAATTCCACCGCTCGTTGGCTTCCACCAGATCCGCCGTCCGCCCTTTCACGTGCCGCTCCAGCAACGCATTCCAATCTTGCTGCTCCGCTTCGGCACGTTTGCGTTCAGCGATATCAGTCACGAGTGAAATGAGATGTGTGGGCTTTCCGTCATTGCCATATAGCAGAGACACAAATTTGTGAACCCATACTGCATGGCCGGCTTTATGAAGGTACCGGTTCTCGATTTCGAACGACGGTTGGTTCTTCATCAGCAATGCCTCGACCGCCCGTATGTTCTCATCTCGATCATCGGGATGGATCAATGAGGGAAAGGCCAAATGCCCGAGCTCTTCCTCCGTATACCCGATCATCGTGCAATAGGCCGGATTGCACCGGACAAATATGCCATTCAAGTCGATAATAGCAATGCCTGTTCCTGCATATTCAAAGATATGCCGGAACCGTTCCTCACGCTCGCGCAATATGGTTTGATCGATGGCTTGTTGCTCCACCAGTTGCTTTCGATTGATCACCAGCCAGCCGATGACTAACAAAAGCACTGTGGCCACGAAGCGATTCGCCATGACATCGGGAGTAAACTCCCCTGGAGAATAAGCAGTCCCAACCCCAGTGAGCGCAAGAACACTGCCCATTATGAAAACGGTGCTCCGCCCACCAGGCGCCAACCTCGTCAGGAGAATCGGAAGCACGTACAGCATCGGCAGGGCATAGCCAAGAGGCGTGACCAGGTCGAGGGCGAAGATCGCTGCTGCTACTGCAGCAACTATCCAGCCAATCCGCTTGGTTTCAGTTTCCGGTTGGATCACACGCACAACCCCTTCCGGGGCTCCCGCAACAGAGCGACAGCCTAGGTAGTGCTGGGCAGGTCAGGTTGGGTAGTGTACACCTAAATCCCCAGCCGACGCACTAGGACAATTCCTAGGGGGGGAGATATGCCGACTGGATCTCTGGATTGGGCATACGTCCTTGGCCTCTTGGCCTATTGAAGAGCTCGTGAATCAGCTTCTGTCGCAGATCTGCCTCTCAAGACTGGTAAGGCTCCTGGTTCTCCGCTTCACCCAATAAGCATAGAGTGATTTATAATTTACATATGAAAAATAAAAGAGAAGTGTATGTTAGATCTTGTTGAGACAACTAGATCTTATTCAGACAGGAGGTTGTCATGATTCCGGCAAAGAAAGCCATTGACGAAGCCGTGCTAGCTGTTTTGAAGCACACCGGGACGTGCACCATTGATGAGGCAATTGAAGCGCTTCCACAGCATAAGTGGAGCGAAGTGTTTTCTGCGGTCGATGTCATGTCCCGTGACGGTCGAATCGTGCTGCGCCGGCTAGATGGGCCCGGCTACCAGCTGTCCCTCCCTGCCTCGTGCCGAGCGGTGGACTATGTACGCGTCAAACGTCTCCCCATCCTCTCTTGCGTGAAATGCGGATATCTGTGTGACGAAATTCACCCGGACTTGGGGGTTGCTCATTGGGTGGAGCCATGCCACTACCTGACGAAATATGCATTCAGCTGGGACCAGCTGACTCGCATCGACAGCACCTGCCCGGCTTGCACGAGCCTATCGAGCCGTGCCAGTCTCAGAGCTGCTTCCGGCATGATCGAGACGGTATCCCAAGCCAGAACGTGAACCGGCGGATCATCCTGCCGACAGCCGCTTCATCCATCCCCCATTATCGGCCCGACTGGTTCGTCCGGCGCCTAGACCTGCCTCCACAGGATACCACCGGTGTTAACCTGTGGAAGAATGTTGGGCAAGTGTCATGCATCCAAAACCGCGCCATCGGCGGCGACGTATCGCCTGACAGTCACGAGGCCCCACGGCTTGACAGCCGTGGGGCCTCCACACTGCGTCACCCTCTATCCCGCTGCCCCGATATGCTCCAGATCAAGCAGCTGTGTGCTCTTTGAAGATCGGAGACCCGGTAATCTTCGTATTATCAGGCGCCAACTCGCCGGCCTTCTTGAAGGAGGCAGTTGCTTCTTCATGCTTGTCCAGCTTGCTCAGAGCCACTCCGAGATTGAAGTGAGCCTCAGCCAATTTGGGGTCCGCTTCAAGGGCCTTGCGGAAGTGGCCTTCTGCAACATCCCAGTGGCCCTCCTTGGCATGAGTCACGCCCTCATCATTGTGAGCTCGACCGGCCGAGCCTTCCGGAGCCATTAAAGCAGCAGGGGGGGCAGTGGTTGCAGCAGCCTGCATCTCCGACATGGGCTCCTCAGCAGGTGCGGCCTCAACCTTGGGCGCCGGCGCTTCCTGTTTGGCCTCCATCGGAGGCTTCTGCTGCTCACACCCGGCCAGCCCTATCATCGCCACCAGGCCGACCCCGATCGCCCACACGGCACCCATACTCATCGAGTTCTTCTCGTTCATCATTCTCCCCCTTTTATTGTTATTGCTGAACGGAACGATACCATCTCCCTCGCCGTTGCTCACTGGACCAGAGTTCATGCCAACCGGCAGTGGCTACTTCAGTACGCCGAACAGGTTCCAGAGCTGTGGAACGGCGCCAGGTGTTTATCTGTGAATCCTACCGACTTGGAACTGAGAGACAAACTAGGCAAGACCCTGGTTTTCCATTCAAACATACCTAGGCGGATGTCGGGACTCATCCGACGTACCGGTAGGTCTACCATCTCTCACTCTT
>DKBD01000248.1 GCA_002451055.1 Nitrospira sp. UBA6909 | reverse complement strand
GGTCAGATCGCTCGCGCAAGAGCCGTTCAAGGATCGCACCTGCCGTGGCTTCGGTTTGAGTGTATGGACATGCGCTCCCTGCCCGCTGATCTCCCGATCTTTGACCGGATCACCGGGAACCTTTCTGTGATGTTCTTCCGTCCACACCGATTTCAAGCCGTTGAAGGTTTGGCGAGGCATCTTTCATCTGGAGGCCAAATTGTCCTGACGTTTCCGTCGTATGGAACCTTTGAATCACTGTGGCAACAAGTCGATCGTTCCATGCTTCAGCAAGACCTGATGAAGGAGCGAGAGCAATTCCAGGCATACCTGAATGAACGGCCATCGGTGAAAGATGTTCAGGGATGGCTAGAACGACTTGACCTTGAACGGATTGCGGTAACGGAATACCCGCTGGAAGTCGTCACTGGCCCAGGTAGAGAATTCCTACACCATCCCCTTCTCCGAGGCGGATTCCTCGACGACGTCTATGAATGTTTCGAGGATCAAAGCCGCGCGGAGGAGTTCATGATGAAGTTATCTGAGGACGTCCAAAGCTTCACGCCGCTCATTGCGCAGCGTTGTGTGCTGTCTGGGTGGAAAAGAGCTGACGCTCAGCCTGAAATAGCCATTTGGCATGGCAGAACCGAAAATTAGCTGTCGCGGTGCTTCATGTGTCGTTACAGAGCGGGCTCAACCCTCCTGAACACCTCTGCATAGGCGCCGGCCGGCGCTTGCTCTTTGGGATCGGCAAATACGGCTCGCCAACGGTTCAATCCCAACACCCCTTCCGCATAGGGAATCGCGGCGACCTGGCTTTTATGTTCTGCGATGGCCAGCATCTTCTTGGCCACATAGGCGTCGATGTGCTCTATCCGATCCCACGACGCAAACGGTCCCCAGATTTCATAGGCCCACAAGCCGCCAGCCGGCACAATGCCTGATTCACGAACGCTTTCCCTCGCCAATTTTCCGGCAAGCCGATGGGCCGGATGCCGGTCATCCTTTTCGTCCAACGTATAGACTTCCACCGGTTGCACCCGCGCCAGCAACTCGATAAGTTTCCGTTTGACCGCTTCTATATCGATCTCTTCCGCCGCATCCGGTTGATCATAGAAGACGACCTCCTGCACCCCCAACAGACGTGCGGCCCTGAGCGCCTCTTCCCTTCTCACTTCCACCATCCGCTGCTCCGTCCAACCGAAGGGATTCGACGCCCGACCGCCATTCGTGATGACAACGGAGGTGATCAGCGCCTGAGACTCCGCCAACTTGGCAACGGTTCCGCCCATCCCAATCTCCATGTCATCCGGATGGGCGCTGACGATGACGACGTGGCGGCTCATGACCGAACCGGCTCCTCACCCGCGGGGAATTGCCTGCTGCTCGGCATGGTAGGAGCTCCGCACCAATGGTCCGGACTCCACATGGCTGAACCCCATGGCAAGACCTTCCTCTTTTAAAAGGGCGAACTCGGAAGGATCATAGAAGCGCGCAACAGGCAGATGGTCCCTCGTCGGTTGGAGATATTGGCCGATGGTGATAATATCGCATTGGACCGCGCGAAGATCGCGCATCACTTCTCGGGCCTCGTCGACCGTCTCTCCCATCCCCACGATCAACCCCGATTTGGTCGTCATCCCCTGACCCTTGGCCTTGCCCAACAGGTCGATTGACCGCCAATATTTCCCCTGCGGCCTGATCGATGGGAAGAGCCGCCTGACCGTTTCGATGTTGTGATTCAGAATGTCCGGTCGCTCGGCACAGACCGTTGCGAGGGCTGCCTCATCTCCTTCGAAATCCGGGATCAACACTTCGATTGTACAGTGTGGATTCAGCATCCTGGCCTGCTTGATCGTTTCGGCGAAGATCGAGGCGCCGCCATCCGGCAATTCATCCCGATTCACCGATGTGATGACAGCATGGCGAAGACCGAGTACTTTCACCGCNNATAAGAAACGTCGCCGTACGGGCATTCCAACATTCCCAACGATTTGGGCAGCTCGCCTCTTCGCAAATCGTATGCAACTGGAGCCGCTCCATCGTGTGCTTGATGTCGAGATAATCCGACCCGGTCCGCACCTCGATTCTGAACCAGGGGGGAAGACGAGGTCGGCCGATCGCTGATGGCTGATCGCCGATGGCCCCAGACGATCCCGTTTCGGAGGATCTGAGTTGATGAAGCGGAATAAAGCTCACGGCTGTTCCTTGTGCGAACCACGGGAACGGAACCATCCAGCGATCAGGGTGAATATTCCATGGGTCTTCTGTTCCGGTTGAGGGTCCGGATATTCGATCCACAGTTCCTGCGATCCAAGATACACGCCGTTCTGGAAACTCTTTTGTGTCCTGAGCTGCCGGTATCCCTGGCTGTGCAAGACCTGGATCAGCGTCACCAAGGCATGGTCCGCCGTGGGATGCGGGTCGGTTGTGATACGGACTGACTCGTACCGTAGGATAGCTCGATACTGATCACCTGCCCGTTCAAATTCGACGGGACGACTGAACCCGCGTTCTCTTGAATCAACCCCAGCCAGTTGGTGTTTATCGAGGCCAGCCTCTGCCATGCAGCTCATCCCAATGCACGAAACACCGCCACGAGATCACTCAAGGCCATCGTCTTGCTGCGGAGTATCGCCCGTTCCGCCCGAACCGCTTCACGCGCCTGTTCGTCTACAGGAGCAGATTTCACACAGGACACTCCCAAGGCCACAATACGATCGCACTCTTCGGCGAGTTTCTTCTTCACGACAGGATTCACCGAGAGAATGTCCATGAGTTGCCGTCTGGTTTCATCAAGATGCGACTGAAGCGCCTCATCCGGATAGTTCTTGCGGGCGGCTTCGTCGAAACAGCGGTCGAGGTATTGTGTCAAAAACACGTACAGGCGCACGAGCGCGGCAGCCACTTCGATCTGATCTTGTGCGGAAGCAGGCATATCATACCTCAATTATCATGATGGTCGTTCGTATCGTGTGAAGCACGAACATGGAGGCGATGCGAACTACAGTAGCACCTTGATATCGTCGCCTTCGACTTTCACCTGATACACCTCCGCCTTCTTGGTTGAAGGTTCATTCACACAATCGCCGGACGCGATATCGTATTCCCACCGATGCCACGGGCAGGTGATGACACATCCTTCAAGATCCCCTTCACCAAGCGAGCCGCCGCGATGGGGGCATTCATTGTCGAGGACATGAAAGGTTCCGTCCACATTGAAGATGGCCAGCATCTTCTCATTCACTTCCACAACCTTGCCCTGTCCAGGCTGTACATCCGCTTTCCCCGCGACTCGCACAAACTCGGCCATTACAAACCTCCTCCCTGAAATATCGGCACTCACTGCTTGCCGAACGGTTGCGTGATTTTCTTAAGCAAACTCTCGATGGGTGGGCCGCTTTGTGCCACCCCTCCCAATTCGTCGCTGAGCTTTTGTGCGATGCTCCGGAATGCCGCGGCTTGAGGCGAAGCCGGGTCGGCCACGACGATCGGATGCCCGCTGTCTCCGCCGTCGCGGATGGCCGGATCGATCGGGATGCGTCCCAGGAATGGCACACCCAGCTTTTCCGCCGCCCGCTCGCCGCCTCCATGTGAAAAAATTTCCGTCCGCTCGCCGCAATGGCCGCACACGAAGAAACTCATGTTTTCGATGATGCCCAAGAGCGGCACATTGACCTTCTGAAACATGGCCATGCCCTTGCGGACATCGTAGAGCGCGACCTCCTGCGGAGTCGTCACGGTAATCGCCCCCGCCAACGGAACCATTTGGGACAAGGAGAGCTGCACATCGCCGGTGCCGGGCGGCAGGTCGATCAACAGATAATCCAGCGCTCCCCACTGCACATCCCGGAAGAACGCTTGGAGATACTGATGGACCATCGGACCGCGCCAGATGAGGGGCGTCTCCTCCGGAACCAGAAACGCCATCGAGATGAGTTTCACACCGTGACTCTCGACCGGCAATATCTTTCCGTCTTTCTGTTCAGGACCGCTTGCGCTTCCCATCATCATTGGAATGTTGGGCCCATAGAGATCGGCGTCCAGCAACCCGACTTTGGCGCCGGCCTGAGCCAATGCGCAGGCGAGATTCGCCGCGACGGTCGATTTGCCGACACCCCCTTTTCCGCTGCTCACGGCGATCACATGCTTGACGTCCGGAACCAAATTGGCGGCTTCTTGCTGCGGCTGTCCACTGTGGGAATGTTCCTCTGCCATGGCCTATTCCTCCATCATATCGGGATCCAACCCCTGTTCGTGATACGCATCCACGTCATCATAAGCGATGCACCGCGGGAAAGGAAATGGTCCGGTCGGGCCATACCGGCGGTAGCCCGACCGGGGAAATCCGACGATGCAATGACCCATGGCCGCGCTCCATGTATACTGCGCTCATTGGAAGAGTCGTATCTACTCCGGAGCCTCAATGTCGAACTCAGTGTCTTCGATCGAGCCGGACATCCGTCGAATCGGCGAGTACCTCGCGCAGCTCTCCGCAGGCCATACTCCGACGATCTTTGAAGGACGCTGGTGGTCTCAATCGGCAATCAATCTGGCCATGAAAGACGACACCTTCAAGGCGCGCCTTTTTCGTTTCATCGACGTCCTGCCTGTGATCACCGACGATGAACGGGTCGTCACACTCGCGCAGGAATATTTCGGCGATATCAGCGGCGAGCTATTCGGCCTTCAGTGGGGATTGAAAACGCTCGCTGCCACCGGCATCAGCGCGCGGTGGACAGGCAATGCGATCAGAAATCACGTCGAGCAGATGGCCAGAACATTCATTGCCGGCGCTTCCGTGGAAGAAGCGGTTCCGGTTTTGACCAGCCTCTGGAAGGAAGGGCGATCCTGGTCCGTCGATCTGTTGGGAGAAGCCACGATCAGCGAGCAGGAGGCCGACCGCTATCGCGACCGTTGTCTGAAAGCGTTGGGAGAGTTAGGCCGCGCCGCCTTCG
Organism: Nitrospira sp. UBA6909; assembly: GCA_002451055.1. Lineage (GTDB taxonomy): Bacteria > Nitrospirota > Nitrospiria > Nitrospirales > Nitrospiraceae > Nitrospira_D. The sequence continues at coordinate 16,913 of DKBD01000248.1, read as the reverse complement.
CCTGGTCTTCCACCTCTCTGCTTGAACAGGATCATCTTGGGCCGCTTCCGCGCGTGCAACTCTCGCTCAAAATTTCGGCGCTGTCCTCGCGGCTGGACCCGATCGATCCTGACGGAAGTTTTCGATCTGTGGCGGCACGCCTCCGTCCATTGGTCGATCGGGCTCTATCGTTGCCGGCCGGCTTGATTTTCGACATGGAGCAGGCCGAAACGAAAAATCTGCTGTTGGATATTTTTAAGCGACTCTTTGCCGAGCCGCAGTACCGCGCCTATCCGTATGCCGGTCTCGCGCTGCAAGCCTACCATCGGGAGACCGAGCGGGACATTCAGGATTTGATCGCATGGACTCGCACGAGAGGAACCCCGATCACCATCCGATTGGTCAAGGGCGCGTACTGGGATTCTGACACCGTGCGGTATCGGCAAGCCGGATGGCCAGTTCCCCTGTTCGAGCACAAGACTCAGACGGACGACAACTACGAGCGATTGATTCACATGCTGTGTGAGCAGGCTGATCTCATCCGCCCCGCTTTCGGCACACACAATTTGCGGACGCTCGCTGCTGTCGAAGCCGCAGCGGACGCTCGTGGATTGCCTCCCAATGCGCGGGAGTACCAAATGATCTATGGCATGGCTGAACCCTTTCAGCAGGCCATGGTGAGACTCGGCCGCCGCGTCCGGCTCTATACCCCTGTCGGCCTGCTGCTGCCCGGCATGGCCTACTTAGTCCGGCGCCTGCTGGAAAACACATCGAACGAATCGTTCCTCCGAAAAGAATATGTCGAGTCTCAACCCCTGGCGCGGCTCCTCGCATCTCCGGAAACGGTTCCTCCCCACCCCACCCATCCGAAAGCGGAGATACCACGGGGGTTCTCCAACGAGCCGCACAGCGATTTTTCTCAATCGGAAGTTCGTCGGGCCATGCAGGATGGGATTAATTCCGTCCGGACACAACTGGGGCGGCATTGGGAAACGGTTAGCTCGGATCCGGTGAGAACCGGCCCTTGGCTGGCGTCGCAGAATCCCTTCCGGCCGGACGAAACAGTGGCATGGGTGAGAAGCGCATCCGTGCCGGATCTCGATCAGGCGATCCGACAGGCACAAGCGGCGTTCGATGGCTGGCGCCGGCGATCGGCTGAAGACCGCGCAGCCATTTTGCTGAGAGCCGCCGACGACATGAGCCGCCGACGTTTTGAACTCGCCGCCTGGGAAATCTTCGAAGTGGGAAAACCCTGGCGGGAAGCGGATGCCGATGTGGCCGAGGCCATCGACTTTCTTCGCTACTACGGCAACGAGATGTGCCGTCTGGCGCAACCGATGCGATTAGGTGACAGGCCCGGAGAGTTGAACCATCGACTCCACGGCCCCCGCGGCATTGCTGCCGTCATCGCTCCCTGGAATTTTCCACTCGCCATCCCCGCAGGCATGGTCTCCGCCGCATTGGTGACCGGCAACCCAGTCCTGTTCAAGCCGTCGGAACGATCTCCTCTCCTTGGCCTGTTACTCACGGACATTTTGATGACCGCCGGAGTGCCGCCCGGTGTGTTGAGTTGCCTCCCGGGCGGGCCGGAAATCGGCCAGGGACTTGTCGGGCATCCGCAGATTTCGACGATCGCCTTTACAGGATCAAAAGCGGTGGGGCTCCATATTCTCTCCGAAGCCTCACGCGTGCTGCCGGGACAGCCGATGGTCAAACGGGTGATCGCCGAGATGGGCGGAAAAAACGCCATCATCATCGATGAAACAGCGGATCTCGATGAAGCGATAGCCGGCGTCGTGGCCTCCTTTTCAGGATACGCAGGCCAAAAGTGCTCCGCATGTTCTCGCGCGATCGTCCATCGCGCAGTCTTCGACCAGTTCGTCGCACGATTACAGGAAGCCGTGTTGAGTCAAGAGATCGGCGATCCGGCTGAACCCGGCTCCAGGGTAGGACCCGTCATCGACGCGCGCGCGCAGGCTTCGATTCAACGATTCATTGCCGAGGGCCGGCAAGAGAGTCGGCTGCTTGCGCAGCGGTCCGTCGAGCAGGAAGGATACTTCGTCGGCCCGACGGTGTTCGTCGACGTCGAGCCTCATCACCGTGTGGCGCAAGAGGAGATCTTTGGTCCTGTGCTTGCGGTCATAAAGGCTGAGAGTTTTAAGGAGGCGCTTCGCCTGGCGAATGGAACTTCCTATGCGCTCACAGGGGGTGTCTACTCCAGAAGCCCGGCCAATCTCGCCATGGCCCGCGAACAGTTCGATGTCGGGAATCTGTATTTGAACCGGCCGATTACCGGCGCATTGGTGACCCGACAGCCGTTCGGCGGTCACCGATTCTCAGGGGTGGGCGCGAAAGCCGGCGGCGAGGATTACCTGGCCCAATTCATGATTACCCGCGTCATCAGCGAAAATACGCTCCGGCGCGGATTCGAGGCGGCTGAGTGAGCCTTTTGCCGGTTTGATCTCGTATCCTTCGAGTTCTTCCGAAATCTCCACCACAATCCCGCGATCTTCCTTGATACCAGCCAATTCCTGCCGCTCCGCATACTTCACGAGACCGACGCCTTTCGCAAACCAGGCCGTCATAATATCTACTCCCGCGATCGTGCGTTGGCTGGACGACAAATGAATGCGCATGGTCATCTTGGCTTCGACTTTGATCGCGTCCGCAAACGTCCCGGCCGGCACCGTGATCGTCTCACGGCCGATAATGCTGCTCCATCCTTTCACGTCCGTCTTCTCATCGGTACCGTCATGGTCCATATCCGTGCCGAAATCAAGACCGACCCGATCGAATTGTTGGAAGGATGACGGAACCGTCAAGGGGAACCTGAAGATCTGGTAAGGAGTAATCTGTTTTTCCAGCGGCGTCCCGGGATCAGATCCGTAGTACACGATGCCGACGCTATCACGTCGGTAGTAACTGTCGGATGGTCCGTGATTGCCGGGATTGGTGTCATGGAACACGGTCACCTTCACGCCTTTGATCGTCTTGCTTCCCGTAACCGTCGAGACATTGGCAAAGAACTTGTTATCGATGATCTGGAGCGGGCCCTCCGTTATTTGCCCTCGATAGGTCCAGCGGCTCCCGGTCGTGTCCGGAAAGTAGTCGGCTGGCTGCTCGATCGTGATAGGCTCTTCGGCACGGACAGTTGCCGGCCCAATGCCCAAAGTCAGCACCAAGCCTACTCCTGCGACAAGAAGGCTCATCATCACTCTGTATCGGACCATCATGAACAATCTCCCATCTTGCGAGTCACTGACGGTACCATAGGACTCATGAGGGCGGCAAGCAAACGGTCCGTACCGATCACCCTTCTGCTTCGCTTGCGTTCGAGCGCTGCTCCTCGCATAATCTGCATTCCCATGCCTCGCTTGCGATCAAAAACACCGGCTGCCACGAGCCGAGATGATCGATCGAAGACCCGACCCGCCGTGCTGATCACCGGCGCTTCCGGCGGCATCGGCCGGGCCGTCAGCCGCGCGTTCGGAGCAATCGGATGGCATGTGGGCATTCACTATAGCTCGAACAAGGCGGCGGCGGAAACCACGCTCAGACAGGTCCTCGCGCGCGGCGGCACGGGCGGTCTCTACCAGGCGGATATCCGTGAGGCCGATGCCGTCCAACGAATGATCGACGAGTGGCGCCATCACGCGCCGGTCACATCGGCATTCATTTGCAACGCGGGAATTGCGGAAAGCGGCTTGCTGGTGCGCCAATCGGAGCGCGTCTGGGACGAGGTCATCGCGACGAATCTGACGGGAACGTTTTACTGCCTTCGTGCCATGGCCCCCGTGCTGTTTGCAAGTCGGGGCGGGTCTATCGTTGTGATCGGTTCCCATACGGGGTTTCATGGAGCCGTGGGCCAAGCAGCCTATGCGACATCGAAAGCCGGACTGATCGGATTGGTCAAGACGGCGGCATGGGAATGGGGGCCGCAGAATGTCCGCGTGAATCTCGCGCTGCCCGGTTGGCAGAAGACACGCCTGACGGAAGGCATCTTCCCTGAAGGCACGGGATGGCCGGACCACGCGCTGAGACACCCCACATCGATTGATGAAGCAGCGCGGACCGTCGTGCATCTGGCGCAGCTTCGCGATGTCTCAGGGCAAGTGTGGAATTGCGACAGCCGACATCTCTGAAAAGATCATATGGCTGATGGCTTATAGCCGAACACCATTCCGAAGACACATGATACGCTTTCGATCCGAAACCATACGCCATAGGCTGTACGCGATACGCTCTTGCTCATGAATCGCGGGATCTTTATAACCGGCACCGATACAGGCGTCGGCAAGACGTTGGTTTCGGCTGCCCTGGCCCTGGCGTTGAAGCAACAGGGCGGCCAGGTGGGGGTGATGAAACCCATCGAAACCGGAATCTCCGGCTTCAATTCCGACCTGTCCGATGCAGCGCGGCTCCGTGCCGTCATCGGGACAGAAGATCAGCTTCAAGCAGTCTGTCCGTACCGATTCACATTACCGGTAGCCCCGCTAGCCGCCGCGCAGGCTGAACAGAGGACGATCTCTCCGGATACGATCCGAAAAGTCTACCGCCTTCTGGCCGATCGATATGACTATATGGTTGTCGAAGGCGTCGGAGGAGTCTTGGTCCCGATCACGCCGAGCACCGACGTCACAGGCCTGATCGCGCGACTCAAACTTCCGGCGTTGATCGTCGGACGATCCGGGCTTGGAGGAATCAACCATGCGCGGCTGACGATCGAGGCATTACGCCGGAGGAAGATCCCCATCGTGGCGTTGGTCCTGAACCAGACAGAACCGGTGGCAACCAAGATGGGGCGCATCCAAGAACGGACCACCCTCGAGCTGCTTCAGAAGCAAGCCGGCGTCCAGGTCCTCGGCCCACTCCCATACCAACCAGGGCTACACCGGCAATTTCAAAGGACGGCTGCCCGGCTCGCGCGATCCTCGACGATCACGCAATTGGCAAGACTCATTAGGGCGTCAGGCGGATGAAGTCGCGCACGGCCTGCCGGACATCCGGCGCGCTCACGATCGAAGAAATCACCGCCACACCATCGGCTCCCGCCTTCATCACATCCGCCACATTTTCTATCGTGATTCCTCCGATGGCGAAGATCGGCAACGACGTGATCGGCCGGATCTGTGCGAGTCCCTGGACCCCCACAACCGGATCGTGATCCTGCTTGGAGCCCGGCTTGAAGACCGGCCCGAAGCCGATATAGTCCGGTTTCAGGTTGTCGGCCTCTCTGACGTGATCCGGATTGTGTGTAGACAGCCCGATCAANNCCGTCGGCTTCGACCGCCAGCGCTAAATCGCATCGGTCGTTCACGATAAACATCACGCCGAGCTCAGCGGCAACCTGCCGCAATACCGTTGCTTCGGCATAGGCCTCTTTCATAGGCGCCGACTTGTTCCGATATTGAAACAGCCTCGCGCCCGCTCCTGCGGCTTCTTGAAGGATATCGGTGAGCGATCGAGCGGGACAAGCCGATGGATCAAGAATGACGTAGAGACCGGAAAGCGCATAGCTCATAGCGGTCATTGTATCTGGATGGTGAAGAGCGGTCTATTCCCCAGGCTTGTACGGCCCCAGACTATCGCCGAGACCGTTCCATGGCCTTTTGTTTGACGATGTGAAAATGGCCTTGAAGCTCCTGCCGCACGGCCTGCACCATCAACCAATCCGGGAGGAGTGAGTCCAGCTCGAAGAGCAATTCGAAATCGGCGCTCGTCTGGCTACCCTCAGCTGTAGGTCTCAGCTTCCATACACGATGATAGCGTTTGAAGTCTCCGCCTGTCAGATCGGTCACCAAGCCGCCGCCTGGCAAGGAACGAGACTCGGTGACCAATCGACGCTCGCCGGGCATCAACGAATGTTCGATCCGAAGATCGACCGTCGCCACTCCGTCCTGCACGTTCAACTCAGCGACCTTCATGCGCACTTCAAACAATTCCGGCCAGTGCAGATAATCAGTCAACAATGCTTGTATGACTTCGATCTTGGCCGGAAACAAGACGTGAGCGGTCGCGCTGACGCCTCCACCCGGCTCTTTTTTCACTTCCAACATATCCGAACCGGGCGAGGCCAAGAGATCCTGAGGCCATGGGACGGCGTGCAAGGCCACGGCAAGGATCGTCATAAGCCAGATCGAAGGCCTAGCCGCGAACTCTTTATCCGATGATGGCATCCGGCAATCGTTGATGAATCTTTCGCGCCAGGTCAACTTGCTCTGTCTCCAAAAACCGTTTGCAGAAGCCATCGGCGCAAAACTCTCTGGCGATCGGTCCCTTCCTGATTGTGGCGGATTCTACGCGGACGTCCCGATAGCCGCAAGAAAAGAGACTGTGTTACCCTCTCTGGACAGTTCATGACTCTGACAGACACGATCAAACAAGAAGCCCGCGCAGTGGGGTTTGACGCCGTCGGCATCGCACGGATCGCCGAGAGCAGCACGCCGCCGGCCCACAGCCATCCACGATTAGCCTCGCCCCTGCCTCATCTTCTATTGAACCGTCTCACCGAATGGCTCCATCGAGGCTACCAGGGCACGATGGCCTGGATCGGACGCACACCGGAGAAGCGAGCCGATCCCCGGCGTGTGCTTCCGGAGTGCCGCTCCATTATCTCGGTTGGACTCAATTATTTCACCGAGCATCGCGCCGACGAACGGCCCGGTTATGGCCGCATCGCGCGATACGCCTGGGGCAAGGACTATCATAAGGTATTCGGTGACCGTCTCGCGCAGCTCGAACAGCGTATTCGAAACCTGGCGCCGGGAGCCGAGACCCGTGCCTATGTCGATACCGGCCCGGTGATGGAAAAAGCTTGGGCGGAACAGGCCGGATTGGGATGGATCGGCAAACATTCCAATCTCGTGTCGGCGGACCATGGCTCCTGGCTGTTGCTGGGAGAGATTTTGACCACGCTGGATCTGGACGCGGATGAACCGGCCACGGATCTCTGTGGCAGTTGCACGCTCTGTATCCAGGCCTGCCCGACCGACGCAATCGTCGAACCCTATGTGGTTGATGCCACCCGATGCATCTCCTATCTCACCATCGAGTTGCGCGGAGATCAGAACGCCATCCCTGGCGAATTACAACCCCGCATGGGCAACAAAATCTTCGGCTGCGACGACTGTCTTGACGTCTGTCCGTTCAACTTGCGGACCGAACCGACAACAGAATCGGCCTTCCAGCCAACCGCCCTCACGCTCGCGCCTCATCTGGAAACGCTCACCCAGATGAACGAATCGACGTTCATGAATGAGTTTCGGCAAAGCCCCATCCGGCGGGCCAAACATGCCGGGCTCCTGCGTAACACCTCCATCGCCCAGAGAAATCTTGAACGATCGTAGCCGGAGCGGTTCACCTTCCCCCTTACGCTTCACCTCCTCCCCCCTTGCCTTCCCATACCCCCTTTTCTTTCTTATTGAAAGGGAAGTACACTGTCTATGGAATTAGACGGTTCGCCAGGGCCCGTGTCAGGAGTCCTCTGATGAACCATCCGAACATTCTGCTCATCTCGAAGGACGCCGAAACAAAACGGCTCCTCGAAACCGCTGCACCTCCTTTCACCACCATTCAAACAACCGATACCACCACCGAGGGTTTTCGTCTCTGGCAAGAATCGGCTCCGACCTTGGTCGTCAGTGAAGGCAGCCCCCACACACTGTCTCCACTGCTAGAGTACGCACGACAGGCCACCCCATCCTGTCCCGTGCTTGCGATCGGCGAACGCCATTCCGTGAAGGACGCCGTTGAAATCATGCGCGCCGGTGCGTCCGACTATCTGACAAAACCGGTTTCTCTGGAGGACCTCCGCGCAGCCATCGCTCGATTGATCCATGCCCCCCTCTCAACCGGTCCCGTCTCTCAGTCACAAGACCGGTTTACACGGATTATCAGCGTGTCTCCCCAGATGAGTCTGATGAAACAACTGGCCAAGGAAGTCGCCGCAACCGATGCGACCGTGCTGATTACCGGGGAAAGTGGAACAGGCAAGGAACTCATCGCGCAGGCAATCCATGCGGCAAGCCCACGGGCACAGGGTCCGCTGATCGCGTTGAATTGCGCCGGCATTCCGGAAAATCTGTTAGAGGCGGAGCTGTTCGGCTACCAACAGGGAGCCTTCACCGACGCCAAGCACACGAAACCAGGGAGATTCCAGCTGGCCGAAGACGGCACGCTCTTCCTGGACGAGATCGGAGAGTTGAGCGCGACCGCCCAAGCCAAACTATTACGTGTCCTGGAGGACCGCACCATCGACCCGCTAGGCGCGACCCAAAGCCAGAAGGTGAATATTCGCGTCATCGCCGCCACCAACGAAGACCTCCTCGCGCAGATTAAATCCGGCCGCTTCCGCCTCGATCTCTATTACCGATTGAACGTCTATCAATTGCGTATCCCGCCACTGCGGGAACGCCCGGAGGACATCGAACCGATTCTACTGGTTTTTCTCGACCGAGCCAGGCAGGAACGTGGCTGCCGCATCAGAACCATCGCTTCGGACGCACTGGCTATTCTGCAGCGCCACGATTGGCCCGGCAATGTCCGTGAGCTGCACAATGTGGTGGAGTGGCTCACCATCACTTGCAAGCAGACGGTCATCCAGCCCGAGCATCTGCCACAATCGGTACGAGTGGCTCCCTGCCCCCCCCAATCAAATACCGAAGCTCGGCCACCCCTACTGGCGTTCGGGCTGTCGTTTGAACAGATGGAGAAAAAGATGCTGGAGGAAGCGCTCGAAAAAGCGTCCGGCAACGTCTCCGAAGCCAGCCGCCTCCTCAAGATGACGCGTAACACTCTCCGCTACCGAATGGCGAAGCACCATCTATCTTGATCGAGACCCGGATGGCTTTCCTGTCCATCGAATCATTCAAACCAAATCGCTTCTGAGACGCGTCGGTATCGGAACGCCATCGCGGTTTCCTGTTGAAGCACCTGCACAACCTCAGAAAATGGGATGACTCCTTCCCGTATTGTGCCAACACAATGGCTTGCTAATTTGTCGTACATAGTATAGATACTTAATCCTTCTTTGCACAGCCTCAGCGGAGAGAGGGTTTCCTTGAAACGACACTCACACAGACAGGACTTGTAGGACAAGGGGAGGGTATGGTCATGCAACGGATACGGACTATTCTCACATTCACGATCGGTCTGGCCTTGTTTGCAGGACATGTGCTTCTGACAGAAGGGTCAGCGGTCGCCGCAAACGGCTCGCAAACCTCCTCAGGGTTTCACTACGGCACAACTCTCTCGGACACCGAACGGGTCGGAGCTGAAATTTGGTTCAATGCCACGGCAGGCAACTCACGATTTTTTACCTACGTGTACCAACAGCGGCTCGGCGTCATGATCGATTGGTATCGGGTCTTGCGAGGAGATGCACGCGACGAGCGCTTCTATCGGTGGGGCTTGATCAACGATCCCGACTGTTGCAAGCCGGGAGACCCCAACTGTCCAGCCACAAGCTATGACGAGACCTATGGGTTCGACTATTGTCCGGGTGATGACGAACTGCTCAAGCACGTCGGGAAGACAGGCTACCGCGATCCTGCTTGCGATCTTAAGGATGTCCCCATTGCGAAGGATGATCCGCACGGGCCGAGAGATTTACGACAATCTGCCTGCGATCTCGAATTTGGGACGTCGACCGGGGCCCTCGGACTGCGGAAATTCCCTAATCCAAAGTTCGACAAGGTCAAATGGCTTCAGATCAACGGCGGACATCTGGACACGTGGGACGGGTATACCGCCAAGGTGATGCCCCGGAAAGACCGTGAGGCCCCAGCAAAAAGCCATCTGATCGACGGCTCGATCGAGCCTCCCTATCGCATCGGCATGTCCTGTGGCGCTTGCCACATCGCCTTCGATCCCGTGAATCCCCCCAAAGACCCCGCTCATCCAAAGTGGGAAAACCTTTCAGGAACGGTGGGAAATCAATATGGGCGATTCGCACAGATTTTAGGATCAGGAATGTCACCCAACACGATTGAGTATCAAATATACGGCCATTCCCGCCCAGGAGCGGTCGACACCTCGGCCATTCCTAACGATCAGGTCAACAACGCCGGCACCATGAACGCCATCATCAATCTAGCCAGACGGCCGGTATTCGAGGAAGACATCATCAAATGGCGGAAGACCAACCAGTGTCCGGCCGGAGGAAATGAACGCACCTGTTGGTGCGAACCAGGCAAGGACGGCAAGTGCTGGGAGAGAAGCCGGAAGAAAGAATTCGTTCATCACATCTTGAAAGGTGGCGAGGACAGCATCGGTGCACTCGAGGCTATTCAACGGGTGTACTTCAACATCGGAAGTTGCTCGGAGGAAGGATGGGTGAATCATCTCACGGACTTGCGGCAACTCGATCCCACGATGCGCGGATTCGGTCAGACGCCGTTCGACATCGGACAAGTGCGGCGCGACTGCCCGCAGTTCCGTGCCATCGAGGATCGCCTACCAGAAATCGCAGCCTTTTTGTTTTCCGGCCCTCCGGCAGATCTCTATAAGGCACGAGGGCTCAAGAACAATACCGCACTGATCCAACAACTCGACAAGGAATATGGAAAGGGGGCGGTTGAACAGGGGCGCGCCATTTTTGCGAGCAAGTGTGCTTCGTGTCATTCCAGCCAAGGCGCCCCGTTCGAAAATCGCGATTTTCTCGCAGTCTCCAAGGACATGACAGGAAGGAACAGTCGCGTCGACTGGCTCGGTAACGACAAGCTGATTCCTGTGAGCGAAGTCAGCACAAACCGTTCTCGGTCTCTCCACTCCAATCACATGAAAGGGCATGTCTGGGAAGAATATGGGTCTGAAACCTTACGGGCCAAACCAGGCGATCCTCAGCTCAAAGAGCCCTCTGACGGAGGACGTGGGTATTACCGAAATATCTCGTTGCTCAGCCTGTGGGCCTATGCCCCTTTTATGCACAACAACGCCGTGGGTCCTGAGGTCTGTGGCGGCCCATTGGATGAACACTACTATTCGCCATACGTGGATAAAGATGGGGAACCGCTCGCCAACGCACCAGCCTGTTGGGTCTTCGACCCCAGCGTAGAAGGACGATTCAAACTTTACAAAGCGTCGATGGGCCAATTACTCAATCCCTCTCAACGGATTCCAAAAGTGACCAGATTCAACAACGACGTAACCATTCGACTGCTTCCCAAGCTGGGGGACGAAAAGCTGGAACGTTTTATCGACACGGCCATTCGCTTTCCGGTCGGTACACCGGCTGCGCGCATCGGGAACTTCCGTCACAAGGAATTAGCGGAAGATCTCGTGATGGCGCGAACGAACTTTGACAAGCTGAAAGCCAAGTATGTCGGCCGCTATGGACCAGAAAAGGGTGAGCAGATCGCCCGAACGATCCAAGACAAGGGCAAGGAGTTGGTCGCGAAGCCAGGCTCGATACTCGAGGCCGGAGCGGAATTGCGCGAGGCATACAGTAATAGTCTCGCAGTCATTGAGAACGACGGGCATCGATTCGGCGAAGATCTCTCAGACAAAGAGAAAGATGCACTGACGGCGTTCCTTGCGACACTCTGATACATGAACTATAAAAAGAGGTACCCACGATGCGATACCCACGATGGTTGCTATCGATAGCCCTCGCCATGAGCCAGGCCGTTCTCCTGGGCTGCCCGAGTAACCCAGATCCGCCACAGATTCCTTATGCCCAGAGTGGGGAACAATACTCCGACAAGATGGACCTTGCTCGCTTGGAACACGAGCTGCCGCTCAAACAGGCCGATCTCATGAAAATCACGCCGGACAATCTCAAAGGTGCCACACAGGAACAGGTAGACCAAATTTACGCTCGCCTGACGGCTGGCCCAATCCCAGACGGCGTCTATGATGGACAAATGTTCTTCCCCAAGGGGTCGAGTGAGCGGGCTCGTTTGGCTGAAATCGTCGGCGGAGGCATCAAAGGGTTCGTCGTCGACGTTAAAGCCGCCACCCTCGAGCACATCGGCGAATTCATTTGGAAAGGGAAAGTCTTCTATCGCAACGAAGGAGTACTTCGTAACCGGATTGAGGATTTGCTTCTCCTTAAACCAATCGTTGGCCCAAACATCGAGAGCATTCCCAAACTGGACATCGATGACAAAGATTCCTGGTTGTTGTTCCCCGCCAAACTCTATTGCGGACAGAGCCTCATGGATGGGCGCCGTGAGTCCATTATCATCGACTATGCCTTTACTGACGATCTGCCGGGCTATCGTGAGATGCCGGATGTGTTGGCAGGGCGAGAAGGTTTGGAAATACGAGATGAAATCCGCATGGTCCGTCCCGGTTTCTATCTAGGGCGCGCCTACATCAAGAAAGTCTTTGCCTTGAACTTCACCCTCTATAACAAGGCCGTGGCGGAAAAAGACACTCCTGCGTTTGTCGATTCGGGAACGACCACCGAAGACTGCTGGATCGGCAATCAGCGCCTGACGGCCATGGCGAACAAACCAGACCACCAACAGGCTAGATTGATAGAACCTCAGTGAATGCAGGTGTGAGTCGGTTAGACGATGCGACAGATGGCTAGGCAGTGGGTGACCAGCGTGGGATACATGGTCCTGCTGACGGCATTGGCTGCGGGATGTGATCGTCAGGAGGCACAACCATCCTATGACAACCGCCCTGCCCTCTATGTCCAGTCGGCACCCACCACACAGACCAGTTCCGCAACACCTCCGTGGGTCGTAGACCCGACTGAACCCGGATCAAACCTTCCGCCGATCGGACGATCTCTGTTCGACTTCCTGATTACGAAGGAGGCACAGGGGAAGAAGGCGTATGACATTCCATTCCCATTTTCAGCACTGCTAGCTCGAATCGAGTCCACCCTTCACTCCAAGGATCCGCAATCCACTCTGAAGAAACTACTGATTCCTGTGAATCGGTCTCTGGCACGACGCGCCGGCGATGGCGCGTACTTTACTTACCCGCGAGCCGTGATCGCCGTCGATACGGAAGCCGACCCGGCTTTGGGTCCCTCTGTCATGCACCTGAAGGACCGACTCTACATCGGCTATCACGAGAAGACCGATGTATTAGAAGTAATCAGTTACAACGAGGCGGCGGGCCGATTCGAGTTCCAGATCGTTCGCGACTATCGGGCCGATGCCACACCAACCGTGCATTATGCCAATCGCACGCTCTGCATGGCATGCCATCAGAATCAAAGCCCCATCTTTTCCCGCCCCATGTGGGATGAAACCAACGTGAACCCAAAAATCGCAGCGTTACTGGTCCATCAACGCCGTCAGTATTACGGTTTTTCTATCCCACAAGGGGTTGGCACCTCGCAAGCCTTCGACGAGGCCACCGATCGAGCCAACGATATTTCTCTCGTCCACTTGCTTTGGAGGGAAGGATGCGAACAGACCGGCCACCCGGAACTCGCCATCGCCTGTCGAGCCGAACTGCTTGAATGGGTTCTCCACTATGGACTGATGGAGGGATCGATACCGAATTGGCTCTCTACGGACGGGCCACGTATGACCCCGCCATCATTTCTCGCCGCCTGGCGCGCACGCTGGCCACATGGATTGGCCATTCCCAATCCGGATATTCTTAATCGTAATCCCTTCCGCTATGTCGCAGTGAGTGAATTTCCCGGGCTCAGTGAGGTGGAAGCGACGGCTCTTGAGGGGCGAGAACCACACTCAGTATTCCGCGGCCCCTACGAACCCACGCAGCCTCGTGAACCGCTTGAAATCTGGGTTATCCCGGATGCGCCACAAACGCTTGAGCGAGTGCTGGCTTCGTTTGCACAGTTCTTCACCAAGGCGGATCTCACTCGCCTCAATGGCCTGATCCATCGACAGCCGGATCGGCTGCGGCAGGCGTTCACCGCATTAGTGAAGGACACCGTGATGGGTCGGAGCGACGTATTCGCGAACCAGCCGTTCCGCCGCGTGGCGGTTTTGTCTGCGCTTGACGCACAATTGGGAGCTCCGGCCGTCTCACGCTGCTGTCTGGATGATCGTGGTATACCACCCCCCGTTGATGAGGTTACGACCCATCATGCAACCGATACGACACATGAGACTCCAACCAGCAATGAATACAAGACCTTTCACCGGTATTGCGGAGCGTGCCACCATGGAGTGGACAGCTTCCCCCCCAACTTCCTCCATGGCTCTCCCGCTGTAGTGAAGGCCAATCTCGCACAATGTGCCGACCGGATTTTCGTACGGTTAAGCATGTGGGACCTCGCGATTCCCAGACAGCGAGAAGCACCCATGCCGCCGGCTATGCACCTCTTACATCACCAGGTCAGCGTGAGCCTGTGGAAAAATCATTCTGATTTGCAACTGCTTCGGGAAGAAGCCGTGGCGTCCATTCAGCGAAAACAGGGGGCCACCTTCCCCGTCGAACGCCTGCTCCAGCAGGACTACGACACGTTGCCGAGTTGCTTGGCCTCAAATCATGAACCGATCGAAGCCATCGGAGCACCGCATGGATAGGCCTATAACCAAGACGGCTCTTGGCTGGGTGACGCCATGACTCCGCAATCCCAATTCATGCTGGTGGCACAGGTCACGCCAGGCCGGGAACACGATCTGCGGGAACTGCTGAAGACGATGAATTCGAAGCCAGGCATGGCCGATCCCACGAACGCCGTCTTGCCATTCGGGCAATTCGAACATTTGCACTTTGCACGGCTGGTGGTGCTGGACGATCCCACGCTCCGCGATATAGATGCCCACGACGTCCCGCCCCCGAACCTGCCCGTCTACCTTGCCTTTATCGGCAGTTGTGACGGATCTGCCGGTGAGTGTCTTGCGGATCTGTCTCGGCGCGCAGCATCGGGGCTGCGCCGCATCTTCATGCATTGCGTGGACTTCAACGCGGACGGCGACCTCTTGGCGTGGATGCACAGACATCACCAGCGAATCGCGGCCAACTACATCAACTGGGTCGGTCGCACGGTGCGGCAAATCAAAGAGGACAGTGCGCTGCAACGCGCACTCACCAAGAAAGTCCCGCGCGCGCCGCTTGCCTCGGCCGCGCAGGCCCAGCAACTCCGACGCGAGTTGATCGACTTCGTCGATACCGAGGTCAGCGCCGGGAGGCTTGGCCTGACACCGCCGGATCCGACACCACTGCGATGGCACATCGCCAAGCTCCTCCATCTCGTCGCGATTCCGCTGGTGAGCGTGATCCTGTTGCCGTTTCTGATTATCCTAGCGCCCCTCTTGATCGTCCTCTTGCGGACGAAAGAAACCCACGACGCCGAAATCTGCCCGCCCCAGGACCGCGCGGCATTGCGGGGATTGCAAGATCTGGAAGATTACGACGTGACCAACCAGTACACGGCGTTCGGTTCGGTCAAGCCGGGGCTGTTTCGCCGATGGCTCCTGACCCTGCTGCTGACGCTGATCGACTACACCTGCCGCCATGTCTTCACACGCGGTTTTCTGGCGCGCGTGCAGACGATTCACTTTGCCTTCTGGGCCTTTGTCGATGACAAGCGCCGGCTCGTTTTCACCAGCAACTACGACGGGGGCCACGAGGCCTATATGGACGACTTTATCAACAAGGTGGCGTGGGGTCTCAATCTCGCGTTCAGCCATGGCGTGGGCTGGCCGCGCACGCGATGGCTGGTCGCGCGCGGCGCGCGTCTTGAAAACAAGTTCAAGCACTATCAGCGGCGCCACCAGTTGCCAACCGAGGTATGGTACCGGGCCTATCCGGGTCTGGCCCTGGTCGACCTCAAACGAAACCAACGTATCAGAGAAGGGCTGGAATGTGCGCACGTTACCGATGTGCAGGCTCTAGCCTGGATACAGCTACTATGAGCACACACCTGCGTCAGGATAGGACGGTGGAACTGGACGACGTTCAAGGCCTCATCCGGTTTGGGTATAAACACCTGACGGAGGCGTGCTTTCTTCTCCTACAGGTCAAAGATCCCGCCGCTGCACGGACGTGGTTGGCGCAGGCACCGGTCACGAGCGCCGTTAAAGCCAATCCACTGCCCGAGACCGCACTCCACGTCGCCCTCACGAGCGAGGGATTGCGCGCGTTGCGCATCGCCCCGGACCTGCTGGCAGAGTTTTCAAGCGAATTCGTCGCCGGCATGGCGAACGACGCCGCACGCGCCCGCCGTCTTGGAGATATCGGCGCCAATGAGCCACGCGGCTGGAAGTGGGGTACCGGCGAGCGGGTGCCGCACGTCGCCGTGCTTCTGTATGCCCGTCCCGGGGGACTGGCGGCATGGGAACAGGACATCGACGCGCAATGTCGAACCGGATTTGTACGTATCGAGCGCCTATCGACATCCGACTTACGGGGCAAGGAACCATTCGGATTCGTCGATGGCATTTCACAACCAGATATCGATTGGGAACGCACGCGCCCGGTGCGCGACCAGGATCATCTTGAATACAGCAACCTAAGCTCCCTTGGCGAGTTCCTCCTCGGCTATCCCAACGAATACGGGCTCTACACAGCGCGTCCCCTGCTGGTTCCACAGCGTGACCCCGATGCCCTGCTTCCGCGAGCCGAAGACGACCCTGGCCACGCCGACCTCGGACGCAATGGCTGCTATCTCGTGTTGCGTCAACTTCGCCAGGATGTGCAAGGATTCTGGCGCGAGCTGGACCGGCAAGCGGAAGGCAATACGGACCTACGCGAGCAGTTGGCCGCCTCTATGGTCGGCCGTAAGAAGAACGGCGAACCGCTGGCCGCACCGAACGAGGGTTCCCTTACCGGTAATACTCCGACACAGCAACCGAACGTGAACGACTTCACCTATGAGGCCGACCCACGAGGGCTGCGCTGCCCGTTGGGCGCGCACATCCGACGCATGAATCCGCGTAACGCGGACCTGCCGCCCGGTCCGCCTGGACTCCTCTCCCGGCTCTGGCGCATGTTGGGATTTGATGCCTCGGCACGGGAGCAGGATCTGGTCGCATCGACACGCTTTCATCGCC
>DKBD01000209.1:5477-5661 GCA_002451055.1 Nitrospira sp. UBA6909 | reverse complement strand
ACCGGCAGAGCCCCAGAAAAGACGAGCCGTTCGTCGCCATCAATTGCGGGGCCATTCCGGAGACGTTGATCGAGAGCGAACTGTTCGGTCATGAAAAAGGGTCGTTTACCGGCGCCCACAAGCTGCAAAAAGGGAAGGTGGAGTTCGCCCATCAGGGCACCTTGTTCCTCGATGAAATCGGCGA
>DKBD01000209.1:0-5416 GCA_002451055.1 Nitrospira sp. UBA6909 | reverse complement strand
TGTGAGGCGATCCGGGCCTATGGCTGGCCGGGGAATGTGCGGCAGTTGGAAAATCGTGTAAAGCGGGCGGTGCTCATGGCGAGGGGGGGGGTGTTGACGCCGGAAGATCTGGAGTTGCAGTCTGTCGAGCAGGCTGCTGTTCCACGTACGTTGCGGGAAGCGCGTGCACAGCTGGAAAAAGGCATGATTCAGCAGGCCTTGGCCGTGCATAGCGGGAATATCAGCCGCGCCGCCGAAGACCTGGGCCTGTCCCGCCAGACCTTCTATGATCTTCTGAATAAGTATGGGCTGGGGAAGAGCTGATGGGGCGGGATTGGGCCGGGTAGTTGTGAGTTGAGAATTGAGAGTGTTGACCTCACAGTTAAATCTCGGTACTCAGCCCTCATCTCTCAGCACTCTCATATGTCCCACTGGGGGAGAGGGCATGGGTGAGGGGGGGGGCACAGCTTGAGGCCGATCCGACGAAACAGCATTGGCTGCGAAAACGGGGCAGGGCCACTCTACGACATGAGCAGGTACTTGGTCCAATCGAGGGTCTGTAATGGAAGGATCGGTTTCATCGACTCGAAGTCGGCATCGCAGTGAATCAGCGTGACATGGTACTCAATCGCGATGGTGGCAATGAGACAATCCGCCGCGGAGGGAGAGACTCCCTGTTTTCGGAGACGTCCGGCAAAGTCCCAGGCGGTATCCCACCACTGAGGTTGAAACGGGAGCCTGGGTACCGGCGTGAACCACTGGAGGAGGCTGGAGGGCTGTTCGGACTTGGCCAGACCTGTCATCAACTCAAGGAGAATCCACTCTGTGACGGATGTCTGCGCATTCACGATAAGGGGCTTGAGTCGAGCGCGAATCTCGGCATGCCCGGTTGGACGAAGCGCGTGGATCCAGACGGAGGTGTCAACCAGATACACGGGGGGTCCGTTTACGACGCTGGGAGCGAAGCTGGTCAGGCGTCAGATCAAGAGGAATGGTTCCCAGCGCATCCGCCAATTTCTGTAACTGGCCGCGCTGAATGACGCTGCGCAGGCTTGCTTCGACCGTTCCTTTAATGGTCTCTGTGCCCAGCGTCTTCTGCGCCTTTCGCAACAGCTGCTGATCGATCTCAATCGTGGTCTTCATCGCGCATCGCCACCCATATTGAAGGTCATATCACACCCATCAATATAGTCCTCATTGATATGGGTGTCAATCGCGCAGACACCCTTATCTGGATAGCACATTATTTGTTCGGTTTGTGTCGCACGCGATCTGTCTGATGTTCGGTTCTTCGATCTGTCGTGCGGGTGTATCGACCTCCATCTTCATCGTCCCTCGCCCTCGTTTAGAATCCCGTGCCCGTCGACCCACTTGCTGAATTTCGTGAGGAATTTGTTGCCGGACGGGCCACGCCGAAAAAGCAACCGCCCGCCACAGGAATATCCCGTGACGGGCGGTTGCGAAAATCTACTGACGGTCAGTGACGCTTAGCCGCGAGCGAGTTTCCGCCGCGCGATGCCGAGACCAACCAGTCCAGAACCAAGGAGGAGCAAGGACATCGGTTCCGGCACGCTCGCGTTGGTTGCAGAGAAGGCAATCTTATTAGTCTTATCTGCGCTGAAGCTCCATGCATAGTCAGTATCATCGTAACCAGCGTGGCGCATGATTCCAGCGCCTCTCAGCTCCATGCTTAGAGCATCTTGATGGAGGACTGATACTGATTTCAGCTCGAATGTGAACCCATCCGCGCTCCACAGCGGAGCGACAGGAAGTGCGGCAAATGCAAAATCATTAAATGTTGCCGTGTCGCCCAATACAAGGCCCTCAGCCGCAAAAGTACCGTCAGAGAACGTTACCAATGTGGGATTATCGAAATCTATAGCGACGGCAGTCGCAAGATTCATCGATGAATTTAGAGTTCCACCGAACGTGATGTCACCAGTAATATCAATAGCGTGCGCAGTTGACCCAAGACCCAACAACAGGGCAGCCGCCGCAGCCATCATCGTGCTCTTCATTCCCTTCATGACAACCTCCAATGTGAAAGTAAGTAATAAATGTCTTGGCTGTAAATCCAAACTATTTGATCATGCTATAAAGCAATGTTCGGGCCAATTTGTAAGTCGCTGTTTTATAAGAGTACTTATGACGTTTAAGTGCTTGCGGTTAAGGGACCTGTCAGGGAATCCGACACCTCGTCATGAGGCTCAGATGAGACTGTTTTTGTGTGATGTGATGTAACGTATTGGAAAATGTGTGTTTATTGGTTCTCCCTTAGAGATAGCGTAGGAGTGTGGCAGCCGTATAGCTGTCGTGAAAATTTACACCGTGCCTTCCGCCGATTTGTAAATCGATGGATTTGTAAGGGAAGAGATGTGTCGCCTGGACTGGTCTGGTCAGACGGGACAGATCGGTGTTCCGCCGGCAGCATTGATCAAACTGGCTAGGGATAGTCGCAAGGGGCTATCGGTCCGGGAGCTTCGGTTCATGCTTCGACAGGTTCGCCCNNAGCAGAAGTCGTGGAGGTGGAGGAAAGACAAGGATAGGTTAACTCACGCGATTTCCGGAAGGGCCAAAAGAGGAAAGGCCTAACTCTGGCGAACGGGTGAACGTTCAGGGGTGTATCAGTCAGAATTCTCAGGGGAGAGGTAGATAAGTGGGTGCCAGCCTTGGTCATTTCGACCAACGGGAGAAATCTGTTCTGTATTCCCGGGGTTGAGATTCCTCAACTATATATTCGAAAGGACACATGATACAAGACTCAAGGGCCGATCCGTTGATTTCTCTACTGGGCCAGCCCTCAGAATCTCTGCCGCTCCATAGGCTGAAATTCAGCCGCAGAATCCGGGATGACTACGGGTTAAGGCCAATAACGGGCCACCGCAATATCCTGGTTTCCGTTAAGGCTTGTCCCTCCGGCAACGACGATTTTCCCATCCGCCTGAATAGCGAGAGCATAGGCCACGTCTAAATTACTGCCGAGATCACTAATCACTGTGCCCCCGCTGCCAAAGTTTGCATCGAGACTGCCATCTTGGTCATGGCGGACCAGAGCAAAATCAACGTTGCCCCCTGTTTCTGAAATTCCTGCAATCAGGATCTTCCCATCTGTTTGGATTTTTACGGCAGTGGCAAAATCACGATTCCCACCGACGGGCGTGATCGCTACCCCATTATTGCCAAAACCCATATCGAGAATGCCGCTAGTGTCATAGCGAGCGACTGCGAAATCGGCCCCCTGAACCCCTCCCGCCACAACGATCTTCCCATCCGATTGGATCGCGAGGGCATTGGCCTCGTCAGCAGGGCTGCCGAGATCACTGATCACCTTACCAGCAATGCCAAATCCCGCATCGAGAACGCCATTTTGGTCATAGCGAACTAACGCGAAATCATTGTTAGGACTACCAGACCCGGGATTGTCGATGCTCCATCCGGCCACGACGATTTTTCCATCTGCCTGAATGCCGATCCCGCGAGCGTCGTCATGGCGATTGGCACCAATGTTGGTGATGACCGTGCCACCGTTGCCAAATCCTGCATCGGGGCTGCCATCCGACTGATAGCGGACCAGGACAAAGTCATAGTTGGGACTGAGCACGTTATAGTTCAACTTGCTGTCTGACAGATAACCGGCCACGACGATCTTCCCGTCCGTTTGAATGCTCACGGCTCGTGCGAGATCGTCAAAGGTATTGCTGATCGGTGTGACGCGTACACCACCATTGCCAAAGCCGGGATCAAGGGTTCCATCAGAGTTATAGCGGGCTACGGCAAAATCATAATGGGTGCCGGCTGGTTGTCCTCCTGCCACGACGATTTTCCCGTTGGACTGAATGGCCAGAGCCATGGTGCCATTGACGGCGCTGAATATCGTGCCACTGCCCCCAAAGGTCATATCAAGATTCCCGTCAGGATTATAACGAGCCACAAAAGACCCGAGTCCCCCAGATGTAGCACCGGCCACGACGATTTTCCCATCAGACTGGATTCCTATGGCAGTCGCCCAATCATTAATGGGGGTCATGGATGTGGTGATCACTCCGCTGTTCCCAAAACTCTTATCAAGGTCGCCAGGTTGCCCCGCAACAGGTGGTGGGGGAGGGGGGGCAGGCGTACTGCCCCCGCCATCACTTCCACATGCCGAGAAGGCGCAGAGCACCATGAGCAGACCGACTATCTTGCCGGCAAATCCAACGTGGCTGTTCATAAGTGTGTGCTTCCTCCCCTGGTGCAATGGATATGCTTGTGATGACAGATTGATGATTCGTGGCATGGCTGTGATTGTGCCTGCTGTGTGTGGATCACTTATCGCCGAAACGCCTAGTCTTCCACAATTCCACAAAGGTAGGGCTATTCCTCAGCTGTAGGACGATAGATGCTGAGCAAGAGTTCCGCGCCTCCTCTTCCAAAGTAGCTGACAGCTATGAGGGCTGGAAGCCTGTCCTCTTTCGCGACGACTTCAGAGGGTACCCGTGATTTCTCCAGGGCTTGAGCCTATTTCGCCGAAGCAGCTTCGGCGGCGATGGCTTGATAGCCGTGGCTTCCCACGTTGGCTGGTGTAAGGCCATTCAATGAGCCGTCAAAGAAGTTTACAACCGCACCTTTCTGTAAGTCATTGATAATCAATGGCTATATTATTTGTGTGATGTGGTTGGCGTCCTCGTTGTGTAAGAAANNCCTGATCAAACAGCCTTCTAATCACTAAGGCTGAGATTAACGGGTAATGAAAGGAATTGGAGGTACTACAATGAACGGAATGGTGGTTCGTAGCGGAGTTGCAATGATGGCGCTATGCCTTGGGTTGGTTGGGACGCCGGCCTCCTGGGCCAATTCGCTGACATTTCAAGACGTGACATTTAATCTGAATGTCATTAACGGTGGTGACACCCTGCAATTGCAGGTAGTTACTGGTGCCACTGCTCCAAGTGGTGACTGGACGGGTGTAAACGGCTTTGCGGCTTTCGAAGTCAAGAATATCGGGACTGTGGGAGACCTTTCTGCAACTAACTGGTCGGTTACCGACAATTCACTCAGTGCAAATGGGTGCTTTGGCGGAAACACGAGTGGTGGTTGTTTCGTGAGTGAAATTGGCGTGCTAGCCTTTGGCCCTAATACCTCGATAACCGTTGATATCTCAAAAACGTCAGGCACATTCGATTTGACCGCTCCGCATCTGAAGGTGATTTTCACGACGGATGGTAGCATCCATCTCGATTCTACGTGCCAGGGTCAACAGGTCGGAGACTGTGTCTCGGGCAAGACAGGGACTCTTCTGTCACAGGATGTTCCTGGTCGTGTCCCTGAGCCGGCGTCTTTGCTGCTGCTCGGTGCCGGCTTGGCTGGGCTGGGCATCTGGAGACGGAAGCAAGCCTAGTTGTAATTGAGCGTTCTTCTGTCTCAAAGACGAGCGGAGTTCACAAAGGGCCAGTCCTCG
>DKBD01000097.1:1605-23137 GCA_002451055.1 Nitrospira sp. UBA6909 | reverse complement strand
GTACATCATCTGCTTTGTATGAAGATAGTTTCGCGAGCCGCCGCCCTCGATCGCATAACTGGCCAGCGTAAACGGCGCGCCGGCAAACCCGATCAGGGGAACACGCCCATCGAGTGCGCGCCGCGTCTGCCTGATCGCCTCAGCCACATATTCAAGTTCTTCCCCGTCTCCAACCTTCAGCCGTTCCACCGCCGCACGGTCGCGGACCGGATTGTGGATCACAGGCCCCTCGCCCTGGGCGAATTCCAAATTGAGACCCATCGGTTCCAGGGGGAGGAGAATATCCGCAAAAATAATCGCGGCATCCAGCGGAAACCGGTCGATCGGCTGAAGCGTGACCTGAGCGGCCAACTCCGGCGTCTTGCACATTTCGAGAATCGAATGCTTGGCGCGTAGCGCGCGGTACTCGGCCATATAGCGCCCGGCTTGGCGCATGAACCAAACCGGCGTACAGTCGACCGGCTCTTGCCGACACGCTTTGAGAAAACGATCGTTCATCGCGCCGCATTGTAGCAGGGTCGTGAAAANNATAACCGGCTCAACAGGGCTGTTTTACTTTTGTACGGTTCTGTGTATAATGACCTACCATTCATACGGTGAATCAGCCTCTGCGGCCTGCCACCCTTGTCACCCAACAAGTGCCGCAAGATCATCCAACTTAATCGGGATACCGGTCCATTGTCTTCGTATCGGTACCGATCCACGACCCGGAGGTAATTGAATGTTCGACACACGTACAGCTCCCTCGATGACCACAGGCCGGGATCGCTGGTACTCGTTTCTCCGCTGGTTCGATTCATGGGCTGGCTTGGAGCATATGAAGGTGGAAGGTCCTCCCAAGTTTGATTTTATTCGCAGCATCCCGTTCATTGCCGTTCACCTCATGTGTTTTGGAGTTTTTTGGGTGGGGTGGAGTTGGACGGCTGTCGGGGTAGCGGTCGCCTTTTATTTCATCCGCATGTTTGCGATTACCGGTTGGTATCACCGATACTTTTCGCATCGCACATTCAAAACTTCCCGCGCCGTCCAGCTCGCCTTTGCCATCCTCGGCGGGATGTGCGTACAACGCGGCCCCCTGTGGTGGGCAAGTCATCATCGCCATCACCATATCGCNNTCCTTCTTCCGATCCTCACCGGATTCGCTATGTTCGGATTGGGCTCACTGCTGGAAATGACGGCTCCCGAGCTCGGCACCAACGGCCCACAGATGCTGATTTGGGGATTCTTTGTCTCCACGGTCGCGCTCGCGCACGGCACGTTCACGATCAACTCACTCTCGCATGTCTATGGATCACAGCGCTACGAAACCGGCGACGACAGCCGCAATAATTTCATCCTCGCCCTCATCACCATGGGAGAAGGCTGGCACAACAATCACCATTACTATCCCGCCTCCACGAGGCAGGGATTTTATTGGTGGGAAATCGACGTGACCTACTACTGTCTGAAGCTGATGGAGAAACTAGGGCTGATATGGGATATTCGAGAAGTGCCGGAGTACGTGCGAGAGGGAAAAACCAAAAAGGAATCGGATCGCGGCGGCATCACGCAGCCGATTGAGATGAAGATTCCTATTTCTACTCCTGCCGAGGAAATTCCGGCTTAAGCCTTCTCCGGTTTCTCGCTAAGCCCAGTCCGATTCATCATCACGCGTTGGCTGTTTAGGCAGCTGAACGGCCAACGCTTCGCGAATCCTCCTGCTCTCCTGATCAATTGTTCCGAGTTCCGCCGCGGGGACGACCCAGGCATCATCCGGACTGAGTTCAAACCGGTAATGATCCTTCCGAAGCGAGAACCACTCCACATAGGGATGTGGAACTAGATTCGGATGGGGATCGAGCGAGACGACGTAGACCGTTCCGATCTGCGGATTTTCCATGTCGCCGATCACCTGCCCAGCCGTCTCATCATCTTCAAACCGGCTGTTGCGGAACTGGATTACCTCTCCCACAATGTCGTCCTTGAAATTCCCGCGGAGATAGAAATCCACCGGCCCGACCGCGGCAAAGACGATTCGACCGACGACGGTTCCTTCGACGCGGTTATCCAAAAATCCTTCGCGCACCCAACGGCCGTTTCCAAATTTTTGTGCCATGTGACTCCTTTATTCTCAGCCGCTACTGAGGCCCCTCACCAGTTTCAGCCTGTAAGACCGGCGGCGAAATCGGCGCCGCCGGCGATTGCGCTCGGCTTCCGAACGATCCGATGACCACCGCCAATAAGATGAGCGCGCTTCCGATCCATCCTTGCAGATCCAGCGTCTCTCCGAGAAAATACCACGAGAGCCACGCGGCATAGGCTGGCTCCGAGGCAAACACCAAGGCCACCTGCTGAGCCGGAACAAGCTGCTGAACCCACATCTGTACCGCAAATGCGCCGGTGGCCAACACACCGGTGATGCCGAGCCCGATCAACAGCACGGCGGTCGGGGCAAACGCTCCGGCCGGAGCCTGCTCCCACCATGCGATCGGAATGAACAGCAATGTCGTAGCCACCATCTGCCAGGCCAAGAGCGACGGCGCGTCACATGTGCGGGTGAACCGTTCAAGACAAATAATGTGTCCAGCGAAAGCCATGGCGCATCCAAGCGTCAGAAGATCGCCGACATTCATGCCCGTGCTGGGCTTCACCAGCAGCCAGAGCCCGGCCACGGCGACACCCGCGGCAAGCACAACCCGGCCGTCGAATCGCCTCAGCAACAACGGCACAAACACCACATACAGTGCCGTCAAGAAAGCGGAATTGGAGGCGCCGGTATAGCGCAGACCGACGGTTTGCAGTGTATAGCCGAGAAAGAGGAAGACAGTGGCCGTGGCACTTGCGATAAGTACCGCGCGATCGCGGTGAAGCCGGCGATTCACCAATACAAGCCAGGATCCAACGAGGGCGGTGCCTAACAGGAATCTCAACGATAGGAATGAGAGCGGTGGGATTTGATCGAGCGCCGCCTTCGTGGCTGGAAACGTGGCACCCCAAACCACAGTTGTCAGCAGTAGGGCGAGGCGGGGCATAATTTTCCGGTGCTGAGTGTTGGGTGCTGAGGACTCAGTTCTGAGCAAGCAGACCTAGCTTGAGACTCAGCACTGAGCACTTCTCAAGGTCTGCAGAGCGGACACTGCCGCTGTTCGTTGACGCCGGCCTGTTCCATAGCGCGGAGCGCCCGCTCCTTATCGGGATAATCGAACCACCCTCCCTCCCAGAAATCGCTGGAGGTGGCATTCGACGGCACTTCCGAACACCGGTCACGATGCAACGTCACCCGATCGATCGATCGGGCGATGTGAATCCAGTAGGTCATGCGAAGCCAGCGAGGTGTGAGTTGTGAGGGGGGAAGACGATCGGTCTATCGACAGCCTCTCGCTCCTGCGTCTTCACCCCTGATGAGATCAAGAGAGGAGTTGCCACTCATCCTTCTCGATGAAGACTTTGACGCCAGTCCCCAGCTTCTTGACGTCATCCTTCTCGAAAAGCCGCATGTAGCGCTCAATCCGATCCTCGTCATCAATTCGCTCTTCCTGCATCACCCCATTATTGCCTTTGTATCGTCGAATCAACACTGACATGAGAACCCTCCTGTGACACTGGCAGTTTCCAAACGCAATTGTGCTAGAATAAACGGAATATCACCGTCCGGTCAAGGCCATCGCAAGACGCCCAGCCAGTGGATCGACCCACTGGCGGCGGATTCGGACACAAGAAAGAACTGACGCCATGCCGCTCTACGAATATCGTTGTGAAGCCTGTTCCACGCAGTTTGAAGCGACACAGTCCGTTCATGACCGGATTGAAGATACGGAATGCCCCTCCTGCCACGCTAGGCAGGCAACCAGACTACTCTCTGCCTTTTCCTCAAAAATCGTCGGCGCACACAAACCAGGCTTCGCCGAGATGAAAGCCGCCGCCATGAACAATGAACGGATGGAGCGATTCGCCAAACTGCCGCCGCTGGACGCAAAACGCAACATGCCTCGTCCCAATGCGACCGTCGGCTGGGAAACTTCTCA
Source organism: Nitrospira sp. UBA6909 (assembly GCA_002451055.1). Taxonomy (GTDB): domain Bacteria; phylum Nitrospirota; class Nitrospiria; order Nitrospirales; family Nitrospiraceae; genus Nitrospira_D. The sequence continues at coordinate 19,133 of DKBD01000097.1, read as the reverse complement.
AGGAACAGACTCGGCTGATGATTCGTAAGATGACCCGACTCCGCCCCTCTCCGCGTTTGAGACCCTCTCCATCAGTTCTCCATACGTCCGGGGGACCCATGAATGTCTCGCACCGGATGGCCGGTCCGGTGATCTTGCTGATTCTTTTCTTGACCAGCCACGCGGGAGCATCTGAGATCATGGGAACCCTCGTCATTGCTGGCAATGGGCCCGAGCAAGCGACGATGGAAACCTTGGCCCGAGCCTTCGAGAAGGCGAATCCTCGCGCGTACATCGATATCCTGTGGGATACCAATACCAAACCGCTGGAGATGGTGAAGTCGGGCCAGGCTCATATCGCCGTCACGGGAGCCGAGCATCACGGACTGACCGCCAAGCAAATCGGATGGGACGGTATCGGCATCTTAATCCATCTTTCCAACTTTACGAGGGAGATCACAAAGCAGCAAGTCGCCGACATCTTTTCCGGAAAACTCAGAGATTGGTCTGAACTGGGTGGCCCGGAGACCAAGATTCTCCTGATCGACCGACCACGCAATCAGAACATCCGCGAAGCCTTCGAGTCTCAACTGGGAATTACCGGAAAAATTTCCGATAGCGCCAGGACGATCGGTCCGGATGAGCAGGTCGTGAGCACCGTGGTCGGCACGATACCGCCGCTTTCAGCCGTAGCCTACATCTCGCTGAGTACCGGCCTGTCTGCGGTTTCAAGCGGCGTCGCTGTCCGCTTGCTGGCGGTCGATAAGGTCGAACCGGAGATTCCGACCGTGAAGGATGGGCGCTATACTCTCCGCCGTCCGCTCATGCTCTTATCGAAACCAGAGCCTCATCCTTTGGTCGAAGCCTTTACGGAGTTTGCGCGATCGACGCCAGGCCAAGGGATAATCGGAGACACCTATATTCCACTGCCGAGCCAATAGCTGTTCCGGAAGGAGATTCCTATGCGCTCCCACCTCTCACAATCATCGTTCATCATCATCTGTTCGCTGCTGCTGACCCTGCTGCCCGTGCAATCGGGCCATGCGGAAGAAGGAACGATCGTCGACGGCGCCGGATTTACGCTCTACGACATAGAGTCGATTCATGGCTCCGACGACAACAGGATCGCGCAAGATCCTGTCTGCGACCGCAGCAAACGACCCAAAATCATCGCGGTGGAACCGGACGAAGCCAAACCGGGCCAGAAAGTCACCATCAAGGGGGAGAACTTCGGCACAAAAGAATGTTTTCACGGCGTGGCGTTCAGCGCCGCAGGACAGGCCAAGATCGACTTCACATTCGTGAATGAGACGACCATCGAAACGACGGTTCCCGATGTCCAGCCCGGCATGTCGTTCATCGACATCGTCGCGGGCGGGGGCAACGCCCGGTCCAAGGCGTTCCTGGTTCAAGCCAAGTAACGCATTCGGACCGGAAAAGGCAGAGTCAGCGCGTATTCCACTAACCTTGGTTTTCCCCCAAGCAGGTCACTCCAATGCGGCCGTGCCGTTCTGCTAATTGACTCACCGGGCGGTAGGGTTCTGTTGAAGCTTCTTGAGCATCTCCTCAAAGAGAGGACGGTCTCGCAGACTCATGAAATCATTCCGAAACCTGATGGCCTCGATATCAGCCTCTGCGCTTTCGTCCCCACCCGCCCCTCTGTAGATGCCCTTTAAGACCAGCGAAAATCGATTGCCGTCGGCCAATTTGATATTGTCCATGTAGGGTAGATCAAAATAGGAGACGTTGACCGGGAATCCTCTCCCCGGTTCGCTGCCCACATACATGTTCCTATCGAAGAAGTCGGCATAGACCGTCACGTGAACGGCTACACTCGCCTCTCCCACTTGCGCCACGCGGAGTTCGATGGATTGTCGTTTGTCATATCCCATTGTGATGAACGGCTGAGGGCCGTTCAAATCTTGGCTCAAGGGTGTAGGTGCTCCCGCCATTTCCTCGTTCTGTTCTTCCCGACCACGGAGGCACTCGCCATCCTCAAAATTCCGAAAGCGGGTTCCGTCGCGTTTCCGAAGCGTTTCGATGCCCATTTTCTCATAGAGGCGCACGCAGCCTATTTCGCCTCTCCGCATCGTAAAGACGACGCTGTCCCCGATGGTATTCAGCGTCGTCGCTTGTCGGGAGGCGGTCTCTTTGGCAATACCCGTAATCTTCTTCTCCAACCCCTTCCATGCCTGGCGTGAGGATTCATCCTTCGCCACATCCCGATATTTCACCAGCTTTTCATAGACCTCCTCAAACAAAGGCTTGGCGTTGAAAAACTCCTGAAAGTTCACCGCAAGGAGTTCGAGAAACACGATTCGTTTTCGAAAAGATTCCAGGTCTTCCCTTTTCACATCCTCTTTAAGCGTTTGGAGATATCCATCCAAAAGAGCTTTGAACATGTTCTCTCGGATGCTGGTGTCGGATTTTTCCCTCTCGGTCATCATTTGCACATACACCTGAGACTTGCGATTCTCTTCGGTGTATTGATTAATGAACCATGGGATCGCGATCGCTCCCACGGCGGCACAGACCCCGGCAAGGATTTTTGCAAACGATTCACACTTATCCCACCAATCCTTCGTGCTCTGTGCTTGATCAGCCATGCGTGCCACTCCTTCGCGTCACTTCACACGCTTACAGACGAATGTCCTGCCTCGTGCCCCCGGAGGAGACTGTGACCGGGAATCGTTGGCCGCGAACGACAAGGACATAGCCTCCTGGTGGCAAGTCGAGCTTATACTCCCCCTTGCCGTCCGTCCTGGTCTCAACGTCTCTACCTTCCACAGTAATACTCAGATTGGCTGCCGGCGTCCCACCACGATAGACCTTTCCCGAGAGCTCCGCCGCGATAAGAGGGGCCGCCATCATCAACAAACCCAGTGCGAACGAACCGATGCCGATAATCCGCATGCGCCTCATGTTCTTGTCCCTCCGGTTATAATTCGTAGAGTGCTCTCATCTCCTTCGTGAACCTGAAGGCTTTGCTCTGGCTTCCCGACACCAACGTGCCGCCTGGTGTGTGCGACGATCATCGCCACACAACCTCCTCTCATGCCAGCGAACCCAGCCATTTTCGAGCAACGTAGTCCGAATTACCAAAGAAGGCAAGAGCCGGCCGATGCACAAGAGAACCACGGAGGCGATCTCAGCGGGGCCATGCCCGTTCCAAAGCCTTCTTGGTGCGAACCGAGTCACGAGCGTTACGATGTCGGAGAGCCAGCGGCGGGAGAAGTTCCCAGTGATGCTCTGTCCAGATAGCCCCACACTCGCACAAGATCGATGGTCAGGCTCGCGCCATATTTATTCTAAAACAACTCGCTCGGTTGATTGCCGGTCGGGGGAATTTCAATTCGGAGGCATAGGGCATGTCCAATTATTGCAGGAGAATCAGACCACGATTCTCTTGTAGCCTGAACCATATCGACTCATGCCCGTCAATTAATAATAGGCCCCCCTTTGATTTCCGGCGATGATTCCGACTTGATGACGGCTCCCTCTCTCGACAGACCTCTTAATCCTATGCTAGCTTAGCCGCTCGTTTTCTATATCCAGCAGGAGCGTCGTGTTCAAAAAAATCCTAGTCGCCAATCGCGGAGAGATCGCCATGCGAATCATCCGCGCCTGCCGCGAGTTGAACATCGCCACAGCCGCCATTTATTCAGAAGGGGATCCCACAGGAATTTACGTAAAGAAAGCCGATGAAGCCTATCTGGTCGGTCCCGGGCCGGTCAGGGGTTTTCTAGACAGTCAACAGATCGTGGACCTGGCCGTTCGCATCGGCGCCGATGCCATCCATCCAGGCTACGGCTTTCTTTCTGAAAACGCGGAGTTCGCAGAACTCTGCCAGGCTTCCGGCATTACCTTTATCGGCCCATCCCCCCATGCCATCACCTTGATGGGGAGCAAGGTCAAGGCCCGTGAAATCGCTGAAATAGCTGGGGTCCCGATCGTTCCCGGCACGGACGGCGCCATCACGGATATGAAAGATGCGCTTGCCTTCGCCAAGAAAGCCGGTTACCCGGTCATGATCAAGGCCAGCGCGGGAGGTGGAGGGCGTGGACTCCGAGTCGTGCGCTCCGATGCCGAACTGCGCGAGAACATGGAAACCGCGTCTCGGGAGGCCGAGGCATCCTTCGGGGACGGCAGCGTGTTTATCGAGAAATATATCGAGCGGCCTCACCACATCGAATTCCAGATCCTGGCAGACCGCCACGGCCATATCATCCATCTCGGCGAACGCGATTGCTCAGTCCAGCGGCGGCATCAGAAACTCATCGAAATCGCCCCTTCGTTGATCTTGACGCCGAAGCTGCGGGAGGAGATGGGCAACGCCGCCATCGCCATCGCGCGGGCGGTACGCTATGACAACGCGGGAACTGTCGAGTTTCTGCTCGATCAGGAAGGCCGATTCTACTTCATCGAGATGAATCCTCGCCTCCAAGTCGAGCATACGATCACCGAACAGATCACGGCCATCGACATCGTGCGGAACCAGATTTCTATTGCGGCGGGCAAGCCGCTCGACATTCAGCAAAAAGACGTCATCATGCTGGGCCACGCGATCCAATGCCGGATTAACGCGGAAGACCCCAAGAACAATTTCATACCCTGCACCGGAACCGTCACGGCCTATCTCTCCCCCGGAGGCATCGGCGTTCGTATCGACGGCGCGGTGTACAAAGATTACACGGTTCCGCCCTACTATGACGCACTCTTGGCCAAACTGACGGTACGGGGTCGGACATGGGAGGAGGCCGTGAGCCGCATGAGGCGCTCGCTCGAAGAATATGTTCTTCGAGGAGTGAAAACGACGATTCCCTTCATGGAAGCGATCATGGAGGAGCCGGACTTTATGGCTGGCCGGTTCGATACGTCCTATCTGGACACCCACCCGGCCCTCTACACGTACCACGAATTCCAGCAGCCGGAAGATTTGGTCCTGGCAATCTCCGCCGCGATCGCAGCCTACGAAGGATTGTAACCCAGCCACATTGAACAAACCCAACTAGCACGACGTCGGACATCATGGCCACCAAACGATTCTCAGCGAAAAAACACACCGCCTCCAAACGAAAATCCGCTCCGGTCCGCAAGACGTCGAAGAGGGCCGTTTCGCGCCCGCAGGAATTCGATATCCAGCCTGCGCCGGGAAAACGACTCCTGATCACCGACGTCGCGCTTCGCGATGGGCATCAATCCCTTCTGGCCACGCGGATGCGCACTGAAGATATGCTGCCCATTGCGCAGAAGCTCGACGCCGTGGGCTTTTGGTCGCTCGAAGTGTGGGGTGGGGCGACGTTCGATACCTGCCTGCGATTCTTGAAAGAGGACCCCTGGGAGCGGCTCCGCGCCCTGCGCGCCGCCATGCCGAACACCAAACTCCAAATGCTGCTCCGGGGACAAAACCTTGTCGGCTACAGGCACTACGCCGACGACGTCCTGGAACGATTCATCGAACGGTCGGCGGCCAACGGCATCGACGTCTTCCGCATCTTCGACGCTCTCAATGACGTGCGCAACCTCGACCAGGCAGTGCGCGAAGTCAAAGCGTGCGGCAAACACGCCGAAGCCGCCATCAGCTACACCGTCAGCCCCGTGCACAGCATCGACCGGTTTGTGGACATGGCCAAGAAGCTGGAGGATCTCGGCACCGATACCCTCTGCATCAAAGACATGGCCGGTCTCCTGGCGCCGTTGGATGCCTACCGCCTCATGCGCCGGCTCAAAGCCGCCGTCAGGGTACCGATCCACCTTCACTCGCACTACACCTCCGGCATGGCATCCATGTCCTCGCTCATGGCCATCCTCGGCGGGCTCGATATGCTCGATACCGCGATATCGCCGTTGGCAGGCGGCACTTCACACCCGGCGACGGAGACCATGGTTGCCTCGCTGCGAAACACACCCTATGATACGGGGCTGGATCTCGCGTCATTCCTGCCGATCACTGAGCATTTCCGCGAAGTCCGTCGCAAATACCGTCAATTCGAAAGCGACTTTACCGGCGTCGACGCGGAAATCCTTACCTCGCAAATTCCAGGGGGCATGCTCTCGAACCTGGCCGCGCAGCTCACCGAACAGAATGCGCTCGACCGGATGAAAGAAGTCCTCGAAGAAGTGCCGCAAGTACGGAAGGAAATGGGCTTCCCTCCGCTCGTCACGCCGACCAGCCAGATCGTCGGTACGCAAGCGACGCTCAACGTCCTGACGGGCGAACGGTACAAAGTCATCACGACCGAGACGAAAAACTATTTCCTCGGCTTGTACGGCCGCGCGCCGGGATCGGTGGACAAAGAAGTCATGGCCCGCGCCATCGGCGACGAAGAACCGATCAAGAACAGGCCAGCGGACCGGCTCGAGCCAGAACTGGAGGCGATCAAAAAAGAGCTCCCCGCTTCCGCCTCGTCGATCGAGGACCGGCTTTCTTTCGCACTCTTCCCATCCATCGCGATGGATTTTTTCGAGGCTCGCGAGAAAGGCGACCTGACCCCCGAGCCGCTCGAAGCCGTTTCGCCCAAGGGCCCGACCGTCGCCCATGACCTACACCTGGCGCCGGCTGAATTCAACGTGACCGTGCACGGGGAGACGTACCATGTCAAGGTGTCCGGCTCAGGGCGTAAGACCGATGGGCGTAAACCCTACTACATCCGCGTCAACGACAAGCTGGAAGAAGTGTCCCTAGAACCGATCGAGGAAGTCCTCGCTGGCTTCCCGGAGGCTCCGGAAACGGACACGGGGACGAAGCCGAGGAGGCCAAGGCCGTCGAAGCCTGGTGATGTCGCGCCGCCTATGCCAGGTCGTGTCGTCAAAATTCTCGTTGCGGTGGGCGATCGCGTAGCGTCCGGCGATCCTCTCTTGGTCATCGAAGCGATGAAGATGGAAAGCCGGGTCCCGGCTCCAATCGATGGAACCGTTGCGGCGATCCTGGCAGCCGAAGGGGATAATGTGAAGCCGGATGAAACGGTTCTTCAGTTGGAATAACGTCCAATTTCCGCAGACTCCTGATCGTGCCTGCAAGCGGGCTCGGCTTACCCTATTCAGCCTTTGCATCGTGAGCTTCTTTCTCACCGCCTGTACCGCTTTCTCACCGATTCCGTCGCACTTCGAGGCGTTTGAGCGCATTCCGATTAAAGCCGTGACCGTTCATGACCAGCGGATCGCCTATCTGGATGTAGGCCTTGGGCCGCCCGTGATCCTGATCCACGGCTTCGGTGGATCGATGTGGCAATGGGAGCATCAGCAGCATGCGTTGTCCCGGCACTTCCGCGTGATTACGCTCGACCTGCCAGGCTCCGGCTTCTCCGACAAACCGGACATCGAGTACCGACCGGATCAGCTCGTGGACTTTTTTACAGGCTTTATGGATGCCGTACGAATCCCTCAAGCCACACTGGTCGGCAATTCCATGGGCGCCGGCCTGGCCATCGCGATGGCACTGGAACACCCGGAGCGTGTCGCAAAGCTCGTTCTTATCGGTGGACTGCCTAGGCAGATCATGCAGAAACTCACGAGCCCGTCGATCCGGCGCGCCCTGGAAACCAACGTGCCGCACTGGATCGTCTCATTAAGCAATCAACTGTTCGGGGGCCTGATGACGGAGTCCCTCCTCGAAGAATTCGTGCATGATCCGGCGCTCCTCACCCCAGCTGTCCTCGAACGATCTAACCGCAATCGCCGGCGCCCAGGCATTCTCAAACCCATCATCGCCATGAAACACGCGGTGCCGTTGTGGGAGTCCGGATTTGCCATGCGCATCGGCACCCTCGCCCATCCGACGCTGGTGATTTGGGGAGAACTCGACCGGGTCTTTCCGGTTGCGGTGGGCGAAGAACTACACCATGCCATCAAAGGGTCACAACTGGTCACCATCCCAAACGCGGGCCATATCCCGCAATGGGAACAGCCCGACCTAGTCAACGACTCCCTGATCGCGTATATTCAGCCCTGATGGCGCGAAAACCCGGCGTACCTATCAATGTGAATTGACTACCGTCTCAGCTCAAAAAGGAGAATACGATGCAGACTATCTCTCGCACACTTATCGGATCGGTACTGACTCTTTCGGTCGGATTGACCGGATGTGCCGGCATGGGGGAATCACTCCAGTCCGGTTTTATGTACAAGAACATCGCCGTCGCCGATGGCAGCGCAGCGGCCGGAGAAGGAAGCAACGTGCTCTTCAAAGGCAGTCCCCTGATGCTGTCCGGAGCTGCGATCAAGACTGGCGACTCCCTACGCGACGTCAAAGTCGCACAAACCGACCTCTCACTCGTCAACATCGTCCACACCAAAGGCGAAGGCAAGGTTCGGATCATCAGCGTGGTCCCATCGCTCGATACTCCTGTGTGCGAACAGCAAACTCATCACCTGAGCGAAAAGAACAAAGGGCTCGACAAGATGATCGAACTCATCACCGTGAGTATCGACACACCCTTTGCCCAACAACGCTTTGCCCAGGAAGCCAAGATCGAGAATGTCACGTTTCTGTCAGACTATCGAGGCGGTGACTTCGGCAAGACATATGGGCTCTTCGTGCAGGATCTGCACATTCTCGCCAGAGCCGTCATGGTGGTCGACAAGGACAATATCGTTCGTCATCTTCAAATCACGCCGGAACTCACACACTTGCCGGACATGGAAGAAGCCTTCCAGGTCGCCCGTTCGTTAATTACGGCAAGTTAGCTTGCACGAGGCAATGGTTGAGGTTAGAGTGAAGGACGGGCAACGCAGGGTTTCCTTTACCTTAACCTCGACCTTGGCTTCGTCCTTCCCCGACATTCATGGCTCATTACGACCTCCTCGTCATAGGAACAGGACCCGCCGGCCAAAAGGCGGCGGTGCAAGCCTCCAAACTCGGCAAGAAAGTCGGCATCATTGAGCGGAAAGAAGTCGTCGGCGGCGTCTGCATCAATACCGGCACGATTCCGAGCAAGGCTTTGCGCGAGGCCGTGCTCTTTTTTTCAGGAATTCCACAGCGCAGCATCTATGGCGCCCCTTACCGACCCAAGACCTCGGTGACAATCGAAGAACTCGCCCTCCACTCCAACTACGTCATCAAGAACGAGATTAGGATCGTGCAAGATCAGATGGCTCGGAACCGGATCGATATGATATCCGGATCGGCCAGTTTTATCGATCCCCACCGTATCCGCATCCAACACCCAAACGGTTCGATCGAACATACGGCGGATTTCATTGTCATCGCCGTCGGCACGGAACCATGCCGCCCGCCCGATGTGCCATTCGACGACACCTCCGTCATCGATACAGACGGACTCCTGACCCTCAAATTCATTCCCTCCTCTATGGTCATCGTCGGAGGCGGCGTCATCGGAACGGAATATGCCTCGATTCTTGCCGCCATAGGCATTCCCGTCACCCTCATCGACAAACGCCCTCGTCTGTTAGAGTTTGCCGATGCCGAGCTGATCGGCATGCTCCAGCAACAGATGAAAGAACTCGGCGTCACTCTGTATCACGAAGAAGAAGTCGTGGCGATCAAGAAGGAGCCCGACAATTCGATCAATGTCTCTTTGCGACACGCCGCTCCGATCAGGACCTCCACGCTCATGTACGCGATCGGCCGGGTCGGCGCGACAAAGACCCTCCACCTGGAAGCGGCGGGACTGAAACCGGACACTCGGGGTCGCCTGAGTGTGAACGAACACTTCCAGACCTCTGTTCCGCACATCTATGCGGCAGGCGACGTCATCGGCTTTCCAGCCCTTGCCTCCACCTCGATGCAGCAAGGTCGCCACGCTTCCTGCCATGCCTTCAACCATCCGGATCGTACGGACACATCGCTATTGCCTTACGGCATTTACTCCATTCCGCAAATCTCCATGGTGGGAGCGAGCGAGGAAGAACTCTCACAGGCCGAGGTTCCATATGCGGTGGGCATCGCCCGCTACAGAGAAATCGCCCGCGGACTGCTGATGGGCGACGAATCAGGCATGCTCAAGCTCTTGTTTCATCGACAGACACGCGAAGTGCTCGGCGTCCATGCTATTGGAGAAGGCGCGACGGAACTGATCCACATCGGACAGACCGTCATGGCCTATCACGGTACGATCGACTACTTTATCGATACGGTTTTCAACTATCCGACCCTGGCGGAATGTTATAAAGTTGCCGCACTGGACGGCGTCAATCGCTTGCCCCGGCCATGGCTTCCACACCTGTAATGTCGTGATGTATCACGACACATGTTGAGTGGTGAGTGTTGACTGTTGAGTTCAAAACTAAAAACTTCACGCTCAAAACTAACAACTCGTCGAAACGCCTACTCTCCGCACTTTCCAGGATTTCGATCTATGTCATTCTCAAACCATTTAAGAAAGCTCGCGGCACCGATTTGGGACGCCCAATTGAGCCATTCCTTCGTCGTCGCGCTGGGAAACGGCGCGCTGCCCGAACGGAAATTCAAATACTACATCCTGCAAGATGCCAGATTCCTCGGTGACCTTGCACGTATCTTTGCCGCCGCTGCGCAGAAGGCGCCCGACTCAGACTCGGCATTGCGGTTCAACAAGTTGGCAGAAGAGACGATTATCGTGGAGCGAAGTCTGCACGAGAACTACGGGAGAAAATGGAAGATGACGGCGAAACAGATGTCGTCCGTACCAATGGCCCCGACCAACTACGCCTATACCAGGCACATGCTGTCCGTGGCCGCGTCAGGCACGGCGGCAGAGATCACCGTGGTCGCCCTCCCCTGTGCCTGGATCTACTGCGTGGTCGGACAGCATCTATTGAAAAATGGCCAGCCGTCCAAGAATCATCCCTACCGCGATTGGCTCATGCTCTATGCTTCTCCCGAATTCGCCGAAGTACAACGGTGGATGCGGAAGAAAGTGGACCAGTGGGCCAAGACCGCCGGCACTGAAGAACTTCGGCGCATGGAAGAATCCTTCGTGATCAGCTCACGCTATGAGTGGATGTTCTGGGAGATGGCGTGGAACGAAGAACAATGGCCGGTGTGACTCGACGGGTCCTGTCATCGAGCAGCCCATCCGTGCTCACTCCACCCATCCCCCAGTGGGGCCCTTCCGTTGCGCGCAGCTGGGCGCCCGCTCAATGCCACCCGTCAAGTCACACCGGCCAGGTTGGGAAGGAGAACAAACAGGAGATCGTGGGTGCGTGCGCCCAGCCTCACATTGCATGCGGCCAGAGGAAAGGGAGAAGGATAATTCACCATCACGGTAAGAGGACATGGATCGCGTGACTGGTGCCCGCACGGGTGCTATAAAAGAGCGTGGCAACCGTCCGGTTTGAAATCCCAACTCCTCTCGGCTTTACTGTTCGGACGACCGATGAGTATTGGGAACGCATCGTTACTGAGAAGCACCGGAACATGCGTGGCCAGGAAGAGGACGTCAAGAAAACACTGGCTGCTCCTCACTTGGTCAAACAGAGCATTGCCGACTCTAAGGTGTTGCTCTTTTACCGACCACGCCAAGAAGGTTGGACGGTCGCGGTTGTCCGTCGTCTCAACGGAGAAGGGTTCTTGATTACCTGCTACCTGACGGCTGCCATCAAGAAAGGGACGGAGATATGGAAACGAAGATAAAGCTATTCTTCGACCCGGTTGGAAACACATTAACGGTGTGGTTTGGAGACCCGGATCAGGAACATATCTGCGAAGAAACCGGCAATGATGTGATCTTAATGAAAGACCGTGCCGGGCACGTCATTGGATTCGAAAAGCTGAACTTTGTTCCCGTTGGGACAGACATGCCTCGTGTCAGTTTTGAAACGATGGCAACGCCGGCCCGATAAACGATCGTGCAAACCCAGGGGACTGACACCCTTCCCCGCGTCTGCGCGTGGTGTCTGTCCCCATACCTCGGCCTGGATTTTGATTGCCCTCATCCCATTCGCGCGTCAAAGAACTAAGCTTGGTGGTCGGCTGACACCTACTCCCAAGCCCCAGCTATACCCAACCTGCCTCCAGCGGACCTTGTATTTTGCAACCCTTACATCTACCATTCACACAGCACACCCAAAGCGTGCCTCCATCATCCATCTGTGCAGTACTGCAACGGATCCCTAGGTGGCAGCGTCAACGGAGGACCAGTGGCTCATCTAATCGCAATGTTTCGTCAAAGGACGCAGCAATGAGTTTTGAAGATGAGGGATTTCTCTCTCGCGAACTAGACGCACTCCATGAGCATATTCTTTCACGCCACGCGAAACACTTTGACCTGGCAAAACGCGTCAACATATTTTGTCAGAGAACCCAAGCACGCCTGAAAGTATACAATCGAGACCCACAACAACTCATGGCAACATGCTTGATGTTGAAAATCTTTGAGGATGTCCAGGGGGCATTATTACTCCTCGAGTCTGGGCTTGTCTCTCAAAGCAGGTCCTTGCTCCGTGTCGCGACTGAGGCCTTGATCATCCTCGCCAAAGTCGCAACCTCGGAAGAATTCTTCAAAGCCTACGTTCTAACTGGTGAACGTGAACGCTTAAAATTACTACAAGCGATCAAATCCAATCCTCTCTATGGGAACGAAGAAATCCAGAAAGACATAACTCCTGAGCTCACAGAGCAGATCAAGAAGAGTTTCGATGGAACAGAGAACAAGAATCTCGAACAGTGGGCGAAGAGTGTAAATCTTGATGTCATGTATGATCTCGTTTATCGACTCTTTTCCCAGGACGTACATACTCACCCCCGACGACTCGAGAAGTACCTGATCATTCGAGAAGACGGCGAAGTGGGTCAAATTGGGTGGGGACCTGATCTTGAGAAAGACTTTTCCACGGAGATAGTCGAAGCAGCAAAAATCTTGCTGCTCGCCATGGACGCAATTAGTCATCTATTCGAACTCCACACAAAAGAAGAGATTAAGGGATTCTGGGAGGAGATAAAACATATTGTGCAGCAGGAAGACAAATAAGATGGAACAACACTGTGCAAATCCATTTTCGTCTGCGCACGGCTTAATAACCACCGACTTCTGCAGTATGAATCATCAACAGCTCTTTCTATCTCCCCAGTTAAACTCACTGCAACACTGTTGACATTGAACGCTTGGCAATATTTTGCTCGCGAGCAATGTAGAATCTGTGAGATTACGGCTCAAGACGGAATAGTCTGGCGGCGTGGTGCACCGTGAGAATGTGGATTTCTTCATGGATGAACCGATGGACAATTCGATAGGAGCCGTGAATCACTTTCCGAATGGCTGGATTGTTGAATTCCTGGACAACACGTCCAGAATGAGGAAATGTGGGCAACCGTTCGACTGCGGCGATCAGTCGTTGCCTGACCAATTGCGCGTAGTGAGGAGAGTCTTGCGCGATGAATTGCTGTATGGATTGGATATCTTCAGTGGCCCTGCGGGTCCAGACCAGCGGATTCATGTGAGGAGCTGACGAATAGCTTCGGCATGGGGCACCGTTTCTCCAGCATCGGACTGGCGTAGGCCCTCTTCAACCTTTGCAAGGAAACAGAGCCGTTCGATCGCATCTTCAAACTTAGCACTCTCAGGAAGTTCTTTGACGACTTGCAGGAACTTTTGCTTGACCGTATCAGTAGCCGTGACCGATCACCTCACGCATCTCGCACTCTAAGACAGTTCTCCCCTCGCGTCAACTTCACCGCAGACGCATGATTCGCTGAAGCCTATCGCACCACCGTCCCGAAAGCGGCGAAGAGTTGTCCGGTCAGGTACTGCATGTTTTTGGGGTCGCCTCGGCCCTTCCGTCTCATGTAGTCATTGAGAATCCGTCCTTTGGCTGTTTTGTGAATATGAGGACGTTGCAGGTTCATTCTGTACCGTTTGATTCCGGTCGACACCCAGCTCACGAATGTCACCGTCCCATCTCGCTCCACCTGCTCGACAATACCAACATGCGTGAGGGGATCATTGGGCAGCCCGTCATGGTTGAAATCCCACGTATTGTGGAAAAAGACCAAGTCCCCGGGGTGGACAGCCGGACCATAGTGAATCCGCCCATGTTGCACGACATGGGAATAGATGCGTCCCACTCCGTTGCCGCCGTCGAGCTCGCCCAACCCACCGTACAAATCGACACGTTGGGTCGCATAGACGCCTCGGACAAGGCCTGAACAATCGGCAGGATAACGCCGGCCTCCCACTTCGACGCGCGACCGGCCGAGGAGTCTGACAGCAGTTTTTGCCACTGCCTCCTGCCTCGGCACCGCGTTGGCCATGACACAGCAGTCTTGTCCACGCATTCCGGTGGTGAGAGCCGTTGCGTCAGCCTCGCCTCGCAGTGGCCGCTGTCCGGCCGTGACGCAGCCTTGCAGGACGAGGATAACCGACACCGCCAGAAGGGTGTCCGCAAGAAACCGAGATTGGCGGGAGCAATTCATCATCCTTCAGTATACCGCGTGACTATCCTCCTGCACTCCCCACCGGCCCACCAGGTTCCGTCATACGCCAGGGATCAAGAAGTTCCGCCAGACGCTTTTCAGGCAGCACTTTCTGCTCCTTTGCCACCTCCCTGACTGTTCTGCCTGATTTGTAGGCCTCCTTTGCCAGTGTTGCCGCTGCCTCATAGCCAATCTCCGGCGCCAGAGCCGTGCACATGGCTAGGCTTTCTTCGATCAAACTCTTACAGCGTTCCTCGTTCGCCTTGATGCCCTCGATGCACTTCGCGGCAAAATTATTGGAGACTGTGGCCAAGAGTTCGATAGATTGCAGAAGATTGTAGGCCATGACCGGCAGCATGACAATCAACTCGAAATTAGCCGCCTGGCCTCCTACGGTCACGGTTACATCGTTCCCGATCACCTGCGCACAGACCATCGTGACGGATTCCGCAATGACCGGATTCACCTTGCCAGGCATGATGGAGGAACCCGGCTGGGTTTCCGGCAGATTGATTTCGCCCAGACCGCAGCGCGGGCCTGAGCCGAGCCAACGAATATCGTTGGCAATTTTCATCAAACTCACGGCGATGGTGCGCAATGCACCGCTCGCCTCGACCAGCGCATCCTGGGCTGACTGTGCTTCAAAGTGATTCACAGCCTCTTTGAATATGCAGCCGGTTTCTTTCGAAATAATCGCCATGACCTTGGCCGAAAACTCCGGGTGGCAGTTCAGACCCGTGCCGACCGCGGTGCCGCCCAACGCCACCTCGCTTAAGGCTTCTTGCGCATGCTTGACCCGCTGGATGCCCAGTTCGATCTGGCGGGCGTATCCGCCGAATTCCTGGCCCAACCGCACAGGAGTGGCATCCTGCAAGTGAGTACGACCGATCTTCACGATCTTGTCGAACTCCTTGGCCTTTCCATCGAGCGCTTCATGCAATCGAGCCAAGGCCGGTAAGAGTTGCTGCTGCATCGTCTCGGACGCGGCGATATGGATGGCGGTGGGAATGACGTCGTTGCTCGACTGACCGAGATTTACATGATCGTTGGGATGCACCAGCTTGCTTCCGCGCGCGCCGCCGAGCAATTCAGTCGCACGGTTGGAAATAACCTCGTTCGTGTTCATGTTGGTGGACGTGCCGGAGCCGGTCTGAAAAATATCAACCGGGAACTCGGCGTCCAACTTCCCATCGACCACCTCGGTCGCCGCCTGGTTGATCGCCTCCGCTGGTTTCTTATCGAGCAGGCCAAGGGAATGGTTGATAGCCGCCGCGGCCCGTTTGATGAGCCCCATCGCCCGAATGACTGAGCGCGGCATACGCAAGGGGCTGATGGGAAAATTTTCGATCGCGCGCGCGGTCTGAACGCCATAATACGCGTCGGCCGGAACGGCCAACTCTCCCATCGTATCGCGTTCAATTCTGACATCTCCTGTGTGCTTGGCAGACTGGCTTTTCTCCATAGCGGTACGCTCCCTCTAAGAGTTCTCACTCGTTGCGGGGGCCATGATAAACTCCGTCCACCACCTTTCACAAGGCCAATGACGCGCTGATGTCTCCCGGCCAGACGATCAATACTCACGACAGGATAGGTGTCTCTTGCACCCCTCAATGGCACTCTCCTATAGTCCTCTCTCCGCTAGGGAGGCTGGGTGCTCACGATCTGGCATAGTGTGAAGAGTGGCCATTGGCCGTCACTCGTGGGGGCATGGCTCCATCTGACGGTCAGCTTTATGGTCTGGCTGCTCGTCGGCGCAATGAGCCTTCCGCTCGCGGCCTCGTTGCAGCTGAGCGACACGGACATGTCATGGCTGGTGTCACTGCCGTTACTTGGCGGGGCGGTGTTACGAGTCATCGCGGGGTGGAGTGCCGATTGGTTTGGTGCGCGGCCCACGGCGCTGGCTATTCTCATGGCGGAGCTGCTGGTGTTGTGCTGGGGCTGGCTCGGTGNNGCGAGTTTTGCGGTGACCCTCCCGATTGCCAGCCGAGCCTATCCCCCAGCAGCGCAGGGCTTGGCGCTTGGCCTGGCTGCCTCTGGGAATATCGGCACAGTGCTCATTTTATTCTTGGCGCCGCGTTGGGCCACCACCATGGATTGGCACCAGATCTGCGGCCTCATGGCCTGCGTCGTCGCGGCCACGATGGNNCTGCTCTTGCATGATGTCTATCGTGTCGATGCGATTCAGGCCGGCATGGTTGCGGCGCTGTGTGGGCTGATGGGGAGCGTAATCCGTCCGATCGGCGGCTATGTGGCAGATCGATACGGGGGAATCCGCACGCTGTATTATGTGCTGCCGGTGATTGCCGGGTCGGTGGTGGCGATCGTCAGCCCTTCGCACACGATGGCTGTGACGATGATGCTGGTGGCGACAGCGGCAATGGGTGTCGGGAACGGCGTGGTGTTTCAACTAGTCGCAGAATGGTTTCCCCAAGAGATCGGCGTGGCATCCGGTGTGGTTGGAGCCTGCGGTGCCGTCGGTGGTTTTCTGCTGCCGCTGCTGGTGGGTATCATGAAAGGGGTGTCGGACAGCTATGAACTTGGGTTCTGGTTATTTGCCGGGTTGACAGTCTGCGCGTGGGGTACGGTTATGGTCGCCTTGCAGACCAACCGGTCTTCGCCGGCCCACCCCCCTTCCTGATGATCTTCCGATGCTCGATCACACTTCACAACAATTTCAGCAGATTTCAGCCAACCAACTGTCATTCCAGGTAGCGACAGCCGGTGCTGGTGATCGATTGGTGCTCTGTCTGCACGGATTCCCGGAGTCGGCCCTCTCCTGGCGCCACCAGATGGCACCTCTGGCCGATGCAGGATACCGGGTCTGGGCTCCCGACCTACGGGGGTACGGCGGGACGACTCGACCGGCCGGCCTCGACGCCTATCGCATCGAAACATTACTGGATGATGTGACTGCGCTTCTCGACGCCGCAGAAGCTCGCCGCGCCATTTTGGTCGGGCACGATTGGGGCGGGGTCATCGCCTGGTATTACGCCATGCGGCAACCGGCCCGTGTGGCAGCACTGGTCCTGTTGAACGCCCCGCATCCTGCCTGTTTCGAGCGCGAGCTGCGACATTGGCGACAGCTGAGGCGATCCTGGTACATGGCTGTGTTTCAAATTCCCTGGCTTCCAGAAGCTGTGCTGGCCGCCGGTCGCGCGCGCCTCATCGGCGGTATCTTCGAACGCATGCGGATGCACCC
>DKBD01000097.1:0-1579 GCA_002451055.1 Nitrospira sp. UBA6909 | reverse complement strand
GATCGTGAAGCTGGAGGCCGCCGGGCATTTCGTCCACCAAGACGAGCCCCAGCGAGTCACCCAGGAGATCATCAGCTGGCTCCAGCGCGGCACTCAACCTCTATGACTTCACTTCCGCCCGTTACCAAGCCTGGACGATGAAACACTTGAGATAGCGCGTTTCCGGCATGCTCGCCAAAACCGGATGGTCAGGACCTTGCCCACGCTGCTCGATCAACCGAATCTCCCGCTTGGCATCACGGGCCGCCAAACGAATCGACTTCCAGAGGTCCTCTTCCGAGACGGGGTGCGAGCAGGAACTCGTCACCAGAAACCCCTCGGGCTTGAGCAACTTGAGTCCCAGCAGATTGATATCCTTGTACCCGGAGAGCGCCCGAGGCAATGCCTGCTTGCTGCGGGCAAACGCGGGAGGGTCGAGGATTACCAGATCATAGTGCCGGCCGGCCTTCACGAGTTCACGCATCTCGTCGAAGGCATCCGCTTTTCGATACAGGCATTGCTGCTCAACCTGATTGTGTGCCGCATGCCTGCGGGCCAAGGCCAGCGTCTCTTCGCTGCTGTCCAATCCTTCCACTGATTTTGCCCCGCCCAACGCCGCGTGAATGCCGAACGCCCCCGTATGGCAGAACACTTCCAGTACGTCGCTCCCCGCCGCCAGCTTTGCCGTGGCCAGCCGATTCTCCCGCTGATCGCAGAACCAGCCGGTCTTTTGGCCCCGTTCGACATCGACGACAAACCGCGCCGCCCCCTCTACAATCTCCACCTGAGTCGCGCCCCCGCCTCGCAAGAACCTCCGTTCGAGGGGCAGCCCTTCAAGTTGCCGGCTTTTTGCATCGTTCCTGAGATAGATTTCTTCGAGATCCAGTTCCTGCATCAGCAGATCGGCCAGCAGTTCCTTGCGGCGGTCCATGCCATACGACAACGTTTGCATCACCGCCAGACGATCGTATCGATCCACGATCAAACCTGGCAATCGATCCCCTTCTCCATACACGAGCCGATAGGCGTTGGTTCCCGTCACAACGCGTGCCCGCAGACGAATGGCCTGCTGAATCCTCTTTCTCCAAAACGCCTCGTCAACTGGCTCATCCTCACCGGTCAACAGACGGACCCTGATCTTTGAGTTCGGGTTGAAGAGGCCGCGGCCATGGAATCGTCCATCCGGCCTTAGGATATCGACCACATCACCGGCCTCCGGCTGTCCGACGATGTGCCCGACGTGACCGGCATAGACCCACACATGCCCAGGGTCAATCCTTGTCCAGTCCCGATTGAGCCTGATCTGTGCCGTCACACTGTCTGCGTTCGATGTCATGTGTTTCTTATCCATGTTTGCGATCATACAGGTCAAGGGGCACGATGTCTCCCGGTATCCCACATTACTTGACGGAGGAAGACCAGTATGGTTTCCTGGGATCCTCGTTGACAAGAAGGAGAACACTCTGATGACCGGCAAAGCGACCATCGGCTCCGCGGTATTGGATCGGCTGCATCGGCTCGGCGTCCGTCATATCTTCGGAATTCCCGGCGACTATGTCCTCTCTTTGTTCCAACTGATCGAAGCATCTCCCATCAAGCA
>DKBD01000167.1 GCA_002451055.1 Nitrospira sp. UBA6909 | reverse complement strand
GCGGTGGACCTCCGGCTGGAAGGCGTACAACTCCCCGAGTTACTGGCACTGCTTGTGGCGATCGACCGAGCCCCCTATGACCTGCAAGTCCGCCATCTGAAGATTCGACCGAAATTCGACAACCCCGTCAATCTCGACGCGACTGTGCGGGTGTTGAGCTATGCGAAAGGATGATGAGCGTGGCGTCGCGCTGCTTCTGGCCCTTCTGGTTTTGACCCTGCTGACCGCGCTGATTCTCGAATTCGATGCCGAAGCGCGGCGCGAGTATCGGGAAGCAGCCGCATTCCGGGACAACTACAAAGCCGGCATGTTGACGCGGGCCGCCGTGCAGGCGGCGCGCGCAGCGCTTCACCAGGATTTTCTCCGCGACAAGCAGACCGGCGACAAATACGACGGCCTCACGGATCTGTGGGCCATCCCGATTAAGAACTACACGATCGGCGACGGGCTATTGAACGCCCAGATCCAAGACGAGCGCGGGAAGCTCAATCTCAACGACTTGGCCGCCTCCGGGGACGATCCGATCAAGTTGAAAGCAAGAAGCGATCGGGTGAGGCGGCTCTTCGAACTTCTCCACATTAATCCGGACCTCGTCGATACACTGGTCGATTGGATCGACCAAGACGACAACCCACAACCTGCCGGGGCGGAAAGCG
This sequence comes from Nitrospira sp. UBA6909, assembly GCA_002451055.1. Taxonomy (GTDB): domain Bacteria; phylum Nitrospirota; class Nitrospiria; order Nitrospirales; family Nitrospiraceae; genus Nitrospira_D. The sequence goes on along the minus strand of DKBD01000167.1, from coordinate 4,936 downwards.
TGTATTACCAGTCTCAAAGACCGCCCTATCGTGCCGCCAACGCCCCGCTGCAGGCGCTCGGTGACCTGAAGCTGATCAAGGGATTTACACCGGACATTGTCGACCGACTGTCACCCTTCGTGACGGTATACCCCACGGAAGGCGGCGCCCCGGTCAATATCAACACCGCCGGCCTCGCCGTGATTCAAGCCCTCGATCCGGAGATTACGCGGACGATAGCCAGTGAGATCGTACAAGGACGTCCGTTCAAGACCAAAGAGGATCTGAATCGGATCGGAAGTTTCGTGGATATCGGCGCCAAGCTGCGCGCCTCAGGTACGATCTACGATGTAAAGACCGAGTACTTCTCCGCCACACTCTCTATCACCGTGAACGAATCGACGAAAACNNGTTGTTCGGAAAGAGATTTCGTACCTTGCGGGAAGAAGAACTGGCCCCTCAATTCTTTCTGTACGGCCCGACAAGACTGCACCGAGCTTGAGCTGCACCCAGCTTCCACAGAAGCAGGCGGATTTATCCAATCGTTCGATGGATCAATGCCCCACCGCGTCAAGCCTTTCGAGAGAATCACGGCAGAGCCGATCAGATCTTGGAAATCTCAACAGCCCCCCTGAGTGGACGACCAATCCATTTCTCCGAAGGCGTGTCAACACCCTGCTGAACGTCTCCGGTGTCACGCCGACCAGTTTGGCAAATAGACGGCGATCCATCGGCAGGGTAAGCATCTCCTCCGATGTCGACTCGGATGCCTCGACCATCTGGCGAAACAATTGGGCTACGCGCGCATAACTGTCCACGATGCCTCCGTGAATCAGGCGCTCCTCCAGCATCCACGCCTGTCGGGCAGTTTGCCGCAACAGATTCAATATCGCCGGCCCCATCGTCTCCGAGCAGGCCCGCACTTCTCGCTCAGGAATAAAGGCAACCACCGCGTCGCCAATCGCGATCGCCGAGGATCGATGGACCGGCGAGCCCATAAGATTATCGATTAGGTCCGGCGATGTCCCTTTCCCGTGTACGCAGCAGACGGAGGTTTGACTCATGGCGCCATACTGCACGACCAGTCCTTTACAGACGACATATGACCCAACCAGCGGAGTCCCTTCATGGAACAGCGCATAACCATGCCGCAGCCGAAGCATCATGATCCGCGATGAGGGATCGTGCTGAGCCTGCGCGACGGCATCGGCAAAGGTGCAACGAGCATGATTGGAGCAATCACGGCAGAGGGACTTCAGCAAGTCAGGAACAGAAGCCACTCCAGGAGAGGTGCCGGATTCGATCTGCCGAGGCGCCATTACTATTCCCCTTCGCGACAATACCGGTTTGGTTATCTATTTGGTACACCAGTTGACACTTTTTCGACAGGGATTTCTTGCTTTCTCTCAGGTGAGTGACGGCCGGTCACTCATGCCACAACCGCCGGTCATGCGTAGCCCACCTCATCGTCACACCAGAAACTCTGCCCGTCCAACTCTTCCCGTGTGTTGCATGACGAACGACACATCTTGACCAGACAATCCCGAAACATTCCAATCGTTTCCGCCGTTTCTGCCCTAAAGAGCCTACGGCCTGATTTTCTTTATTACAGCACAGCCAGAGGCAAAGACCGCTCCAGGCACAACGTTTGCTCATCCATATGTTTGGCGCGTGTGCCCCATACACTTCCCTCAATCCTGGAGGACCTTCATGCCAAGCATCAATGATGTATGCAAAGACATTCTGGACAATGTAGACGGCACCCTCGGATGCGGTGTCGTGGATTTGAGCACCGGTCTGCTGCTTGGTGTAGCGCATAAGGTTGCGTATTTCACGCAATCCTATATGGACGCCGTCGCCGCCGCCTCGGTCGATATGGTGCGAGGCAAGACCGTTAAAGCCGTAGAATCGTTACTCTCGAATAACCGGGGCACGAAGGTGGAAAACAGCATCAAGGAAATTCAAATTGCAACCGACAACACCTATCATTTCATCACGACCATTCCCTCGAAGCCCAATGCGATGGTAATCCTCGTCACCAACACCAAAATCAACCTCGGCATGGGGTGGGCAGGCTTGAGAAACAACCTGGATAGAATTGCCCCCCTGTGCCCATAGACGTCACTGCCTTGCATGCGATCCCCTAGGAATCCAGGCTCGATAGATGGGCCGGGATTCCAAGGGGGCTCGACCTCTGCCGTCACCACGCATTTCCACTCTGGATCCGGCCAAGGAGATTACTCAACCAGTTCGTTGAATTCCTCTCCTCACTATCGCCGCTGCTCACCCTGCACATGTGTCATTAGACAGATCCGATCCAAAAATCGCGTTTGACAGAGGCACTGATCAGTAGAGTACACTGCGGCGCGCCATAGCCATCATTGCTCCTAACTATAAGGGGGGTCTACATGAAGACGACCGCATGGTTGAGGTTGCTCGTCACGGTCCTTCTGCTGCTCCTGTGCTTCAACAGTCTCGCCACCGCCTCCGAACCGCCTGCCGAAGTCAATGAAGCCCGCCTCGTCGCGCAATACAACTACTCGATTCACATTCTGGCCATGCTGGTGGTCGGATTCGGATTTTTAATGGTGTTTGTCAAGCGCTATGGCTTCGGAGCAACGACCGGCACCTATCTCGTTGTCGCCACCGGATTGCCCCTATATATGTTCTTGCGAGCCAATGGGATGATCGGCCATGCGTTAACGGCACATTCGGTCGAAACGCTGATGCTGGCTGAGTTTTCTGTGGCCACAACTTTGATCGCCATGGGCGCCGTCCTTGGGCGATTACGCGTCTTTCAATACGCACTCCTGACACTGGTTTTAGTGCCCCTCTATGCGCTCAATGAATGGGCTGTACTGGACAACGGATTGGGTCTCACCAAAGGGTTTCAGGATTCCGCCGGATCAATCATTATTCATGCATTCGGCGCCTATTTCGGTTTGGCCGCGTCTATCGTCCTGACGACCGAGCAGCAACGAAGTAGGCCGATCGAGTCCGACCCGACATCCGATCGATTTGCGATGCTCGGATCGATGGTCCTGTGGTTATTCTGGCCCAGTTTTGCAACCGCGATCGTGCCGTTCGAGGAAATGCCTCAAACCATCGTGAACACGATTCTCGCGCTGAGCGGGGCCACTCTCGCCACGTACTTCCTGAGCACCGCCTTTCACCAGGGCAAGACATCGATGGTCGATATGGCCAATGCCGCGCTGGCAGGCGGGGTCTCGATCGGCTCGACCTGCAACCTTGTAGGACCAGGCGGTGCCTTTGTCATCGGCCTTCTCGCCGGCACCCTCTCGGTCGTCGGATTCGTGTTTCTCCAACCCATGCTCGAATCCAAGATCAAACTGGTCGATACCTGCGGCGTCCACAACTTGCACGGAATGCCGGGATTGCTCGGCGGACTCTGCGCCATCGTGGTGGTTCCCAGTGTCGTCGGCGCCCAACTGACGGGGATCGGACTGACGCTCGTTATCGCGGTCGTAGGCGGAGCTGTGGCTGGCGCCTTGATCAAAGCCACCGGTACCACCGAACAAGCCTATGAAGACTATCCGGAATTTACCCATGTGGCAGGGCCGGAAGGCGGACATTGAGTCGAAGAACGGCTGAGTACAGCCACCACAGATAAGGGCTACCCCGCATTTTTCCAATGGTTCATGAAGAATGCGGGGCAAGCCGTTTCTTTGCAACAGGCTCTTCTTTCTAGCTGGAGTCGCTCACACCACCAAAGGAGAGTTGACAGGCGCGGGTTTTAGGGCTACACGTCTTCCATGGCTACTCACCCACTCGCAGGCAAACCAGCGCCGGCTTCCAACCTTGTCGATATCGATACACTGCTCGCCGCCTATGCGACGGACAAACCGGACCCGGCGATACGGGAGCAACAGGTCTCGTTCGGCACATCAGGCCATCGCGGCTCCTCTTTAAAACGAAGCTTCAACGAGTCTCACATCCTGGCCGTCACTCAGGCAATTTGTGAATACCGGGCAAACCAGAACACGACCGGTCCTCTGTATCTCGGAAAAGATACCCATGCACTCTCTGAACCGGCCTTTGCCACGGTTCTCGAAGTGTTGGCCGCCAACGGCGTTGATGTCATGATCGATCACGCAGACGGGTACACACCCACGCCGGTGATCTCCCATGCGATTCTTTCTTATAACTGGAACAAAACATCCGGTTTAGCAGACGGCATCGTGATTACGCCCTCGCATAATCCACCCGAAGACGGCGGCATCAAGTACAACCCGCCGCAAGGCGGGCCGGCCGACACGAACGTCACCAAGTGGATCGAAGATCGGGCGAATGCCCTGTTGGCCAACGGACTCCAAGGCGTGAAGCGCATTCCATTTGAGCGGGCATGCCAAGCACCTACGAGCCATAGACACGATTATATTGCCGCCTATGTCGGCGACCTTGCCAATGTCCTTGATTTCGATGTCATCCGATCCGCCACATTGAAATTGGGGATTGACCCGCTCGGTGGTTCCGGCGTGGCCTACTGGCAACCGATCGCCGAACGCTACGGATTGAACATCGAGATCGTCAATCCGACCGTTGATCCCACCTTCCGCTTCATGCCGTTGGACTGGGACGGCAAGATCCGGATGGATTGCTCCTCTCCTTATGCCATGGCGAATCTGATCGCACTGAAAGACCGCTTCGATGTGGCCTTCGGCAACGACGCAGACAACGACCGGCACGGCATTGTCACGCGCTCCGCCGGCTTGATGAACCCGAATCACTACTTGGCTGTCTCGATCGCCTATCTTTTTGCACATCGCTCTGGCTGGAAGACCGACGCCGGCATAGGGAAGACATTGGTCAGCAGTAGTTTGATAGACCGAGTGGCGAGCAAACTCAACCGGACGCTCGTTGAAGTGCCGGTCGGGTTCAAATGGTTTGTCAGCGGCCTGCTCGACGGTTCGCTCGGCTTCGGGGGCGAAGAAAGCGC
>DKBD01000152.1 GCA_002451055.1 Nitrospira sp. UBA6909 | reverse complement strand
GTCCATGGTTCTTGGAAAGCATCCGCTATCCTCATGTTACGCCCCGCCGCAGCATTTCTTGAACTTCTTTCCGCTGCCGCAGGGGCAAGGCTCGTTACGACCGATCTTCCGGCGAAGCAGCGGTGCCTCCTCGAAGTCTCCCGCTTCGTACCGCACCTGATAGATCGACCGTCCCAGATAGGCGTACTCGCGCATCGCCTCGGGAAAAAGCGTCACGACGGTTTCGGCCATCTCAGCCAGACTCTGCTTGCCTGTTCTCTCCTCATGATAGGCCTTGGCCAGTTTCGACGAAGAAAAGAACGTGAGCACCATTAAGAGCGAACCCAGTTCTTCATCGAATTCATCGGGCGTGTAGTCGATCCAGCTATCTTCGAGATAGTCATAGCCCATGGAGAACCCTTGGGCCCACTGGCTCAACGGGGCATCCGTGGCCAAATTCTCCATCGCCTGCGGTCTGATCTTGCAGCCCGGCGGAAGCAGAGCGCTCCCCTCCGGCCGTGCCCGGCAGCAATCGTTGTACAACGCCATCATAGCCTGCAGCGCCCTCTCCGCCTCTCTGTGTGTCTCGAACCCATCCTCCTGGTCATTGAAGACGAGGGGAATCCACTCCGAAGGCAGGATCAACTCCGGCGAGTTCGCAATGCTGAACACAAACCCCGCCAGTTGATGATAGGTGAGCGTGCCCTTCGGTCGTTCAGGCGACGACAGAAAGGTTTGCAACAATGTCGCTTGAATTTCGGTAAGGGGAGGAATCTCGCTCATCCATGCATCCCGTCAGAACCAACACTGGATTCCATCCATCAGACCGTTTCCGACACACATCAAGATAACGGTTCGATCGAAGGTCTACACACGTGCTTGGAGCGGAGATCCCAGGCGTAGAGGCATTCCAGACTAGCACACCCGGCCCTTCCTTCGATACCGGTCAACGATCGACAGTGACGGAAAGGATATTTGTTGGATGCTGGTCCGCTTTCGCAAGAGTCGATACACAAGCCAGGCCCCCATCGCGTCTGGATGGTTACCGCCATCCTGGTCATGATGACAGGCATTCAAGACAGTCAAGATAGCAAAGCCCGACCCCCTTACCGACCCCCTTACATCAACACCGAGGTCTCAGAAACCGAAACACAGTTTGGAAACTGAATGCCAGATCACGATAGCGTCTCTTTCCGGTCATCACATCCGTCACCGCTTCACAGAGTCGCTGCCCCTGGTGGGAAAATGCCCATGATCGTGTGCGAGGAAAGTGATACATCAGGTGAGCCAACACTCTTGCTGCTCGCAATTCAGGAAGGATCGTCTCACTGAGTGACTGGCGATACGCGCCTCGCACGGACTCTTCGCGTAGTTGCATGTCGATCAAGCATTGCGCAGCCACCAAGCCGCTTTGAATCGCAAACGAAATACCTTCCCCTGTGACAGGATCGACGAAACCCGCGGTATCACCCACTAACACAATGCGTTTATCGACGAAGGGGCCTGTTCTCGGTCGGATAGGAATAACAAAGCCGTGTCGTTCAATCTGAGTTGCAGCACGACAGCCGAGCATGTCGAGATAGCGCTCAATCGACTGTTTAAAATCGCGTCCCCGCTTCGTCATTGAGAGCACACCGATCGACAGATGGTCTCGTTTGGGAAAAGCCCACGCATATCCATGGGGCAGCAAGCCAAAATCAAATCTCGCCGTGTCATGAAAAGCGTCCAACCGGTCATGCGGAACCGTCACTTCATACTCGAGAGCGGGAATAAGAATACGCCCGTCTTCCATACCCATAGTTCGCCCAACCATGCCGAGCGCACCATCGGCAGCAACGACAAACTTGGCACGCATCGAGCCTCTGTTGGTGAAGACCGTGACGAAGTCGGCATGCGATGCGATAGCATTTACGGCGCACTTTTGCTGAACAATCGCCCCGGCTGCTTGCGCAGCTGACAGAAGGGCAAAGTCGAACCGAGATCGCATCGTCATGGAGACGATAGGGGCCTCTCGATGCGTCGTGAAAGACAATCCGGCAGGGGAAATATGTAACTGGGCGGTATGACAGTCCTGTTCGACCACGTGACGCACATCCACAGGCAACACCCGCATGGCCCGTCCGACGACACCTCCTCCACAGGTCTTGTACCGTGGGAGCGCGGCTTTTTCGAGTACGGCGACCGCCACTCCAGCCTTCGCCAGCCGCCACGCTGCACAAGCCCCAGCCGGCCCGCTGCCGACCACAATGACGTCATACGAGTTGTTCATGCGTCACGCATGTGGAGCATTCAGGGCATTTCGGACGGGGTGGCATTGCCGACGCGATCATCTCGTCCTGACTGTGTCGTTGCATCATAGCAAAGCATGCGCGTTATCACAGACGACCCCATCTTGTTTTCTCTGTAGGTTGGGCTCTACAAAGGCATCAGACCTCTTAAGCATTTTCCGCTACCAAGGGTATCGCCAGGATTGCACATAACGCCCCTGTTTCAATCCTCGCCCGCCCTTTCGAGCGGGCGCTACCTGGC
>DKBD01000162.1 GCA_002451055.1 Nitrospira sp. UBA6909 | reverse complement strand
ATCCGGGACCAACTCCAAACGGGACAAGGCCTGCGCCTCCACCACCGCCGCATCCGCATCGCCAAGCGCGGGAATGGACCGTCGACCAGCCAGCCGGAGACGACGGCGCGCAGCATCATAATTCAGCGCCGGCGGATCGCCATCGATCCGCCAATGATGCGCGTCGGCCAGCAACCAATGTGTGAGTCCGTTGGCATCCATCCGAACACTCTTCGCACGGTGATAATCGACTCAGCAGAGTTCCGGCACCACGGGAACGGCGACTCCTGACTGGTCCGCAAATGGGTTCGGCACGCCCCGCAAATCGTCCGGAGCCTCGTCTCCCACCACCACCACCACACTCAACAGCTCCGGCAATTGCCAGGGTTGTAGTGACACCTGAACCGGTGCATCGGCGGACGTTCTCGGCACTTTGCTCCAATCCTTCCCTTGCCGCTGAAACAGATTGATCGGCGCCACGCCGCTGACTCCCGGCACACGTGCCACCGCCACTTCCAATTCGCGATCACGCACCGGGCGGCCCAGCGGCCATCCCGCTCCATCGACCCCTCCGGGCGGCAANNAAACCATCCTGGACCGTGATGGCCACGCTGACGCCCAAGGACACATATTCGCAGCCGATCACATAGAGTTCGGTCCCCAACGGGCGGCGTGGATTCAACATGCCGTGCACGGCTTCAAGGAAGGGACGATCCGGTCTGGGATTCGGCAAACCAAATCCCTCCTTGAATGGAATCACCATGACCGACACGACCCCAGGTACTTCGAATCGCCGTTGATGGGGCTTGAACCGTGGCAACACTTCCACACGTCCCATCCTCACCCCAAAAGTCCGCGCCGCCAGTTCTTGATAATCCATCTCCGTCACCGCACGATCCCGATGCCGGAACAGAGCCGGAATCCGCCGTTCCGCCTCGGCCAGCGTTTCCGCATCGGCGCCGCCATCCATGGGCAAGGTTTGCGACACCTTTAATTTAGTCGTTACGATCGCGCCGCGAAGATCTCGCGCCGTGATACTTGTCAGACTCCCCGGAGGCACATTTCCTGCGGCACCACCTCCGTAACGCATTTCTTTCACCCGGATCCGCACACCCGTCTCGGGAACCCGGCCGCGCATCCCGTCACCGAACCGGATCGTCCCTGCCTCCGGATCGAGCTGATAGACCCTCGCATCACGGCCCGCCAGCGCAAGGTCGTCGATCCGTTGCCAGGGCTGAAATCCTCGCCCGCTTTCCTCAACCTGAATCACGAGCGACCCCGCCTCAACAGACTGCCCCGGCAATGGCCACTCTTGATCTGCCGTTCCTGTACTCTGTGCGACGATACGGTTGGCGATGGTCTTACGCTGATCGATCTCGACGGCATTGATACCCACCCAACTCAGGGCCAGCCGTTGAAGTGATTTCAATGTGGGGCGGACACGAACCCATGCGACAAGCCGTGCCGCCCGATCAGCTTGATCCAATCGAGGCGGCGCATCGCCCACCCCCGCTTTCAAATTGGCACGCACGTCGTTGCTCGGCACATGAATCCTCGACGCGGCCGGCAGTGCCACACGCACCACTCCCGGCCTCGTCAGACCCGCGGTCGTATCGGCCACCACATCCAGCGTCAAGTAGTCAGGGTCGCCCCGTTCATCGACCGTGCCGATTTCCCACACATGCGGGATACGCGCGCGCGGCCCGATTTCTTCAAACAACGCCGGAACCGCGATCGAGGGCATCACACCGATCGAGAGCAACTGTTGGCCGCCGCTCGCACTACGCCCCAAGGTGTTTCTGATCTCCTCAACCAGCGACGGTTGGCGCTCTGGAGCGGAGGCCGTTGGCGCAAGAAGCGCCAACCAGAGCGACCGATCCACCGTCTGCGTCATCACATCGAATCCATTCGTCTCGGGAGCACCTTCCACGAAGATCGGCGTCGTCACATAGGGCGTCGGGAGCGAGGACAACCGATACACCGATTGGAGTCCCGGCACGACCGCGGCAAAATTCTCCTGTTCGTCTGCATTCAGCGGCCGTTTGTAGAAAGCCTCGGCGGTAACCGGCAGCACCGTCAGCTCCGTCCTGGTCTCAAAAATGACGGGCTTCTCGATCGCCGCCCGGGCCTGGATTGCCACGGCCTGCGTGACGGCATCGTCGTCGATCTGCAGGCTGACCAATCCTTGAGCGGGGACCGCCGATCGCATCGAGACACCGAGCAACCGAAGAAACGCCAGGCGTTGCCGCTCGGGGATAAGATTCGCCCGGTACAGCAGCGTGTCGGTCAACCATGCGAACAGCTCCAGGAGTGTCTGCCCCGGATCACCAGGACGAGGATGCGTCCACTCTGGAGTGTGCGCGGGAATTCGCGCGAGAAGCTCTTCCACCAAGTCCTGATAACTACGATCGTCGAGGGCCGGAGGGCGAATCGGCATCGGTCAGCCTCCCACCTCGACGGTGAGTCCCAGCTGTTGGAAGCCCCCCGTCCGTTTCAACCGGTAGCCGATCACCACCCGCACATGGGTCGGCTTATCGGGCACTTCGGCAACGTCGACACGATCAAGCATCATGCGATCCTCCCAGCGCCCAAGCGCCTCGGTCACGACATCGCGGATCCGGCGCCGCGTCGCCAACGTGTTTGACTCATGCACAAACCCGCTCAAGCCGGCACCAAAGCCAGGCCGCATTAATTGTTCGCCGGGCCGTGTTTGCAGGATCACTTGAATCGCCTGCCTTACGCTCTCATCCAGCGATGGGAACGACAGGCGGCCGGCGGCGTCAGGCTGAGGCAGGAGCGGCCAGCCGAGAGACGGTCGCGGGAGTGTGGCTTGCGTCATGATTTCCTCCCAGGAAATGGAATGCAGATCTTGATGTACAACAGCCACTGAAACACGATGTTGAAGAGTTG
>DKBD01000022.1 GCA_002451055.1 Nitrospira sp. UBA6909 | reverse complement strand
CGACGAATCCACCCACGCCCCGTTCTGTTTGACGTGGAACACCGTTCCTCCACCGGAACCGGACCGGACCATTGATCCGGACGGAGCGGCATTCATCGTGCGTTTGGTGGCCGGCGCGGTTTGGAGCCGGACAGTGACTTGGCCGTTTCCGGCTTGGCCGGGGAACCGCGCAACGAAACGGGCCCGCAACGTAGAATCAGCATTGGTCACGATATCGGGGGAAATGGCCGTCCCTCCCCCGCTATTGGCGACACGCGACACATAGAGGCGCGACCCGCCGTTGTCGAAATAGGCCCGGACCGAATGGGCAAGAAAATTGGTGCCGTACTCCAGGTTGTCCAATCCGCCATAAATCCGTTCAAAATCACCAAAGCTGGTCAGGAGTTCCGGCGTTCCTCCCACCGGCCCCTTGCGTGCCGGCCCGACCAATCCGGTCGTGCTGGTGCCGACTCCTTCGATGGACTTCGCGCGAAAACTCGTTTCTTCGACATAGACTCCTGGGGCAAGATATTCTGGCACGATGCTCCTCCTTTCCCGATCACGACTGCGCGCTCCTCTACGGAAACGCGACAGTCAATCCACGCACCACCGTTCGTCCTGACGCCAATTTGACCGCAACCTGCCCCTTCGGCAGGCTAGCTCGATTGTCCTCAAGCGCATCCGGGTCCGGCACATCCCCCGCAGCGGGGTCTACCACCACTTCAACTTGCACATCCACTTCAGTCCCCATCACCGGACCTGGAGACGTCTCCCATGTCGTCACTGGAATGCCGGGAACCGCGACCAACGCCTCCCCGCGCGTATCGGATAGGCCGCGTGCTAATACCTCTCCATCACTGGTACGCAAGACCCGGATCAAGGCGCCGCCTAATTTCTGTTCGCTACCTTCCCGCGAGACCGTCGCTCTGATGACAGCCCAGGCCGATGAGATCGGCGCCTTTGGACTGGGATACAATCGACTCTCAATCGGCTGAAACAATGATGGACTGTCTCCGGCATGAACAGGATTCGGATCGCGAGGCAGCTTGATGGACTGTTTTCGAGATACATAGATGCCACTCGGATCCACCACGTTCACAACGAGCGTCACGCTCCCCAATGCCGGATCAGCTGGAGGTTCCAACAGAACATCTTGATGCGATTCGAGCCCCGCCGCGCCCACGAGGACATAGAGCCCTCGCCGATTCCGTACCCAGATGCTCCCCTCTCCGCTTACCGATAATGGAGAGAGGACGGGTTGGCCCGTGACCCCATCAACCACCCGAAGCGCCGCGAGCACACGCCTGGCGAGGCTTTCGACGATCATCGCGCAGGCCCTCCTGCCATTGCGAAGTTCCGCACCACAACCGGCAAGCCGGACGGACTCGGTTCCGGATCGATCCTCACGACACGCGCGATATAGGACAGGCTCAGGCGATAGGACGGCTCCAACGCATCCCAAATCCTCATTAAGTCTTCGTGGTTCAGCTCCGCCGGGATGACATGCACGACATCGCTTGATTCCCACCCACCCTCAGGAGAGAGCGTCGACCGGTCCAGAACAGGACGTTGATGCAATTGACGCATCGCCCACGTCAGAATGGTTTGTTCGGCAAGAGCATTGTCGGCCCAAGCCGTCAGGAGAAAATGCAGATCGACAGACAGCGGCGTCTCCGCAACGTTTGGATCATTGGTGCCTCGCACGTTACGGACATGTTCGTTCATCGTCATGCGATACAAATAGAGCGACAGCGTCGTGGTGCGCTCCTCCGTGCTTCCCATTTCCGCGCTGGAATACAGCTTGAACTCACACGGATGGGCGGTGCGCAGATCATTCGGGTAGGAATTACGCAAATAGGTGGCCAATGATGCCCCCACCGAATGGACAGCAAGAATGTTAGCCATGGAGTTACGGTCTTATATCCTTCTTTCGCTCTCTTGTTTACAGTACCCGTTACGGTCTCCGTCTTGCCGGTTCGTACCGCGACAGGGATTATGTCATCAGGTGTATGGTGTGCATTCTTGTCAGGCGCCTTTTTCGATGTATGGCTGCCTTACCGCCATTCTCATCGCCTGCACGACATCGCCAAGATCATTTGTATGGACACTCTGTCGATGTGCGCGCAGTTGCTGAGTAATGGCCGTCGACATATCCGTCGTCACAGCGATAATGGTGAGGTCGGGATAGACAGCCAGCAATTGGCTGCATAGCGCTGGTTCGTCTGGCCCCTCTTGCGCGAGAATGACCGCATCCGCTTTTGTTCGCCCGACATCCTGAAGAATCTTCATGGGCCCGCGGCTGTCACCAACCAGTTCCATATCTTCCTGGTCTTCGACCAGCTGTCGAATAGCATCCGGGATCATCATAGGATGATTCGCCAAGAGCACCCGAATCTTGTTCACACCCGCCCCTGCTGAAAGGTTGGGGGGCACCCTAGCCCAGTAGTGAAGACAGGCCAATAGATCAAGGGATTCATTTAGGATCTAGATCAAGAGATCAAATGGATCTAGATTGTCTAGATCTTTTGCGGAGAAGCTGTTGGTCGGACTTGCGCACCGCTTCTTTCGGAGAGCGTGGAGCCTCTCGGCTTACCTCCTCTGCCGAAGCAGCTTGCGCTGCAACGGCCGGACAGCCGTGGCTTCCAGCCATCGGTGATGAAAGGAGTCTATTTCAAGAGGGTTCGCCGTAGATCATCGCAGTGGAGCATCGAGTCCGTGCTCCTTCACGTAGCGGACGGCCGATTGCCTGTCATGCTGCTTGAGTTTGTCCAGAATGTTGTGCACGTGGTTCTTGACTGTCGAGACTTCGATGCCCAATTGCACGGCGATCTCTTTGTTACTGAGCCCTTTTTCTATCGCGCTGACAATCGCGTGCTCACGGCGCGTGAGCGACTTTGATGAATGGGGGCGGGTCGAGGCTATTTGGTGTGATAACTCCGATACTCTTGCAAAGACGAGGTGAGTCACACGAGGGGGACATAATGTTTCTCCCGACATCGCTGACTGAATCGCATGAAACACATCTTCAAGAGATCCGCTTTTCGTCACGTAGCCCATCGCACCAGCGATCTCGATACAGGCCAGCACCGTTTCCTCGCATTCTGGGACATCAAGCATGATAATCCTGCACCCTGGACATTCTGACCTCAGGCGACTGACCCCCGTCAGGAACGTTCTGGATGCATCAGCCATCTCGACAAGAACGATGTCGGGACAGACTCCATTCCAATCTCTTGGAATCTGTTCGAAACCACTGATATGGCAGCACAGAGACAATGCCTTGTCATAACCGAGCGCACACGCGAGAGACTCGCGGAAGAGACGGTTGCGATGAATGACCGCGACTCTGATGTGTGCATTCATCGGCTCATACCCCCAGACGGATATGCCAAAGACTTTGCACCTACACGACCGTACGTCAAGTCAATGTGGGACAACAGACGAAGTGCACCAGCATGAGGCAGAAGTTCGCCTCTTCTTTTTAATAAAGATGGAATCCTCGCCTATTGCCCCCTAAGTAGTAGGTTCGAAGTCGGCTCCAGCCATAAATCCTAAGGAGCAATATGTGGACCATTGGGAAATGTGGTCGTTACGTAGTCTTATGGATTAGTGTTCTACAGGTTGTCAAGATACCTATTCAGCTCCTGAATCACCTGAGTGTCTGCTTGGTCATACACTATGATCTTTCAACGACCTGAGCTTCTGACACGTGGGGCAATAGAACGAGCTGCGCTCACTCTGAAGACGGCGAATGACTTGACCACATCCATTCGGACAAGGCTTCCCCTCTTTCCCATAGACCAAATGATGCTGCTTATAGCGTCCTTCCGTCCCATCGGGAGCGAAGAAGTCCTTCACACTCGACCCCCCGCACGCGATGGCATGCTGAAGCACTTCGCGGGTAACCTGATAGAGCCGTTCAATCTTGAGACGAGAGAGTCGATTCGCTCGTGCATTCGGATGCAATCCGACCCGAAACAGGATTTCGTTTGCATAGATATTGCCGATGCCGGCGATGGTCTGTTGCTGCATTAAAAGCGGCTTGAGCCTCCCTCGTCGTTCCTTAAACAATTGTGTGAATTCCTGGATGGTGGCTGAAAGAGGNNCCGAAGCGGCGAGGATTCCAATACCGCAGTTCTGTTTCTTTGCCACCCGAGAACATCATGCGGACATGAACGTGTTGGGGATGCTTGACCTCTACTGAGGGAAAGAGCAACAGCCCCGTCATACCCAATTCGGCAACGAGATACCGTACAGTTTGTTGCTTTCCGAAACATAACGCGACACTCTTGCCATAGCGGGTGACGGACTGAACCGTCACATCGGAATACCAAGCCCGTCCCTGATAGCCCTCACGCACAATGTCGGCGCGGCCAATCCACATACCGGTCAGGGTCGCACCAAGCAGTTTGCCGCGCAGTTGTCGGGCAACGACTTCAGCCTCTGGCAATTCAGGCATGATGAATCGGTAGGGGGTTGTTAAGAGTGCGGGTTGACGTGAGGGAAGTGGTCAAGATTGCTGCTTTGCTTGCCGTATCCGTTTCACATCCTTGATGGTTTCTTCCAATTGCGGCAGAGGCATGGCTCCGGGGCGTCGGGTCATCACCAGTTTCAAGACATCACTATAGGCCATACGTTCTACACAACAGAGATAGGCCATGACAACCGAAACCGAGCGTCCCATCCCCGCACGGCAACAGACCATGACCCTGTTGTCCCCCACATGACGCTCGACCCATGCGACAGCGTCGGCCAAAAGTCTCGGATCGGCCTCACGAAACTCCCTGAACGGGATACGTCCGGTAACCAGCCATGCCGGCGGGTCGACAGCAGCATCTTCCGCCACAAACAGCAACGCACCGATCTGCGCGGGCGGCTGAACAGCATCATAGATGTTCCCGACAAACAGCCGATCTGTAATCTGGTGCATGATGATTCAGTACAATGATACTCCCGGCCGGTCAAGGCATTCCGTATTTGTTCCGGTTGCGATTCCAAGCATGCGCCCGTTATACTTTCGTATGTTCAACTTGAGTGAAGGAATTCTTGACCGATGGTCACACTGACACAACAGGAAGTAGAACGACGCCTCGGCACGGTTCCATGTGCTGTTTGCAAGCAATCAAGTTTCGGCATCGATGAACGCTTCATGGGGAGCGACGGTGAATGGCGTGGGATCTGCAGGAAATGTTTTTATACATTCCCTGTCCATACCGACATGGATTTTTACCTGAAGACACAGCCTGACGTGCCGCTTCGCTTAAAAGAAATCTCTTGCACCGCCTGTAACCACCAGGGGGTTTCCCTCGATTTTCGGGCCACCCTGTCAGTTCGGGACGCATACTACTTTGTCACTTGCCAGAACTGCAAGCGGCAATTCCCAGAGAAATCATCGTTGGAAGCATTCGAATAAACCAACCCTGATACCGTCCTTTGGTGTATACTGACGCTATGACTGAGAAACCAAAACAGACCGACCACGCTTCGCCTGAAGAGAAACCCAAAGCACGAAAAGAACTTCCTGTCATCTCCGTCCCGGACGATCGCGACATGATCGCCGAAGAAATGGCCGAGCTATTCGAGGAAGACAAGGTGTCCCACCAGCACGGCAGCTCGGAACCGGAAGCGGACTAAAGCCCGCGTTACACGTCAACCATCATTCGTCAGCCGTCAGGCGCACATCGCCTGACCCCCTACAAACTACTTGCGCCGAAAGACATCCCTGTTTTGCATTCTCGTATCGTAGCCGACTGAACTCCCATTTGGCAGTGGGCCGGCGAGGGGATTTCAGAATGTTCCGCTTTAGAGCGCCTTAGAAGGGGTGCCGCAGGAGGCGCCGGATCGAGAGGCTGCAGGCTTCTTTCGACGAGATCGGCCAATATCAAACGGGACGAATGACCTGTACTGCCGCATCCTGTTCGACCCGTCCCAACGAGGAAACCTTGCCATGTCGTTCTTTATGGCTGATCTTCTCGATTTGCACAATATCGCCCCGATGCCATAGTTCGAACCCGGCATTCATTGGCGAGGCCAGCCGATCCTGCCGTCCCACTTCCTGCCGTCCCAGTTCGTTGCACAACCATGCACGTTTTTCTCCTTTCATCACCCGCAGCTCACTCACAACTCTGTACACATCCGGCTTTCGCTCGACAATCGTTTTCCCGTCTTTTCGCAACAGCACATACGAGAACTTGAGCGCGTCTTTAATGAAGCCGACTTCTTCGTCGATCTCACGAATCGAATTCGGTGGAACCCATGGGCGTTCTTCATGACACCAATCGTAGGGATTCGCTAACGCAGGACAGCTTTGGTTATGGAGGCAGGGACTATAGACCGTGCACCGATTGTTTTTGAGCAATTGGTCCCGGACTTGATGGAGCGAACGTGAGGTCTCTCGCAACGCCGGTTCGAGAATCATGACTGTGCCATGAGGAGCCAGTAACGATAAGAGCTCCTCGACTAAAGCACTTCGCGCTGCGATATGATTCTTCTCATCAGCATATATCTCGTTCAAGCAATTTGCGAGGATGATGAGGTCGAACGAGGTCCTCCTCCAATCTTGCGCATTCCGAATCCCCTGCACAAGATTTACTTTGTGAGTGAGAAGGCTAGCGTCAGCTACCCTGGCCAGTTCGCAATACCGGTTCCAGAGCTGCTCAGCCTGGCGGAGAGCGGCTGGTACGCAGTCCAAGGCAATGACTGACAGAGATCCGCCCGTGGCTGACTTGCGGCGATGCCACCAGTCGAGCACGGCCAAGGCTCCCGTGCCAGGGCCTGAGCCAAGATCCAGTACGGAGAAAGGCTCCTTCGCGTCATGGTACGGCATCTCATCGAGCAGCACCTGTATCTTGGCCAAATTCACCGGCAAGAAGTATTGCAGATAGGCTGCGGCTAAGGTTAGATCATCGAGATAGGATCGACTCAATGCGCCTCGCTCTTTGGTGAACAATCGTGACAACTGGGCAACCCCTTGGCTCACTCGCCGTCCATGGATACCTTCCCTCACTGCAATCTGCTCGATCGCTTCAAGCAGCAGCGTCGAGACCGTTGTAGGGTTGAGAGGGCGCATGGCCACAGTGTATGCTGACATCATCACGGAGGACAATCATGACAGATGATATTCTGAAGGCCTACAAAGAGGTTGAATCGGCTGTTGAGCGCTACATCACGCTGTTACATGATCACGTCAGCATGTTACAGAACATTGAACCGCCTGGTTCGGAGAAGGTGGTACGATTGACGGCAGGGTCAAAAGCCATGACAGACAGTGCTTCTATCTATCTCTCCTATGCGAAATATGTGGCCTACGGAATGCCGGCAAGCGAGGAAATGGTGGAGGACGAGATACAAGGATAAGAATGCGGCTTGTATCTCGTGGAGCCTATCTCGATGTGCGTGCGCTTCATGCGTTACGAACAACGAGAAACGGCCTGTACAAAACATGAAAAGAGCCTGCCTGGGACTAAACCCAGACAGGCTCTTTGTGCTTCCGCTTTCGTACGCCGTCAGATGCTGCGCATGAACTGCGCAACTTCTTCGGGGTTGACGGCTCCCCCCATAATTTGAGACATCGCCACATTCGTGGACTTCTTGCCGGTCAAACCGGACTCGACTTCGTCCACGATCAACTCCACCGGCATCGATTGACCGCCGTACACACGCGGACCACCGATAATCTTCGCGTTGGAGTAGCCATAGATCGCCGTAGCAACTTCCTTCGCCAGCCAGCCGACATAGTTGAACTCCGGCACGACGATCAATTTGGCCTTCCCGCACAGCGCACGCAGCTCCTGCGTCGGGAACGGACGGAGCGAGCGGACTTTAATAAGACCTACGTTCAGCCCTTTCTCTTTGCAGAGCCGTACAGCTTCACGTGACTGTGCCGCCGCGCTGCCAGAAGCGATAATGATCGCGTCGGCGCCTTCCGCATTCTCCGCTGACAACAAGCCACCCATGTACTTATGGATGTACTTGCGTGAGCGTTCCACGGCCGCCCACACTTCCTGTTGCCACACCGCATGAATGTTGTACGCCATAAAGTTCGACTTTTGGACCGGGGCGTCACGGGACAGGCGAGCGGGAGGATTTTCCGCATCGAGCACCGGCACCGCACCACGCCATGGTTCACGCGGTGGCAGCTTGATACCAGACTCTTGCATCCGTACATAGCCGCGCGCGTGGGTCACGAAGAACCCGTCACAGCAGACGCCAACCGGCAACGTCACATCATTTTTTTCGCTGATGATGAACCCTGCCATGGTGAAATCGAACATATCCTGTTGGTTTTCTGCGTGAAATACAATCATGCCGCAGTTCAACAGGTACGAAACTTCGATGTTGTCCGGCTGAATCGCCAAGGGGGCATTGACCACCCGACAGGTGAACATCGCGACAGCCGGCAGTCTGTGGCCAGGCCACGAAGCGATGCCTTCCAGTCCACGCAGCGTACCGGGTCCGGCCGTTGCGGTATAACACCGGACTCCTGAACGAGATCCACCGGCGATGGCGGCCATGACACCGACCTCCTCCTCGCCACGGTAGTACTCTTTCACATACCCTTCGCCATAGAGCACGCCGACCAACTGCATGGTTTCGGACTGCGGCGTGATCGGATACGCAATGGCCAGGTCTACATTCGAGCGGCGGATCGCTTCCTTGGCCGCTTCGCTACCGGTGATGAATTCCTTCGTTCGTGGCGCTTCNNTGTGTCTTGCCTCCGTGAACTTTCGATTGTAGGCCAGTAAATCGGACATTTTCCCCGTTTTCTGGCAACTTGATACCCATCTCCTCACGCACGCGCTTGAAGATCTGCGCCACCCTTTTTAGCTTGGCGGTGTCGGAATCACGGATCGTCAGCATCGCGTCTTCATGACCCTGCTCAGCGCAGATCGCCATCGTGCAGCAGTTCGTTCCCGCCCTGATCATCTTGAGGGTTAGATTCGCGTAATGGCAGTGCACGCCGATGAAGATGGCGGCNNGGATCGATCTTCGGATACTTCGGCCGGTAGTCCGGCATGGGAATGATCATGACTTCAGGGACTTGGGCGGCGATTTCGAGTGTCGCTTTGGCTTTTTCAACCGCATGATCGTTCCAAGCCCAGAGCAGCAGCGGCCCCGGGAAAATTGTTGCATTTGGACTTGTGAGCATCTTCCTCGCCATCTCTTCAATGACGACTTCTTCATTTGGCTCAAGCAATCCGTAAAACAACCCTTCGCCAGGGTCAGGCAGCGACACCCCCAACTGCGCGGCAGATGGAGGATGGAATCCGGCCGGTCCCGGTACGATAATACGTTCTCTGGTATCCTGTGTGGTCACCACATCCGCTCCCCTTTCCTGACGATTACCCGACGACTGGACTGGCCAACATGGCCGTCGTGCTCTTTTCGCCGTAGGTGATGTTTTCCGTCAACGCGACTTTTGGCAGCTGATCGATCATGATCATCTTAATCGCGTTGTTCTTCGCCATGGTATCGCACACCCACACGCACTGCGCACAACCCTTGCAACGGTCAACCGCCACATAGGCCGACCCATACTTGAACCCTTGATCCTTCCCCATCTCGTCGCTGTAGAGTATGGTGTTCGCCTCCGGGCAATATTGCGTGCACAGCTTGCAGCTCTTGGCAGCACAGATTTCGACGCTAATATCGGCTACAAGATACATGGTGCTCCTTTTTAGGCCGTCGCGGCAGCAGCCACCGGCGCCTCAACGCGCGTGATGTCCTTCGCCGCCCACCCATGATCGACAGCATAATTCCACGCTGCCCGCATAACGGCGACGTTTTTTTCGATTAGTTCCTGTTTCTTCTTGAACTTCCGCTCGACGACACTGTCCAACGCCGCCGTACCACCGGACACGACGAATCCTTTGCCAAGGAACCGGTCCTTCACAGCCTGCTCCAGCGCCTCCATGTTCGTCAGCCCTGTGATGGCCCCAATACAACCCATCAGCGCCATGTTCGTCGCGAGATCCATACCAGACACTTCCAACGAAATCTTCGTGGCTGGGATGTAGTAGAGCTTCGCCCGGCGCTCTTCCAGTTCACGTGCCTGATCTTTGTGCAGCTTCATCGGTCCGTCGTTGTTGATCAACGCGATCCCATCTTCCTTCAAACCGAAGTAGAACGGCATGGTGTAGGACTTGCCATGCGTAATGACCTGCGGGTGGAAGATGATGATGATATGCGGGAATGTGATCTCTCCGATCTCGTAAATCGGCTCGTCTGACACCCGGACATAGCTCTCGACCGGCGCCATTCGCTTTTCCGATCCGTAGAACGGCACGATGGTACTTTCGCCGCCGGCATTGATGACCGCGGTGCTGAGGATGTGCGAACCGGTCACGACGCCCTGACCTCCCACGCCCGCCATCCGAATATTGAAACGCTTTGCCATGGTTGACCTCCTCGTGAACGCTTAGACCTTGCCGGGAATCGCGGCGGCAGGAGCAGCCGGCTTGGCGAGAAATTCCTTATAGCCGTAGCGCTCCGTGAGGTACTGTTTCGCTTCTTCGCTGACATACTCCGTGAACTGATACCGATCGTTCTCAACCTCTTTTGCATCCTCCATAACCTTATCGGTCGGAATGGCATACTCAATGTTGCAGGATGTGTAGGCCTGGATGTAGGACGACCCCACCTCGCGGGCGATCAACACCGCTTTCTTGATCACGCTTTCCACGCGGCGTGGATTATTGGGAACGACGGTCGCGACATAGGCGCAGCCGGCAACCTTCGCCATCTGCACCATGTCCATCTTCTCAAACTTCTTTCCCAGAGGAGCCATTTTCAACACCGCGCCTCGGTTGGTCATCCCGCTCTCCTGACCACCAGTGTTTCCATACACCTCGTTGTCCAACATAATCGTCGTGAACCGTTCCTTGCGGAACCATGAATGGAGCACTTGCTGAAAGCCGATGTCCGCCGTGCCCCCGTCTCCTGCCATTACGACCACATCTTTCGGTTTATCACCGAAGCGTAAGCGCAAGCCTCGAGACAGGCCGCTCGCCACTCCATTCTGGTCTCCGTAGTTACCATAGACAAAGGGAATCGCAGCCTGGGAAATGGCCAGACGTCCGCACCCAGCGGTGCCGACCGTGATCGTGTCTTCGGGATTAGGGAAGGCAACGATGGCGAGCCGGATGAACAGCGTCATGGCGCAACCAGCGCACATGGGGTGCTCTTCCAGTATTTCCTTGAAGCTCCCCACCTGGGAGACCGAGACCTTCTTTCCAAACGGGCCATGTTCAACCATGTCCCGATATTCTTTCGGCATGAACTTTTCAAAACCGTTTGAAAATTTCACATAATCGAGACTCATCGAGCACCTCCATTATCTGCCGCGGACGCCGGCCTGTCGTTGTTCACGTTATAGAATGTTGCTCTGCGCAACCGAACTCAAGAAACACGCCGAGGACGATGGGGATAGATGATGATTCGACCAAGTCTTCCAACATCATCGTGTAGCCCAGCATCCTAGCAAAGCTGAAAAAAGGCTGTCAATCTCTTACAGGTGCACTCTGACGAGTGTGCCGCGCGAGTGACCCAGACAGAGTATACCGTCCATGTTAGCACCTCAACTTCTCAGAAGGCCCATGGCCTCCGAAAGAAGGCCTAGCAACCATGAAGCAGGTAGGCCATTCGCCCCAAATTGTTACATAATAACGCGAATGCTGGAAAAACCTTCGGAAAGTTTCCGCTATGACACAAAAATTGGGCGCAGTGATTGCCGATCCATCTCAATCCGTTTACACTGTCGGCTATGCCTCTTCGCGTGCTGATACCAGGCGAGGACGATGCGGGAACCAATGTCGGTGGAGTTCATAAACGCCCCCCGATTCCGGACAACTCGCCGAAGGCCGAATGCCCGAAGTTTATGGCGCACGGCCCCTGTGGGGGTGTGCGCAAAGGCGGGTTCTGTGAGGTCTATCCGGACATGAACTGCCCCTGGGTCTCACTGTATGTCGAACTGGAGAAAATCGGCCGGACCGAATGGATGAAACAGGTGTGAGCGGGCCGGTCGGGATACCTCCTTTGCTCGCGCACCGCGCACACAAGATTGATTGAATTCCAGATAAGGGTCGGTGCTCGGTGCATGCGCGCAGTGAAGAGGCATCCCGACCGGCCCGGAGTGGAGGGAGAAGCAGGGAACATGAGGAGCACGCGAAAGACGACGAAGCTGGGCTACAACGAGGAGCATGCGAGAAGCGGAATTACCGCGCCGTTGCCCGACATTGAAACCTTTCCCAATCAGTATAAGGGCTACGAGATTACGATCGAAATCCCCGAATACACGGCCATTTGCCCAAAGACGGAGCTGCCCGATTTCGGCACCATCACGCTCCACTATATGCCGGATAAGGAGTGTCTGGAGCTGAAATCTCTCAAGATGTACATCCACGCCTATCGTGACCTCGGCATCTTTTACGAAAACGCCGTGAACCGCATCCTCCAGGACGTCGTACAGGCTTGCCGACCGGTATGGGCGAAGGTGACCGGCACGTTTACAGCTCGAGGAGGTCTCTCAAGTAAGATCGAAGCCCGGTACCCCTAGACTCGTTATTCGTGACTCATCAAGTCTCAATCGACTCGGGATTTGTGCGTCCCGTTCTTTCGGATGACGCATGACCACTGACGAATGACGCGTTTGCCCTATGGCCACCTACGCAATCGGCGACATTCAAGGATGTTTCAACTCTCTCCGCCATCTGCTCGATCGTATTTCCTTCCGGCCCCAAGGCGATCGGCTCTGGCTCGTCGGCGACCTGGTCAACCGAGGCCCAGACTCTCTCGGTGTCCTTCGCTCCATCAAACAGCTCGGACAAGCAGTACGGGTTGCACTCGGGAATCACGACTTGTTTCTGCTGGCCGTCGCGGAAGGCATCATGCCGCTCCGACCGAAGGATACGATCCAGGATGTCCTGGCCGCTCCTGACCGGGAAGAGCTACTCGTTTGGCTTCGAAAACAGCCCCTACATCACCGCGAGCGCGAGTACCTCATGATCCATGCCGGGGTGCTCCCGCAATGGACAATCGCAGACACGGTGCAATTTGCGAGAGACGTGGAGAGCGCGTTGTCCGGCCCAGATTATCGAGCCTTTCTCCAACACCTTTTTCACGGCCCGACGCCGGAGTGGACACCTTCGCTCAAAGGTATGGATCGACTGGCAAGCATCGCGCGTGTCTTGACGAGAATCAGAACCTGCACACCGACGGGGGAAATGTCTTATTTTTCCGGAACCCCCGATAAGACTCCTGCCGGGTTCTCCCCCTGGTTCAGCATCCCCGGGCGACGCAGCACAGATGCGACGATCATTACCGGTCATTGGGCGGCACTCGGTCTTCGCCTGGAGCCGAACCACCTCGCCCTGGACAGCGGCTGCGTCTGGGGCAGACAATTGACGGCCCTGCGGCTGGAAGATCGCTCGATCTTCCAGGTCGAGCATGCCGGGATGAAACGGAGAGAACGCCTCGCAGCAGACGATCAGTGATAGGACTCTGAGTCCGACGGAAACTTTCCCTGCTCGACTTCTTCTTTGTAGTGGCGGAGCGCTTGGAGCGCATCAGCTTTAAGATGGGCATAGGGTTTGACGAATTTCGGCACGAAGTCGTCGAACAGACCGAGGAGATCGTAGAGCACCAACACTTGCCCATCACAATGCGGCCCGGCGCCGATGCCGATGGTGGGAATGGAGAGCTGTTCCGTGATCGTCTTGGCCAGAGCGGCGGGAATCGCCTCCAGGACGATCGCCTGAGCTCCAGCTTGCTCCAAGGCTTTGGCATCAGCCTCAAGCTTCTTCACCTGATTCGTCTCTTTCCCGTGAACCTTGTAGCCACCGTATTGATGGACCGACTGAGGCGTCATTCCAAGATGGCCGATGACCGGAATCCCCACGCCCGTCATGGCCGCAACACGATCAACGATGGCGGCGCCCCCTTCCAGCTTGACCGCGTGAGCACCGGCTTGGAGAAATCGCCCCGCGTTGCGCAGGGCCTCCCCTTTACTGACTTGATACGACATAAACGGCATGTCGCCGATGACCAAGGACTTCTGCGCTGCTCCTGCGACAATCCGTGTGTGGTAGAGCATCTCCTCCATCGTGACAGACAGCGTATTCGACTTTCCCTGCACGACGACACCAAGCGAATCACCGACCAAGATCGTGTCGATTCCCGCCTGCTCCAGAATACGCGCAAAGAGCGCATCATAGGCGGTCACCACAATCACCTTCTTCCGCTCACGTTTGTACCGTCGAAGATCCGGAACCGTCATCATTCGAGGTGAGCCTTCTTCAGGATTTCTCCGATTCGGTGAATCCCTTTGATGGCCATGATATGGACACCGTCGCAGTGGGGGCGTACGGCGTTGATGGTCTGCACGGCGATCTCAACCCCCACATCCTCCGACTTGTCGCCTGCCGCACGTAAGGCGTCGATCATGTCTTGCGGAACCGACATGCCAGGAATGTTCGCATTCATGAACTCCGCCATCTTCGCGTTCCGCAACAGGAGAATGCCGGCCAACACTTTCACCTTGTATGGGCGCACAGCCTTCATAAAGCTCGCAAAGACATCGGGATTGTAGACCGCCTGTGTCTGGAAAAATTGCGCGCCGGCTTTGACTTTGACTTCGAACTTGGCCAGCATCGGTCCCACAAGATCGGCTTCCGGAGTCGCAGCCGCCCCGATCGTAAAGGCCGTGGAGCCGTCCAGCTTATTGCCGGCCATATCGTGTCCGTCATTCAAGCCTTTAACAAGCTGCATCACCTGGACCGAATCGAGATCGTAGACCGGCTTCGCCTCCTTGTGGTCGCCGACTGTCGGATAATCTCCCGTCAGACACAGGATATTTCTGATGCCGAGGATATGCCCCCCCAGCAGATCAGACTGCATCGCAATACGATTACGGTCACGACACGTCAACTGCATGACCGGATCATGCCCCATTTCATACAGCACCCGGCAAACCGGCAACGAACCGGCGCGGACCACCGCAGCGGTATTATCGGTCACGTTGACGCCATGGACCCGCCCGACCAATTGTTTGGCGTTGTCCATAATCCCGGTGATATTGGTACCCTTCGGCGGGTTGTATTCAACCGTGACCGCAAAGTGTCCCTGATCCAGCACTTCNNTCTCTTCGCCGACTCCACCGTATTGTCCAGCAACATGGCAATCGTCATCGGACCGACTCCCCCCGGCACCGGGCTGATCCACCCGGCTTTTTGGCGCACCGGCTCAAAGTCGACATCCCCGCAGAGCTTGCCGTCCGGCAACTTATTCGTGCCGACATCAATGACCACGGCACCGTCTTTCACCATATCGGCCGTCACGAACTTCGCTTTGCCGATTGCGACCAACAACAGATCCGCCTCGCGACAGACGGCGGGAAGATCCTTGGTCTTCGAGTGGCAGATGGTCACTGTGGCGTTACGCTGCAACAGCATCAATGCCAGCGGTTTCCCTACGATGTTGCTGCGCCCCAGCACGACCGCGCGTTTGCCTTCGATCGTCACGCCGGTCGATTCAATCATCTTGATCACACCCTTCGGCGTGCAGGCTTCGAACACCGGATGACCTTCGACCAGACGGCCGAAGTTGTAGGGATGAAACCCGTCTGCATCCTTGTGGGGCGACACCGCTTCAAGAATCACCCGGCTGTCGATTTGCTTGGGCAACGGCAACTGGACCAGAATACCGTGAATCTTCGGATCAGCATTCTTTTTTTCGATCAACGCCAGCAACTCATCCTGCGTAGTCGAAGCCGGCAATTTGTGATCATCCACGTAAATGCCGGCTAATTCACAGGCCTTCTGCTTGTTTTTCACATACACATGCGATGCGGGATCGTCGCCGACGAGAATCGTTGCCAGCCCAGGCTTGACGCCGGTCTTGGCCAACACCGCCGCCGACTCCACCCCCAACCGTTCCCTGACTTGCTGTGCCAACGCTTTCCCATCGATCAATTGTGCCGCCACATTTCCTCCACTTTTGACAAGGGTTACGGTCACGGTTGAGGCCAAGCGAAGCGAGTCCCATTACACACCGACTCAGCCTTTCCCTCAACCTCCACCGGTGTTCGGGGTTTGAACCTTAGCAGGGCATTTTTATGCAAGTCAACGCTCCCCCCCCCCTACCTCCCCCTCACCGTTCACCTTTCACCCCTTACCGCCCTTCCTTGACACCTTCTTTATTCCTTGGCTACGATGGATCAACATTACCCAACATTATAGATCTTGATTGCCCCACCATCATTCTTATTGATACGAGCCCATGTGCTGCGCGGAATCTTGCTGTCCGCGTCACTCGTGCTAGGTCTGGCTTCACCCACTGGCGCCGCCCAGATCACAGGTTTGGAATCGCCCCACAGCTTCGTCGGCGATGAGTCAGGAGGCGACTATTTCATTTCGAATATCAATGGATCACCGGATGCCAGAGACAATAACGGGTTTGTTACGAAGCTGGATTCCACAGGGAAGATCACGAACCTCAAATTCATTGAAGGCGGTGTCGACGATGTTCTTCTCCATGCACCAAAAGGATTGGCCCTGGCGGGCCAGATACTCTATGTGGCGGACCTTGATCAGCTGAAAGGCTTCGACAAGACAACCGGCAAACAACTCGTGACGGTCTCCTTTCCCGCATCCTCCTCCTTGACCGATGTGGCCGCTGCGCCGAACGGCTCACTCTACGCCTCAGACCAATCCGCCAACTCGATTTACCGCGTCGACATCGCAGCGAACCATCGAGTGACCCTGCTGGTTCACGACGATCGACTCGCCGGACCCACCGGAGTCGCCGTTCACCCCCAAACAGGCCATGTCATCGTTGTAAGTTGGGATAAAGGAAAGATACTGGAGATTACCCCGGAAGGACGACTCACGGAATTGGAATCGAACGGATTTTTCACAAGCCGGTTTCAGAACTTGAGCGGAGTTGATTTCGATCGCTGGGGTAATATGTATGTGTCCGATCTCACGAAAGGCAAAATCTGGCGGATCACGAGAGATCGTCGCTTCCAGGTAATTGCCGAGTACTTGCTCTCCCCCGCCGATATTGGCATTGATCGCATGAACAATCTGATTCTCGTCCCTTATCACTATGCCCATGCCGCCGAAATGAACGGTCTCGAAGCACCTTCCGGCGGCAAAGGAAGGGACGGAAGGCGCACATTGGCGGATTATGGGTTCACCCCGCCGCCGCCCAAGTCCGAACCTGAAGGGGCAACGAAGAAATGAGTCTATGCGTTTATTGCAAAGAGCGTAAGGGCAAACGACCTTGCCCCGCGTTAGGCGGATCGATTTGCAGCCTCTGCTGCGGAGAGCACAGGCTCGTGCGCATCAGCTGCCCCAACGGTTGCGTGTATCTGGACAGTGGAAACGACTACCAGCAGAAACGACTCGGCGAACAGTTTATGCCCCTGCGTCGGGAGTTTTATCGGAAGTTGGATGACCTCGGCGGCAACAAAGCCGTGGGGTTGTTCAATTTGATTGAAGTCGTCATATTCAGTTACTTTGAGGGACGCCGTGACGGGCAGGATGCCGAAGTCGTCGCGGCTATTCAAGCGCTGCGCCGGACACTCAGCCCACTCCACATTCCATCGGCGCCCATGCCGGTCTTTGCAGAACATCTGAAGAAAGAATACGAGGCCTTCAAGAAAGAGGACCCCCAACAGATCGCCGATGTGTCAGACGCGCCGGAAGTTCTCGACCGGATCATACAGTTCATTTCCGACTTTTCAGGGACGGATTTCCAGTCACAGCGGTTCTTGAATGGGCTTGCCGGCTACGTCAAGACCTATCATCCGCAGATTGCAGAGCACCTTCGAAAGAAGCACGAGCAAGGGCGCATCATCCTCCCCGGTCAGTCATTCATGCCCCCGCCGGAACCAGAACCCCACACCCACGGTCCCGGCTGCGAACACCATCACTAGCGTCAACGCCTCGCCGCCCCCACACCTTACTCCACGATTGTGATCGTCATCTCTACTCGGTCTCTTGGATTATCCCGTTCATCACGCGGCACGTTGACGATCTTGTCGGCCACGCCGATCCCTTTGGTGACTTCGCCGAACACCGTGTATTTATTGTCGAGAAACCTTGAATCTTCGACCACGATAAAGAATTGCGAGCCGGCCGTATCCGGATCCTGCGCCCGTGCCATGGACAGAATTCCACGCTTGTGGGGGATGTCATTGAACTCCGCCTTGATGGTATAGCCCGGTCCACCCTGTCCATAGATATCTTTTTTGAGGGAGTCTTTCGTATTGGGATCTCCGCCTTGAATCATGAAACCGGGAATCACCCGATGAAAAATGGTTCCGTTGTAGAATCCCTCTTTCGCAAGCTTGATGAAATTCTCGACGTGCCTTGGCGCCTCCTCAGGAAAGAACTTCACCTCGATATCTCCGAATTTCGTCTTGATGATGGCTCGCGCCCCCTTAGACACGTCCGCTTTCTGAGTCATGGTCTTATCCGCAGCGACAACCGGCCCAGCGCAAAGAACAGACGCGACAGAACAGGCCAGCGCCGCGGCCAACATCGTCCGCCCAAATCGTTGTATCATCATCGTTAACCTCCGGTATGATTTACGCATCGATTCGACACCAATCTGGTAGCCCATCATGAGCCTGCACGCTCAGCGTTCAATCTGGTCCAAGGCTTGTTTCGCGGCCGCCTGCTCGGCTTCTTTCTTACTCCCCCCTTGCCCAATCCCGATAACCTTCTGTTCCACGGAGACTTCCACCTGAAACACCTTCTGGTGGTCGGGGCCGGTTTCGTGCACGGTCATATATCTCGGCAATACTTCGTGATGCTTCTGACACCATTCCTGCAACCTGGTTTTATAGTCCTCTCCGCCGGGGATCGTCGGTAGAGATTCGATTTCCTGCAGTTCCTCCGCGAATGCATCCAGCGTAAAGATGCGCGCGGCTCCAAGACCACCATCGAGATAGACCGCTGCGATCAAGGCTTCCAGCCCATCGGCCAGCAATGATGACTTCTCCCTTCCCCCCGAGAGCTCTTCACCCCTCCCGAGACGCAGACGAGCACCGAGATCGAGTCGCTTGGCGGCGGTGGCCAGCGAGACTTCGCTCACCAGCCTTGCTTTGAGTTTCGACAGCGCTCCTTCGGTCAACTCCGGATAGCGAGCCGCCAAATATTCACTGATGATGAGTGAGAGAACCGCGTCCCCTAAAAACTCGAATCGCTCGTTATGCCGGCGATTCGCCGCCTTGCGCTCATTGACGTAGGACTTATGCGTAAGGGCTTCGTTGAGAAGGGCCGCGTTATTGAATTGATACTTGATGGGAAGAGGGGTTGAATCGGCCGAAGAAGCCGGTATCATTGTCACACAGGTGCTACGCATCCACCCGCTTAAAGATCAAACAGGCATTCACGCCGCCGAACCCGAATGAATTGGACAAGGCCGTCTTGATAGCGGCTGGCCTCGCTTTGTTGGGCACGTAATCCAAATCGCACGCCGGATCGGGATTCTCCAGATTGATGGT
>DKBD01000159.1 GCA_002451055.1 Nitrospira sp. UBA6909 | reverse complement strand
GTTGCCCTTCCAGGGGATACCGTAGCCGCGGTCGAGTTCCAGGATCCAGCCGGCGACGTTGTCGATGAAATAGCGGTCGTGGGTGACGGCGATCACCGTGCCCTTATATTGCTGCAAGTGTTGTTCGAGCCATTGGACGGACTCGGCGTCAAGATGGTTCGTCGGCTCGTCCAGCAATAAAATATCCGGCTCCTGGATCATCAGACGGCAGAGCGCGACGCGGCGTTTTTCACCGCCGGACAGACTGCCGACCTTCTGATCGGCCGGGGGACAACGCAAGGCATCCATGGCGTGGTCGAGTTCATTTTCCAATTCCCACCCGTTGGCGGCCTCAATCTTTTCTTGCAGCTGCGCCTGCTTGTCGATGAGCTTTTCCAATTCGTCGGGAGACGCTTCCCCCATCTTATTGCTGACGTCCTCGTACTCCTTGAGGGTCGCCACCAGCTCTTTCTTTCCCTCCTCGACCACTTCCTTGACGGTCTTGTCTGGATCAAGCTGCGGCTCCTGTTCGAGCAACCCGACGCTGTAGCCCTTGGATCTCGTAATTTCGCCGGTGTAATTGGGGTCCACCCCCGCGATAATCTTCAGCAGCGAGCTCTTGCCGGAACCGTTCAAGCCCAGGACGCCGATCTTCGCGCCGTAGTAGAAACCGAGGTAGATCTCCCGCAGCACCTGCCTTTTCGGGGGATACACCTTTCCCACGTTCACGAGAGAGAAAATGACTTGCTTATCGTTCGTTGCCATGAGACCTGCCACCCTCCTTCGTCAATATGATGCGAGAGGGCACCATACCAGACAACCCTTTTCGATCACAACCAAGCCACGCCGCTCGTGCCTCCTCGCCCATTGTGAAATATAGCCACACCGGCCGATCCGGGCACTTGCATACTGCGATACAGAAGACCCGAATGGTCTGGAGTAATCCGGCGTTCTATACCATGGGGACGGCCAGCGTCTGGGGCGAGTGCACCACGGTGGCTCTCAGCGCCGATATGGTGACTTTCTCCAGAAGCAAAGGATTGTTCGGCGACATCTCGCTCGAAGGAACCGTCATTGCCGTACGGNNAAAATACATCAGGCCCACCGATATTCTCCTGATGCGGTCGGTATCCAACCCTCAATCACCCGGCTTGCGGGCCGCCTTGGCCCGTGCGGTGGCGGGGGAAACACCAAGTCAGACAGACAGTTCTCCGTCGAATTAGCGACCAGGCTGAGGCTCACACTCTTAGTTTTTCCAACCACCGCACTTCGGATTCGTCGAGACTGTCTTCCAAGCAAAGAACGCGGAGAAAGCGATCCACGGGAATGGCATGAACTTCGTCACCCCTCCCCCATGAAACCTGGCATTGTCTTGCACAGGGTTCCCCCATGGACCGCGAAGCCAGCCTGCTATTTCGAGAGTTTCAGCTTATAATCCCTCACTGTTTTCTCCCCGATGACCGGAGATCCGATGCCGAACACTATCACCGTCCAGTGCTGCATTGCCGGTGGAGGGCCGGCCGGGATGATGCTGGGCCTTCTGTTGGCCCGCGCCGGGGTCTCCGTGCTCATCCTGGAAAAGCACGCCGATTTTCTTCGCGATTTTCGCGGCGACACTCTCCATCCCTCCACCCTGGAGATTATGCACGAGTTGGGCGTGCTTGAACGATTCCTGCAATTGCCCCATCAAAAGGTGTCGAGGATCAACACCCGGTTCGGAGATCTGGAGTTCACGGTGGCAGATTTCTCCCATCTGCCGACGCAATGTCGCTACGTGGCCTTCATGCCGCAGTGGGACTTTCTCAACTTTCTCGTCGATATCGGGATCCAATATCCCACTTTTCAGGTACGCATGAGCGTGGAGGTGACGGGCGTGATCGAGAGTGGCGGCTCGGTCGTCGGGCTGCGCGCTGACACACCGGAAGGACCGCTGGACGTTCGCGCCGCCCTCGTCGTGGGGGCCGATGGGCGACACTCGACTGTCCGTCAGCGGGCCGGGCTGACGGTAGAAGAATTCGGCGCCCCCATGGATGTGCTCTGGTTCCGTTTGTCACGCCAGTCCAGCGATCCGGTCGATCCGATGGGCCGCTTCGATGCCGGGCGCATCTTCATCATGTTGAACCGGGGTGACTATTGGCAATGCGGCTTCGTGATCGCCAAGGGATCACTGAATGAGGTTCGGGCACAAGGCTTACAGGTGTTCCGCGAGAGAGTCGCAACGCTGGCCCCCTTTGCCGCAGACCGTGTCCACGAGCTGCAAGACTGGGAGGCGATCAAACTGCTGACCGTGCAAGTCGACCGCTTGCGGCAGTGGTACAAGCCCGGGCTCCTCTGCATCGGCGATGCGGCCCATGCTATGTCGCCGGTCGGCGGAGTGGGTATCAATCTGGCGATTCAAGATGCGGTGGCGACCGCGAATCTGTTGGCTCAGCCGTTGCGCGACGGTCGAGTGACCGAACTGGATTTGGTGAAGGTGCAAGCCCGCCGCGCCTGGCCGACAACAATGACGCAACGAATGCAGCTCCTCATCCAAAATCGTGTGATCAGTCGCGTGCTGGATAGCACGATCCCGCTGACACCTCCCTCTGCCCTTCGGCTGCTCGCGCGTTTCCCCTATCTTCGGCGGATACCCGCCCGNNCTGGCTCTCTCATCATCCATCGGCGAACCAGCAACATAGCACCTGTTGAATTGCTTTGTGGGGGATGCTGGCTTAGAATTTGACTCGAGTACGGTCTAACTGGTTAGCGAGCTACTCATCGATGCCAACAATCAGCACATTCTATGGAATTCTGATTAAGATGTTCTTCAATGACCATGTACCTCCCCATTTCCATGCTGAGTATGCAGAGTTCAAAGCCACGGTAGACATTCAGCAATTGCGGGTCTTGGAAGGCCAGCTGCCTCGGCGAGCATTGGAACTTGTGCTCGACTGGGCCGAGTTGTACCAAGAGGAATTACTCGACGACTGGCGCCTCTGCCGAGCCAAGCAATCTCCGAAACCTATCCCTCCGTTGTTATAGAGGAGGTCCGACATGTATTGGGATGTGATTGAGGTGAAGCCCTTAAAAGACCTCGGACTTTTTGTGCAGTTCGCCGACGGGCTGTCGGGTGAAGTCCGCTTTACCCCGGAGCATCTCACCGGAGTATTCGAACCACTCAAAAATCCGACGTTCTTCAACCAAGTCTTCCTTGATCATGGCGCGGTCGCCTGGCCCGGGGATATCGATTTAGCACCAGATGCCATGTATCAAGAGATCAAACAAAAGGGCGTGGCGCTGTTAACCTGAACACTCACCCGCACTCTTCCTTTGCTACTGACCACACCTCAGCACGTCATAGTTGAGCTGGCTAAAGAGAAACTCTTCGGGAGGTATCTCGCTCACATCTGTCAGATCCCCAGCTCTTCCGACAATCGCACTTCAGATTCGTCGAGGATCTCTTCCAAGCAGGTAAAGCAGGGAAACGGGAACCGGTCAACCGGAACGGCGCAGACCTCGCCGACCGGCGAGTCTTCCAGTGCCGGACTGCCGCATTCTTTGTGAATCAGTGTCAACATGCCGTTTACTCCCTCCGGCCGACCACAAGGCGTCGAAGCAGCTCGACGTGCTCCGGATTGCTTAACCGATGGTCGCCCGGTACCAGTTTGAGATCAAGGGGAAAACCGGGATGCCGTCCCAGTAGTTCGTCGGCAAAACGCCGACTGCCTTCGGAGGTGATGACCGAATCTTCCAGCCCATGGAGAATCGTCGTCTTCACCGGCCGCGGATTATCAAATGTCCTCGCCCAATAGTGTTCGCTCTCCTCCACCCACTTCCAGGAGAGCGGCCAATTCTTATGCAGCGGGTCGTCGTCCCATGGCATCCATCCGGTAACCTGCCAATCGTGAAGCCGGTCTTTAGAGATGGTCTTGGCCCGTTCCCCCATCATGTTGAACGCCGGCGCGATCAGAATGAGTTCTTCCACGATGGGACAGTTCTGGGCGACAAGCCAGGCGATCCAGCTGCCGAGGGAATTGCCGACAAGTGTGAGGGGCGGCCCAGACTCTAGAGAGCCCACCACAGCCTTCGCGTCGGCGATCCAATCCGAGAGCGTGTAGTCGCTGAACCGTCCTTCCGAGTCTCCGAACCCGCGTACATCGTAACAACAAAAGCCCCAGCCTCGCTCCTGACTCCATTGCGCCAGCGCCTTGCTCTTATTGCCCCAGCGCTTGGAGAGAAAGCCGGTGATGAAGAGGATCTGGCGATCGTTTCCTACGGCGCGATCACCACGAAGGCGCTTGCCATTCGGCCCGTCGAGAAGGAACGGCTCAAGCGCGATCATGATCCTGTCAGCACCTTGGTGAGAAAGACGCCAAGCCGGTGGAGGACCGGTTCCGGAATTTCATGCCCGCCACGGAAGCTGTGCCACTCGACGGCCAGACCTGATCGGCTCAATGCGTCGCGGAGGCGCTCCGCTCCGATGTGGGGGAGGATGTCATCATGCGTGCCGTGGGTTTGAAACACCCGCAGCCCCTTCCGCTGGGGCATGAGCGGGCTCCAGACTGTTTGCGCCAGGAGATTGCCGGACAATTGCACGAGCCCGGCAAAGGGATAATCTGTTTGTAATACCGCATCGCACGTGAGCATCGCGCCCTGCGAAAACCCGCCAATGACCGTCCGCTTGTAGTCGATCGGGAGTTGTCGTGGCAGGTCCTTCAGAAGGGCCAACAGACGTTCCCGTGCCAAGGCTAATCCGTTCGGTGTCTCTCTGGACAGATCGCGGATGCGGCCCGCGGCTCGATCCGCTTGGATCCTCGCGAAGTCGATGATCCACCAGGCTCGGGAATTGCCGAATCCCAGGTTGAGAGACAACGGCCCTTCGGGAAAGAGCCAGCGCGTCCCGGCCGGGACATCGACCACCTCCGCCAAGGGAACCAGGTCGTCACCCGGTGCGCCAAATCCGTGAAGGAGCATGACGAGAGGACCATTGCCGGCGCCCTGACCGTCGGTTCCGCCCATGAGTCGAACTTTCACTCCGGCCACAAGGGCTTCGCGCATAGTGGGGGCCTACACCAAATACAAATATTGAAGGACCGCCAGGATACCATAGAAAGACGATTCGACGACCGGCTGCTGCCACAAGGGGACAAAGGCGCCTCGACCCACCGCTTCGATGTCTTCCATGACCTGCCGGGTCAGCTTCACGTCGGCGTCACCCTCCGCGCCACGATCCAGCCCTCTCAGGACGGCACGATTGAGGCGTGCCAGGCCGGCCTGACGCGCTTGTTCGGCCGCGCGGTACAAGAGCAAGGCCGCCGCGATCGCCAGCAGCACGTTGACCACCCACCCGACGATCATCGTGAGAGGGAAATACCAGTCGTCAAAATAACTGCTACGGGCCACCATCAAGATCAGCAAGATGATGAAGGGATACCGTACGAGCCGATTGACAACATCGGTCCGTTGCGCGATCAGTTCAATCTTCATCAACTCCCTGGCTTTGACCACATTCTCCGGAGTCTGCCACTCAAGATGATTGGTCAAGGCCACCGGCCACCCTTCCACCACCTGATCCAGCTCGCCGATCCATCGGCGGCAAAGAAGCACGGCATCGAAAACAAACAAGTTGAGCACCGCCAAACTTGCATAACTGACCAGTGCCAGAATCAGATCCAGACGGCAACTGAAGAGGCCCCGGCAGGGGCCGGAAAAGTCTTCGGTGCCCAACACTTTCCAGAGCAGCACAAAGAGGGTGCCATAGACCAACACGAGGATGATGAGCCGCACGAGACGGTTGAGACCTGACCCGGCGTCCCGGTAGAGATGCCATAGCGCACCGGCCTTCATATCGCTTGAGCCGCCGCGCGGAGACAACACCCACTTCGCGGCCGTCACATACCGTTGCCATTGTTTAGGCCGGGCAGGGTCCCCTTCGACGTCAAACCCGTATCGCGCCGTCATGTCATTCAGATTTGATCCGAGGCTCCACCAGCCCTTGAACAACATGGCCGCCGCCAGCACCATAGCAAGCCCCCGCAGTATTTCCGTGGGCCACACGCTGACCCCCTCGAACCAGTACAAGGGCTCACCCTGGTCGTGGTCCCGCAGCATCAGATCAAGCCCGATCTGGTCGGTGGCGAAGGCCAGCGCCAAGGTGCCCACCGCAGCGAGGATCAGCATGCCCGTGTGACGTGTCATCCACCGATGAGAAGCCGACCTCGTCCAAAATATGACGAAGGCGATCAAGTACGCCAACCCGGCTGTGCCGTAGAGCACGCCGGCCGGAGGCCGACGGCCGTCCGTTTGAATGTCCCCGTTGGAAAGGTCCGTACGGGTCGGATGCAGGGTATATCCTGTGTCAACCGCTCCCACTGAAAGATCGACCGCGCCATGGCGGCCGACCTCGAAGAGACGGGGTGACTCCTCCCCACTGAACCACACATGATCCGCCGTCAAATTGGCCTCATAACCGCATGGCGACAAGGGCGTGTCGCCAATCGGGCCTGACCGACTCGCGCTGTCCGGCGGACAGGCGCGCAGCGGCCAAACATGTCCCACGGCCTGAAGGGTGGCAAAGTAGGTGGACGTTTGATAACTGCCGCGGAAGGGCGGCACGTCACGCTGCAAGAGGTCATACAATTCCAGTCCATAATGGGAGGCCATCACGACATTTCTTGTCCAGTGATAGTCCTCTGCATAGACCAGCCGGCTGTCTAAATCCGTTGCAAAGAACACCGTACCGGGAAACCGTTCCCGCATGGCCTGCAACATCAACAAGGCGTCATACGCATCGCTGCCGAGAATGCCGATCGCCGCAACCGGCCTTGGACTGTCCTCTTCGTCCTCCAGCCGCCCCTGAGCCTTTACATATTGCCGAAGATTGGCCTGTTCAGCCACATCCCGCTCGATGCGGGAGGCCAGCCGCTGCGCGTAATCGAACTGACTCGTACCGACCGGTCGCTCGAGCATCTCGCTCTCGAACAAGGCGTTTTTCGCCTGCCTTGTTCCGTTCGCCTTTGCCCCCTGACTTTTCCCTCCTCCGGGAACTTCGCCATCAAGGCCACGGAGGTAGCTGTATCGCCAGACATTCAACCCTAGCCCGCGCCTCTCGGACGGATCTCCGACCTGGAGGTCGACCGCTCGATCATACGTACCGCAACCGGCTTCGATCCTCTTCAAACGGTCCGCTTCGATAGCGACATTGTCTTCGGGGGACCGATTAGCGATGCGATGGCACACCGCCGCCGTGAATTCAACCGGCAATACCCGTCCATAGAACGAATCCCATTCTCCGATCAGGATGACCGTATCACGTTCGAATTTCACCTGACGGCGTTCAAGCTCCTCGATCATGGCCATGAAGAGCTGGTCGTCCGATCCGATGCTGTGTTTCAGGACAATCCCGGCACGAAACAGGATCCAGCAGAGTTTCGCCCGGCTCGCATCGTCTGAAACACATTCGGCGGCGCCGGGCGGCGGAGGCGCAACTGTGATCCCTTGCGTCAGCAGTTTGGGCATGGCCGTGGCCCAAGGCGAGTAGAGATCCACACGCCCACCGGCATTGACCCACATCACGTGTTTATCGAGATCCTTGACCAAGGTCGCGGCTTCTTCCAGGAGGTTGCGGAAGGCCGAGGAACTCCGCGGACCGATGATTTTGAATCGCACATGCCGTTCCCGCTGGAGATCCAGCAGTGCCGTCCCGTCTTGCGCCGTTCGGCAACTATGGCCTCCTAGCGCGCTCTTGGTACAGAGTAAGGACTGAGTCAGCTGTTGCAACGAGGCGATCGGGCGATCCCCGATAATCTCACTGCTGATCCACAGAACGAGAACCGCCTGAGCCCAGGTTGGCTCTGATGAACAAATACGCGATCCTTCTTCGTACCATTCATAGGGGAGGACCCGGTCGGCGCCCACGTGGTCCCGCCACACGACATACGACAACTGATCCTCCTGGCGCGGGACATAGCAGGCCACGCCAAGAGCCGAGCCTATGGCGTATCGATCGCGGATGCGGCTTTCCCGGCTTTCCCCCGATGAGCCTCCTTCCGTGGTCACCAGGAGAACCGTGATCGGGCGTCCTTCGTAGTGGGCAATCCTCTCATCGAGATCACGGCGGAGCACCCTGACCCGGTCCACATCGTCCTTGACACCCCCGCCCATGGGCGTGACCTCGCCGTCACTCTTCACCACGCGGCGCACGGCATCCAGCGGATCTTCCCAGAGGCGAGCCTGCGCCACCCCTTCAGCCAGGTGCGGCGCGAGCTGCGCCTCCATCGACGGCGGCCTGGTACTCTTGAGCGGCTGTTGGACCAGCAGCACCCCGGCAATCGCAAGGGCCAAAGTGATCGCCCCCGCGATCGCCAGTTTGGATTCACCGCGCACCTTCGCCATGCGACTATTTCCCTGCTGATGAGCTTATGCGGGAGAACTCGTGTGAGACCTCGCAAATCACAAATGCAACGTATAGTAAGTATCTAT
>DKBD01000046.1 GCA_002451055.1 Nitrospira sp. UBA6909 | reverse complement strand
CGTCGACCTCCGGAACGCCAGGGTCGGCTTCCGTCTCGCCTTGGATAGTCAGAAATAGGAGGGTGTTCTTGGCGCTCTGCCGTTGTTGCCCATGTCCTACCAGTTATCCCTTTCCTGTCGTCGGTTCGACCTGAAACAGAGTGTTCGTATCAATGATCAACGTCTTGGCTCCACGAGCCTTGGCTTGCTGAATCATGTCCGCCGTCCCGCCTGGTCCGTCACCGGCTTCGCCGTTCCAGAGTGCGATGACACGGACTGATTCGGGACCATAGGATAATGCGGCATAGAGCTGCCGAAGATTGTTTCGAGCATACGGGTCGCGTTCCGCCGGCGGAGGGCCAAGATCATCAGGAGTAATTCGCATGCGAGTCAACGGATGATTTTTGGTGCTGTGGAAGCGAGAAAGCCACGAGTCAGCTGTCTGGTCTGGAAGATCCTTCTCAAAACTGACTGATCTGGGGATGAAGTCCGTTTCGCGGAACGGCAAGAAGAATTCCACGTAGAGTCCTTGCTTGAGGCAGGCTTCTGCAAAAAGCAGATCGCCTCCGCAAGCCCCACCACAAATTGCCAAGTCACCTGAGCCTGCATCCAGTTGTCGAATCGCGCGAGCAATGGCCTCCGCCGCGAGTGGTTCCTTATCGGGTGGGAATCTCGGGTCTCTTCGACCTTTCTTGTCGATCATGTGTCCGGTGAAGAGGAAGATGTGATGCGGCTGTTCGGATGCTTGGGTGGTTTTCAAAAGGCGTTCCGGGAGAGTTGCAAGGTGCTGTCTGCTGACTGGATCCGTTGGGTTGAGTTCGAGCGCGGTTTGGAAATGAGTCCGGGCGTAGAAGACATGTCCTGCTTCCAGGAGAGCAAGTCCTGCGTTGCGATAGGCCACTGCCCTCAGTTCGTCACTTGAAGCCTCTTCCGCCAAGAGGCGGAGGTCTCCGATGCGTCGGTCGCGTTGCGCCGCGTCAAAATATCGGCTCCACGTGTCACATTGGTCTGACATCGGGAGGTCCCATCCAGATAGGTAGGTTAGTGATCAACCCCATCACATCCGCGCCTTCAACCGTTCGAGCAGTTTCTTGAAGGCCATCCGCCGATCCGAATCTGTCATTCGCTCGACCTCGGGGTCGAGATCGGCGATGGTGGTTTCCAGCTTCCATACCGCCAGATTGCCGGATCGTTCGATCTCATTCACAAGACGCGTTGCAGTCGAAAGATCGCCGGAACTAAAGGCGGCTCCTAGAAGCGTCGGTTTCAGCCACTCATCTGCGGTGCCTCGCGATTCCGCCCGCTCGCAAGCCAGGCGGGTAACCATGGCTGCCGTTTTTGCCGACTCTTCATCGCCCTCCTGCCCTCTCATACGGTAAAGGCCCGGCAGGTTGCAGCTGGGGAAGTAGTCGTTCAAATCGAGCTTCATGCCTTGCTCATAGTGCTGAATAGCCAGATCCAGATAGCGGGCTTTGTCGCTCTCGTTTGTGGCGGCCTTCAGGAGTCTCTTATATCGCCCTCCCAACAGACCTTGTCGTTCTGAAGAATCGCCTTGGAGGTCGATCAGTTCTTCAAGGGCTCCGATCGCATCGAGGTGGTTCCCGCTCTTTGAGACCGCAAGGCAACGCTGTTCCCGCACGATGGGAAGATCCCGTAGAGCGGGCGGACATGCGTCCACGTATGCGAGCATTTCAGGCCAACCAACGCAATCGCGCAAGAGGTAGATGATCTCCATCGCCACACTTGGAGGAGTGATGGGGCCGCCTGGATTGTCGTCACGTAAGCGGAGGGCCATGGCGGCCTGCTGCTCTTTGGGGGCTTGCCGGACTGCACGGACCTTGGCTTGGAATTCAGAAAGTTGAGAAAGAGTTTTTCGCATGGTGCCGGCCCTGGAGGCGTCGACCTGGTTCGGGAAACCCGGCAGTACTTGGTAGACGGGCGATTCACCTGCCAAGAGAGCGGGAATGCCCTCTTTCAGCCTTGCGCGGATCGCAGCTGCAGAAGCATCATCAATCGACTCTTCCGTCATGGGATAGGTCAAGCGCCGCATTTGCGCGACATCAAAGAGCGGCTTCGACCAGTCGGCCGCGATCAGCACGCAGCCGGTTTGTTTACAGGCATGGCGCACGCCGAGCTCATAGTAGACGTTCCCATTCGGAATGGTCATGTCAGCCAGAACGAGATCGGAAAAATAGAGGCGTTCGAGCATTTCATGAAGAATCGATGCGCCAAGATCCTGGTCCGCCCGCACCGGCTCATAGCCTAATTCATTCAGCACCGGCTCGAAGGCCTTCAGCCAGAGCGCATCGAAATCAATCTTGGACGGCGCTTTCTCGGTAGTTACTTGAGAGTCTTTCGTTCCGTACGGCATCACCATAAAGCAAATTGGGCGGGGCATGGTGTCCTCCCTAGTCTCTGAATACGTTATCATTACAGTCCGGGCAAGGCTCGGAACCTTGAGCCAAGGCGCGGACCACACTCGAATGTGTCGTGCTAGACAAAGGATCCAAAGTGCTCGATCTTCACTTCTTCAGCCAGCTTCTGGCCGACGCGCGAGAGGTCTTCCAGCGCGTCCACCGAATCGAGCCGGCTGACCTTCTTCGGGTCGATGTCACCTAATCCCATCTTGCGCAGGCCCTCAAGGCTGAGCTCGGCGTTATAGCGGGCATAGAGAAAGGATCGGCCCAAGTCTTCCGAGAGCGGAACCGTGTTTCCACCAGCGTCTCTTGGGATGAGGTCACCGATCTCGCGATCAATTGGGGCTCCATATATACAGCGCCCGACTGTTCGGCAGTTGAGATCTTGGTCCACACTCGCCCCGTACATCAAGGCCGAAGGAATGCCGGCGAGGTTAGACAGGGCATTCTTGCCGGGTGAGTATACGTCGGCATCGACTTCTGGCGCGGCACCGGTGCCAATTGAAACGAGCAGGAGATGTCGTTCACCTGTCTTCCAACCGACTTTGTATTGGGGAAGCGTGGCCATCCGATACATGAGGAACGAAGGATTGTTATAGGGGGTCATGCCGCCGTCGACAAAGACGAAGCGTTTGGCCGGGTTCGTGGGATCCCATTGGATCACTTCGGGCTCAAAGAAAATGGGCGCTGCCGTACTGGCTCGAACAAGTTGCCAGAGCGGGATTTTCATGTTGCAGTCAGGACGGTTGGGATCGTTGTATTTCGCGCGTGGGTTGCTGCTGATCGGCCAGGGTGAGTCGGTCGTGACATTGCGGGTGACGACAAGCAGCAGACACTTCAGATGCTGCGGCTCGAGGGTGGTATGTGTGCCGAACACACCTTGAAGTTGGTCTGCAAGGGGCTTGGTCTCATACAAATGTCGCACTCGAGCCAGGATCCAGGCCTTGTCGAACATATCCGGCCCCGCTTCTGTATAGAACTGCAAGACTTCCGTCGCGGACATCCCTCGTGCCAACGCCGCTGCGATGATGGCGCCTGTACTGGTGCCGCCGATGTAATCAAAAAAATGGCAAAGCCGGAATCCGTCGCCTTTCCCAGTGGCGTGGGCCAGCATCTTCTCTATCTTGACCAAGACTTCGAGGGTGAGGGCGCCGCGGATGCCGCCTCCGTCCAGCGTCAACATCTTCTTCGGGCGGGAGAGATCGAAGAGTTTCTCTATGTCTTCCTTTGCCATGCGTGCCTCCTTTGCCATCGAATGTTGAGACGTCGACTGATTATGGCTTCCATCTTTGCTCGTCCTGCCATTGTCGTGGTGACAAACTGACTTTGCAGAAAGCCGACAGCCGCTTGGCGTGCCTGTTCGTCTGA
The DNA here is from genome assembly GCA_002451055.1 of Nitrospira sp. UBA6909. Classification (GTDB taxonomy): domain Bacteria; phylum Nitrospirota; class Nitrospiria; order Nitrospirales; family Nitrospiraceae; genus Nitrospira_D. Next base: position 886 of record DKBD01000046.1, on the reverse strand, counting down.
GTATGACACCGATTCGCCGTGCGACTCCGCCATGTTATGGCGGATTGTTATGAGGACTGTGAGCGAGGAAACCTTTACACAGGGTGGGACGCTACTGAATTCTTAAGGAACTGTCAATGTCAGTCGGCCGATTGCTCGCATGAATCATTCTAACTGTGCATGGACCAGGAAAGGTAACGAGGCCCGCGCTGTCCGAGGTTAGAAGATGCGCCCTCTCTCTGTGTTTGTACGGTCTTCTTCTGATGTCTTTCCCCCCTGGAGGGCAACCCAGGGGGCTTGTTGGGTTCGGCAAAAGTACATATACTCTCTGCGTGTGAACTCAAGAACTCGTCTTCCTATCATCAGCCTGCGGGGGATCAACCTGGAGGCAAGGACAGTAGAGAGTCGCGAATCGGCCCAAGGGAAGCATGAAGCAACCGAGATCACCGCTGTGAAGTGTGGGGCTCCACGAAAGGGATTGAGTCAGTCGAGAATAAGCATTCTTACGGGCGCAAAGGCGGCTGAGCTTGTGGCCTCAGGGGGCGCAAGCGCATGAGGCAAGCCTTTGCAATGAAAGGACTTCGATATGGCCAAACGAGCGGTGCTTATCGGCATCAATAAATATCAGGTGCCCGGAGCCGATCTCCGGGGGTGTGTCAACGACGTGAAGAATCTCCAGCAAGCGCTGACCACCTACTATGGATTCTCCGCCAAAGATATTACGACTCTGACTGATCTAAAGGCGACGAAGAAGGCCATGCAGTCGGCGATTCAGAAATTGATTGCGAGCGGGAAGAAGGGCGACGTTCTGCTTCTCCACTATTCGGGGCATGGCGCGAATGTGCCTGACGACAACGGGGACGAAGCGGATCATCGAGACGAGATCCTCTGCCCGACCAATCTCGAT
>DKBD01000081.1:19141-19846 GCA_002451055.1 Nitrospira sp. UBA6909 | reverse complement strand
GTGTCGAGCAGCGTGTGAGATCGTTCCTCGTAATCCGGTGGGAACAGGTTAAACCGACGCCACAGTTCATACCAGAGGGGAACGCGATTCAAGATGACCCATCCCATCGCTTTAGTACCCTGTCGCACATGAGATTGTTCAGGCCATGAACGATCCTCGGGGTCAGGAACGACCCAAAACCGGTAATTTCCTTTTCCGTCGTCGACTTGGTCGANNTCCGCGGTCATCTCTATTGCCTTGTCCGTACTGGTGGGAGAAAGGCGGATCAATGTGTCGCCTTGCCGCACCGCCTCGCCGACACCGACCTTCGCCATCTTAACGACAGTGCCTTCGACCGGGGTCAAGATCCTGCTGGCCAGACGACGTTGCTCAGCGTTTGACCGTCGTAGGGACACGTCGGCCAGCTGCTCGGCGACACGGGCCGCATCGGCTACGGACGCATCGCGGGCCGCCTCCGCATCGAGCAGGCGCTGTAACGTCTCCGCACTGACTTGGTCACGGCCGAAACTAAGGGATTTCATGGCCTGTTCGGTTGCCTGAAGATTGGCCTTGGCCCCCTCAAGGTCGGCTTTGCTGGCGGTGTCAGCCTGGATCGTCAATTCGAGTTCTCGCTGAGACACCAAGCCTCGTGTGGCAAGTTGTTTGTGCCGCTCTGCGTTAAGTGCCGCGGTGGTCGAGGCAATCTTGGCGGCCTCTACCTTCTGG
>DKBD01000081.1:0-19111 GCA_002451055.1 Nitrospira sp. UBA6909 | reverse complement strand
TAGGGAGTATAGGCCGACATCTGGCCGGTTACGGTTACGGTCTGAGTCCAAGGGACGAAAAAGATGGTCAGTAGGAAGAGTAGTAGGAGGACAATAGGCAGGTACGACGAAAACCTCCATCTTTGAGGCAGTTGAGCCTCCTCCCAGGATTGAAGCTTGGTCGAGGTCAGGAGCTCGTCGATGGAAATCTCGTCTAAACCCGATTCACCATGAACGAGAGAGCGGACTTTCTTGCCAAGGCCTAAAGGTAGATTATCCGCAGAGCCGCCGTTGTTGCTCATGACAGATCCGTCAAGGACCAGAGATCTCAGGATTACAGACGAGTTGGAGAGGACTTATACCTTTTCATCATAGGAACAACTTGGTGCCGAGTCAATTTTGCGGGCTACTCAGCCCGTCCGCCCCCTTAGCCGAAAACCTGTTTGCTTCGTACCAACATAATGAGGACAGGATAATTGACCATCACGATCCAAGGTTAGACGTTGATCGTCCATGCAGGTCTTGCCGACAATGTAGGATCAGTCAAAGATGCTGGCGGAGAGATCAACCAGGGCTACGCACAGGCTGACCAGCCTGTACTTGAAGCGGAACTAGCCGAAGAAGGGAGAATATGACAGCCGTCCAAGTGAGTTGCAGCAGCTGTAGAAGGCATTGGTAACGACAAGTGAGCCCTGTGCGCCGCCCTGATTCGATCCTAACGTGATCCTATTCAGAGACGGCGCACACCCGCCACACTTGAGGCTGCATGCGTCGAGCCCATCAAGACGCAGATCTTCACGACCACGAGGAATGAGCACGGATACCGTGCCGACTCCTGCGGCTCGCGCAGCGCTTCCGTTCCGTTTATTCGTTCCCCACACGCAACGCCTTATACATAATCCCAAAAACAGTGCTCACCGCGAGTATTCCCAAAATCAACGCCATCATAGTTCCTCACCCCCTTCCTGTTTGATGTAGCCAAACTACTCCTGCTCTATGAAGGGCCCATGAGGAGAGCATGAAGAATTCTTCATCTTTGTGGGTGTGGTGGATGGCGTCTTCACAGTTAGCAAGTCGACTCTCACNNAGAAGGGAACGGGAATCGGAGCGGAAGCGGTCAGGCCGGCACCGTCTGGTGGATCAGGGCTGGTAAGCGCAAGGTAAAGACCGAGCCTTTGTTCACTTCACTTGCAACGGAGATGCTTCCGCCGTGAGCTTCCATGATTTCTTTCACAATGGGCAGTCCAAGCCCGGTGCCGGCGGTATCTTTCGCACGGGCCCAATCGGTTCGGTAGAATCGTTCGAACAAGTGAGGAATATGCTCCGGCTCAATGCCATGGCCTGTGTCCTCAACCGCGATGGCAACTTCTTGGCCAGCGGTCCGCAAGCGGACAGTGACGGCGCCCCCAGACGGGGTGTAACGCAATGCGTTGTCGAGCAGATTGATGAGCGCTTGTTTGAGCCACTGTGCGTCGCCGAGCACGGGGGGAACAGGCTGGGCCTCGAACGACAAGGTGATGCGTCGGTCGTCGGCCAGGAGCGTCAGTTCGTCCACGATCTCTTGAATCAAGGGTTCCAAGTCGAGAGGGACGAGCTGGACGGGAGGCTTGCTGCTGGTGAATTTCGCGAGCGTCAGCAGAGGGCGAGTCAAGGCGATGAGCCGTTCCACTTGCTCCAGATTGTTGAGGAGCACGTCGCGGTATTCGTCCGGGGTCCTCGCTTTGAGGAGCGCGACCTCGAGGTTGCCCTGCAGGACGGTCAGCGGGGTTTTCATTTCGTGGGCTGCTATTTCGCAAAAGTTCCGTTGGACCTCACTGCTTCGCTGGAACTGATCCAACATGGAGTTGACCGCCTGCGTGAGCCGCCGAACTTCTTGATACGAGGAATCCAACGGCAATCGTTTCCCTAGATCGTCTTCGGACATCGTTTCCGCGCCCGTACATAAGGCCTCGATCGGGGCCAACACTTTCTTGGTCAACCACACGCTGCCTATCCAGGTGACCAACAGTGTGGTACCAGAACCGAGGGCCAGCAGGATCATCAGGTCGTTCAGCGCCGTCTGGTAATGGAGGAGCGAGGTTTCCGCTTGAATGACGTAGCGCACATCACCTTGCTCGGTGACGGCGATGAACAGGCGTCGAGCGGGTGTGCCGTCCGGCGTCTCGACCGTTTCATACACGGTCCGCTCGATCAGCACTCGGTTGAGCATACGAGGAGCGACCGAGGGGAGGGCGTGGGCATTCGGACTTTTCCAAATGAGCCGTCCATCCGGCGAAAACACCCGTAGTGAATGGATGACCCCGTGCAATTCGCGTTGTTGCTGTGTTTCCGGGCTCACCTCGGATGAAAACGCGACGTCTCTGCCGCCGTTGTCGAGGATGTCTGGATGGCGGTTGACGATTTCGGCGAGCGTCTCCACCAATTCCAAGAGTCGTCCATCCACGAATCGGTGCAACAAGGACTCGCTCGCGAAGTACACCAGTGCGGAAAACACGAGGAGCCCCGCCATCAGGATCACTGCGGAACGGCCGATTAAGTTGCGCAGTGATTTCATGCGGGGGCCTCCGGATCCTCCAGCATATAGCCCGCACCGCGTACGGTGGCGATCAATGGGGGCGAAAAATCACGATCGATTTTGGCCCGCAAAGCCCGAATGTGAGCATCCACGATGTTGGTCATGGGGTCGTAGCTGATATCCCATACATGTTCGATGATCACCGTTCGCGTCAAGACTCGATTCTTGTTGCGCAACAGAAACTCGAGCAAGGCATATTCCTTATTCGTCAAGGAGATTTCTTGTCCGGCCCGCCACACGCGGCGAGTCGCTGGGTCCAGCGTCAGATCTGCCGCTTGCAGTTGAACCAATTGCTGCTGACTTCCTCGTCGCAACAGGGCCCTGATCTGAGCCAGCAGTTCCACGAAGGCGAAAGGCTTCGGCAAAAATTGATCGGCGCCGGTATCGAAGCCGGACACCTTGGTCTCCACGGTGTTGCGCGCGGTCAACAGCAGCACCGGCGTCATATTTCCCTTAGCTCGAACGCGGCGGCAGAGCGTGATGCCGTCAAGCTTGGGGAGCATGATGTCCAAAATCAACAAGTCGTAGGGATTGCTCAACGCCATTGCCAACCCCTCTTCACCGTCCGCCGCGACATCCACCGCATAGTTCTCTTCTTTGAGCCCTTTACGGATGAACTGCGCCAAGTCCGCATCGTCTTCAACGAGGAGAATGCGCATAGCCTTCTTGTTCCCTCATGGCTGATAGGTCATGCCGGATCATCCCTGTCGGGCGCATCCGGTAGGCGCCGCTCAACAGAGACTGCGCCAGCAGCTGGTCACAACCAGGTTGGCCGCCTTCTCGCCTGCGTCGAGGTCCACCGTGAGCCACGCTATTCCTGTCGCCCGTTCATCCTGGCGTGAAGCAGTCCCTCCTTCGATGAAACTCAGGATGTAATAGCGCCCGGCCGGTATCTTTTTGAACCAGAAATGCCCGGTGGGATTGGCCCTGCTCGTCCGAATATAAGGAAGCAGCCGCTTTTCAGCCAGGAGTTGGTCGAGCGCGTCCTGCGTGCACTCCACCGGTTGNNACGGGAATCAGATGGACCGGCACGCCAGCCTGCGTGATGGCTTTCCCCGAGGCGGAACCGAGGAAGGCCTGTCCGCTCAGTGTGCCGCGGCCTTTCCCTTTGTATGCGAGCAGCTCTTTCTCTTTGAAGGCCGGTGGGTCCGGCGATTCAGGCTCGGCGGCCCCCCCTTGTGGACACCACAGCACGAGGGCAGCGAGACAGAAGGCGAACCCATACAGGAATCGATAGTGGCTTCCCATAGCAGCTACGAAGTTGGCAATGGCTCGTTGGGTGTAGAGGCCGGATCGGTCGCTTTGTGTTTGAGGGCACGACCTTTATCCGGTGTCGGATCCGTGACGACACCATAGACCTCACGACCTTCGTGGCCTTCCGGCAAGTATTCCGTGATCGGCATCCCATCTTCACGAACAAAGAGGAGGCAGTGACAATACTTGTACATCTGCATCTCATCGCAGGCGCACATCCAGCGTCGCAGCTTGGCTTCGGCTTGTTTGTCTTTGTAGAAGTTGCAGGGGCACAAGGGTTTGCCGAGTTCCTCCACGTGCATCGCCAGGCCCTTGACCACCGCTTCGGTGACGGCTGGATTGGGGTGCATGGCGGTGCCGCTCTTCTCAGCGAAACCTTTCACGAACTTCGCGATTTTATCGAGACTCTCCTGCTGCGGTTCAGCCACGGGAATACTCCTCTCGTCAGGGCTGCAATTGATATGAGCTGCTAGTTTACAAGGGAAATTCGCTCCTTTACAATCCGGCCTTTCGTTCCATTTAGCTGGAGTCATGGCGGATTTTTCGGCACAGAAAGCATTGATTCAACGGCTGGCCCGCGAGTTGGGCGACGAGGCAGCGGCAGTGCTCGTGGCTCGCGCGGCTGAGTCAGTAGGCCAGCCTGAGGCGGTTCCTCACATTGCCTGCCTGCTGGACGAACTCGAAGAGCTGTCGGCGAAAGCTGCGCATGGCGCCATTGAAGCCATCCCCGAACTGGATCGGCGCGCAGGACTCTCGGAAATCATTCTCTGGCTTGACCTGGGAATCGCATTGGCCGAATCCTCCGGCGCGACGGCGATCAGGTACTTCAAATACAGTCCTCTGATACTCGGCCTCATCGAACGGACCGAGGCACGTACGGAGGTTCTCGGGATCGGGCTGGAACTGGCCGATCGCGATGCCAATGTGGCGTGGGAATATCTGCGCGCCGCGCCTGACCTTGTTGCGGCCGTATCCCTCGACGATGCGCGGCTGTGGCTTGACGTCGGTGTCGAGCTGGCGGCAGTCGATGGGGTGGTGGGGCTTGAGTACATTCGACAAATCTCCCGCGTCGCTTCCGTCCTTCCGGTTGGGGAGGCCAGAAGCTGGCTGTCATTCGGCATGAAACTGGTAGCGCCGAACACATTGGGAAAGCCTGACTATCTGGCCGCGATCGAATTCATGCGGACGAGCCCTGGGATTCTGGGAGAGATCGAGCATCCCGCCGTTCGCGCGAAAGCGTTGTCATTGGGGATCTTACTGGCTGAACACTCGCCGGAGTTCGGGGTGACGTGGCTGACGGAGTCCCCAGGCCTGCTGCGCACGCTTCCGTCAACGGAACAGCAAGTCAAAATGTTGCAGTATGGCTCGCTGCTTGCCGAAAAAGATGCGGAGGCGGCGTTGCAGTATCTTCGGCGCTGCCCGGAAGTCATGCGTCTGATCGGCGACGGACCTCAGGCCCTCTCGCGCTTCGAGACCTGGTTTAGGGCCGGGATGGAAGTGCTGGCCTACAGCCAGGAAGGCGGACGGGCCTACTTCGCAGTGGAATCCCTGAAAGCGCTCGCATCAGTTGAACAGGCGATGAGCGGTGTTCCGCTGCGGCAGGTTGCCCGAAGGGTCAAACTCTTTGTCCAAGGGCTCTGCGGAACGGACGTCACCATTGCGGCGCTTCCGGAGTCATCGGCCCAAGCGGATCCTCGAGCCACGGTGAGTGCTGATGGGCGCACGATCTCCTTGCCCGCGACGCTTCGGCGGTATGCCACGGCGGAGGAGAATGAGCGGTTGTACCTGGTCATGGCCGCGCATGAAGCAGGCCACTTGGAATTCGGAACCTATCGGCTCAGGCTGGAGTCGCTTGCCGATGTGTTTGAAAGAGTGCGCCGACGGTATGGCCGCCTGCCTGGGGCGATCCCGGAGACGCTCGCGGCGTTGTTTCAGCTGTATCCCTATCCGCACCTTGTGCGGGATTTATGGACCGTCCTGGAAGATGCCCGCATCGAATTCTTGCTCCAAGCGGAATATCCAGGTCTGCGGCCCCAACTGGCGCAGTTGGCGGCGGAAGCCGTCACTCCTCGCGATCCCGCCCAAGGGTTGACGGTCAAGGAGCTGATCGTCGATTGTCTGTTGAGGCTCTCGACGGGCGAATCGCTTGATTCCGCGGTCCCCCAAGCGGTCAAAGAAGACGTCTCCGCCCTGTGGGCCCGGTGCCAGTCTCTTTTCCACACGGCAGCCAAGGCCGAGGATACCGTCCGCCTGACTCATGATCTCTATGTCATGATGGAAGAACTTGTGGCGCCTGGGGCCGATCTCATCGAGACGGACCCGACGAAGGATGTGTCACAGGAGACCGAAGCGGCCCCGGGGGCGTCGGAACCGACGAGCGACACATACCGTCCTGTGACCAATCGTGCCTACCGCGGTGTAATGAATCCGGAATTCATCGCAAGGGATCGGGAGCAGACCGAACAGGCCGGCGAACAGGAGTTGGAAGGGGATTGGAAGACCGGTCAGAACGGAGATTCACGCGACCGATCCGGTTCAGGCCTGGGAACGGGACGGAGAGACCAAAAGACCGGGGACATGGATGTTCTTGCCGGCGGGCAGTCGTTGCCTTCCACTGTTGAGGAATTGCTCGCCCTCGATGTCGAACAGGGGCCGATGTCGGGATCGGTGGCTCAAGATGAACGTGCGATACGCTATCCAGAGTGGGACCATACGATTCAAGACTATCGTGTGAACTGGTGCTGCGTGGTCGAACGGCCTGCGGAGTCAGGGTCCGACGAAGGCGTGGATGAGATCCTGGCACGTCATCGGAGCGCAATCCGGTCGCTTCGCCGGTTCTTCGAAGGCCTGCGTCCTCCGTCATTCCGCCGTGTGGCAGGGCAAGCCGAGGGAGAAGATCCGGATGTCGATGCGGTCGTGCGAAGAGCCGCGGAACTTCGAGCGGGCTTGGAAGGGGACGAGCGCCTGTACATCAGGCGGGAAAAGCGGGAGCGCGACGTTGCCGCGGCTTTCTTGGTCGACGTCAGCGGATCGACGAGCCGGCGCCTTGACAGCGGACGTCGGGTGATCGATGTTGAGAAGGAAAGTCTCGTGTTGTTGTGCGAAGCGCTGGAGGCCGTGGGCGATCAGTACGGTCTCTATGCCTATTCAGGCCAAGGACGCGCCTGTGTGGACTTTCTGACAATCAAGGATTTCGAGGATCGATTGGGACCGCTCACGGCTGATCGGTTGGGAGGGCTCGGCCCACGACAACAAAATCGCGACGGCGCGGCGATTCGCCATGTCGCGGCCAAACTGCTGGCACGGGAAGCGAAGAGCCGTATCTTGATGCTTGTGAGCGATGGTCGGCCCCTGGATGGCGAGTACAAGGATGAGTATGCCTTGGAGGACACCAAGGCAGCGCTCCGGGAGGCCAGACAGCGCGGGATCGATCCGTTTTGCGTGACCATTGATCGGGAGGCGGATGGTTACCTGCGCCGAATGTACGGCGACGTGCAATTCGCCGTCATCGATCGTGTGGAGTCGCTGCCCTCGCGATTACCGAACATTTATCAACGGTTGACGGTATGAAGGTCGTGAAAGGGCAAGGCAGGAGGGGGTGTACGAATTGACGGCCGAAGCGTCCGAAAGACCGATGGTCCCGCCGTGGCTCTATAAGCTGTTTACCGGGCATCAATATCCCTATGTCCGCCGGTTGGCGAAGTTTGCGCAGGTGGTCAAGCCGGGAGAAGATCGCCCGGAGCCGACGAAGGAGATGATCGAGGCCAAGTTTTGGGAAGTGTATCCCCGCTGTTGGGCGAAAGTGCTGCAGGAAGTGAAGGAAGGGATGATCGTCGTCTTTCAGGATCTGGGCGAATATCCGGCAGGGGGCTATCAGGAACTCGTCGACAACCCCGAAGAGTTTCTGGCAACAACGTACGGGAAGAAGAAAATCAAGGTGAACTTCTACGATGGCGACAATTTTGTCTGCACGATCAACTTCAAAGTGGCAGGCTGGATCGAGCATGATCATACGTAACCAGTGCTGAGTGCTGAGAATCTGTCGAGCCAACTGGCAAAGGTGCTGACTCAGCGCTCAGAACTGACCGGAGGAAAGCATGGGACGTCCAAAAATCACTGTGGTGGGGGCTGGAAATGTCGGGGGAACTGCGGCGCAACGGCTGGCCGAGAAAGACATCTATGACGTCGTCTTGGTCGATATTGTCGAGGGTGTGCCGCAAGGCAAGGCGCTCGATATTTCGCAAGCCGGGCCGGTGTGCGGCTATAGCACCCAGGTGGTGGGAACGAACGGCTACGATGAAACCGCCGGCTCCGCCGTTGCGGTGATTACCTCGGGCATTCCGCGCAAGCCCGGGATGAGCCGCGATGATCTGCTGGCGACCAATGCGAAGGTCGTCAAATCGGTCGTCACGGAGTTAGTGGCTCGCTCTCCGCAGATTATCTTGATCCTTGTGACCAATCCGCTGGATGCCATGGTGCATGTCGCGAGGAAGGTCAGCGGATTGCCTAAGTCGAAGGTGATCGGGATGGCTGGAGTGCTCGATTCGGCCCGTATGAGGACGTTCATCGCGAGGGAATTGGATGTGCCGGGTTCTGACGTCGAGGCAATGGTGCTGGGGGGCCATGGTGATACGATGGTACCGCTCCCGCGGTACACGACGGTCAAAGGCAAGCCGGCTTCAGAACTGCTCAGTCAAGAGCGGATGGAGGCGATCGTGAAACGAACGCAGAAAGGCGGGGCCGAAATCGTTGGGCTGTTGAAGACCGGCAGCGCCTTTTATGCGCCGTCGGCGTCCGTGGTCTCGATGGTTGAAGTCATCCTGAAGGATCAGAAGCGGGTGCTCCCCTGCGCCGTCTTGTGCGATGGCGAATATGGACTCAAGGATGTCGTGGTGGGTGTGCCGGTCATCTTGGGTCTCGGCGGCGTGGAGCGGGTAGTTGAATATGAATTGACGGACGCGGAACGGGCGGCGTTGGAAAAGTCGGCGAACGCCGTCAGAGAACTCTGTGCCGCGGTCGATCGGCTTATGAAATAGGAGCGATCCCGGGCGTTTATCCCGTGTGCAGTCCGCACGTACGGCCTCCGCATGCTTGACAAGAGAGCAGACGCTCACGTACACAGATCGGCTCAGCTCTGCACCAAATAGGAGGCCGTATGAAATTTCTGGAAGATCCGATGCAGACGATGGGCGCGGGATTCGCGCTCGCCGTGTTGTTGATAGTTGTCTATTTGGGATTAACCGGCATAGATGCGGGTGAAGCCGATTGGGCTCAGCTCATTCTTCGCTGGATTCATTTCCTGGCCGGTATTACGTGGATCGGGCTCTTATACTTTTTCAACCTGATCAACGCGTCTTTCTTAAAAAGTCTGGATGGCCCGACCAAGAACATCGTGATTCCCAAGCTGATGCCGGTCGCACTCAAGTGGTTTCGGCACGGAGCGACCGTGACGGTGCTGGCCGGGGTGCTCTTGTATGGCCATATGTACCACAGAGGTGGAACAGGCGCCGTCGCGTTGGCGATCGGTGGGTTACTCGGCATCATCATGATGGGTAATGTCCATGGGATCATCTGGCCGAACCAGAGGAAAATCATCGCGGCCGTGACGGCTGCGGCCCAAGGAACACCGGCGCCGCCGGAGATGGCCCAATGGGGCCGTTCTGCTCTGCTGGCCTCCCGCGTGAACTTCATGCTCTCGATCCCCATGTTGTTTTTCATGGGAGCGGGTAGCCATTTTAGGTAGAGTCCGTGCTTGTCGTGGCCGGGGGGATTTCCCCCCGGCCACGTTCTCGACGCATCTCAAGAGGTTCTCCTCAGTAGCCCTCAATGCCCACCGTGCGATAGGACCCCCGGCCCTAACTGATTGGGATTCAGGCCTATTCCAGGCCTGTTGCCTTGACGGGCGCAGACGCGGAGCCGTATAGTACCGACTTCAAGTGGAAATTTTTCACGCGGAGTGAGCGATGTCAATCGCTGAAGAGCCACGCCTGGTTCAAAAGCTTGAGGGCAATCCCTGGGAGATTGATGGCTACCTCAAGGTCGGAGGGTATGAGGCGTGGAAACGTTGTGTCAAGGAGTTGAAGGCTGCCCAAATCGTTGAAGAACTGAAGAAATCTGGTCTCAGGGGGCGAGGTGGAGCCGGATTTCCAACCGGAATCAAGTGGGACAAGGTCCTCAATCACCGGGTTCAAGAACGTTACTTCGTGTGCAATGCGGGGGAACACGAGCCGGGAACATTCAAGGATCGTCATTTGTTGAAGACCTTGCCGCACCAATTGATCGAAGGCTGCTTGATCGCCTCGCGTACGGTGCAGGCCAAAGCGTCCTTCATTTACGTGAATCATGAGTACCATGAGGAACAAGAGAATCTGAAAAAAGCCCTGGCCCAAGCAAGAGAACGGGGCTTTCTTGGGAAGAATGTGCTGGGGAGCGGTATCGACATCGAATTGGAAATTTTTGATGGCCATGGCAGCTACGTGGCCGGCGAGGAGACGGCAATGCTCGAGTCGATGCAGGGCCGTCCGGCGATGCCCAGGCAGAAGCCCCCGTTCTATCCGACGGATTTCGGTCTCTATGGCAAGCCGACGCTCGTCAATAATGTGGAGACGCTTTGCAACATCCCTCGGATTCTCCACAAGGGCGCCTCGTGGTTTATGCAGGTGGGCGTGGAGAGATGCCCGGGAACGATGATGTTTTCGCTGAGTGGAGCCGTCAATCGTCCGGGGGTGTATGAAATGCCCATGGGCGTGACGATTCGGAATTTGATCGAGCAATGCGGAGGTGGAGTGCCGGGTGGCCGCAAGATCAAAGCGGTATTTCCAGGCGGTCCAGCCTTTTCCATGGTGACGGCGGATCAACTTGATCTGCCCATGGACTTCGATTCCCTGAAGAAAGCAGGAACGGGATTGGGCTCGGCCGGCGTCATCGTCGTGGATGATGCAACATGTATGGTGGCGAAGACACTGCATTTTTCCAATTTCTTCAAGAACGAGAGTTGCGGTCAATGTCCTCCTTGTCGAATGGGAACCATGAACTTGGCTGCACTGATGGTGAAAATTGAAGCGGGGGATGGCACTCAAAAGGACCTCGACAGCATGCTGCAGCTCTGTGGTTTTGTAAAAGGGACCGGGTATTGCACCCTCGTCACCGGCGCAGCAGTCCTGGTGCAAAGCAGCCTGAAGTTATTCCGGCACGAATACGAAGATCATATTCGACTGCAGCGGTGCCCGTATAAGGCGGTAACGGAAGGCGTTGGCACCCATTCGTAATGTTCAGGAGAGCGTGATGCCGCGGGTGACCTTCCTGTATTGCGGAGAAAGGACCGGAGAGGTGGAAGTCAACACTTCGCTTCTCGATGCGGCGAAAGTCGTCGGTCTCCCCTTGAATCACGACTGCGGGGGCAATGCCTCCTGCACCACCTGTCGGGTCGAGGTCCAGGCGGGGATGGAACATCTCTCCGAGATCGATTTTGACGAACAGGATTTGCTGGATCGCGAATCGCTGAGCGAACCACGGCACCGATTGGCCTGTCAGGCACGGGTGCTGGGAGACGTCGTCGTGCGCGTTCCGACAAGCAAGTGGGAGGTTCCTGGTTGAGAAAACGATAGAAAGCGGGTGTTGATATTCGGTAGAGAGGTGTTACACTGAGAAATAGGGTCCGTGGGTTGGGGATCTTGTGACAAGAGGAGGAAGACGATAATGGTAACAATTACACAGGTGGCGGAACAGAAGATCAGAGAGCTGATGGCCGAGGAGAAGGATGTGGTTGGGTTGCGTGTGTATGTCCGCGGCGGTGGGTGCCATGGCTATCAATACGGAATGGCCTTTGAATCCAAGATGGCCGAAGATGATACGGTCGTCGAAATGGGTGACGTGAAGGTCATCATGGATTCACAGAGTGCTCCCTTGCTCCAGGGGGCGGAAGTCGATTACGTGGACAGCGTTCAAGGCTCTGGGTTTTCCATTAAGAATCCCCAAGCCAAAACGACCTGCGGCTGCGGTAGCTCATTCAGTTCCTAAGGGGCGTCGCGGAATTTTGCGGCGAATGCCGACTACAGAGCATGATTGACGAAGCCAGGGTTGCTCGAGAAACGAGTGATCCTGGCTTTTCTTCTTAACGGAGGCGACGGGGGAAATGTCCCAGGGGACGGTGACCAGACGCTATCGGTTCTGCGCTGCCCACCGCCTTCACAGCGATCGCCTGACGCAGGAAGAGAATCAAGCCGCGTTCGGGAAATGTAACAACCTGAACGGCCATGGCCACAACTATGTGGTGCTAGTCACGGTCAAAAGCAGCGGGATCGAGGAGGCCCAGGATCTTGAGCGCCTCGATCGAACGGTGAACGAAACCGTCGTCAGGCGGTTCGACCATCAGGATCTCAATTGCGATCCTGAGTTCGCTGAACGGACGACCACCGGTGAAAATCTTGTGAAATTGATCTGGGATTTGCTGGAATCGAAGTTGATGGCGGGCAGGCTTGAAAAGGTCGGCGTCATCGAGACGAGAGACAACTACTTCGAATATGCTGGTTCGTCTCAAGCCAGAGGAGGGGCGCGTGGCTAAGAAGGGAAAGGCTGGGAGACGCGGAAGGTCGGTTGAGGACGCGGGAGGAAGCGGGCAGCCCCCTGATGGGGAGGTCTTGCAGTCGCTGGTCACCCAAATGTTGATAGCGCTTGGTGAAAAGCCCAGCAGGAACGGCTTGCTCAAGACACCAGAACGGGTTGCCAAAGCCCTGTCCTTCATGACCCAGGGCTATCAGCGGAACATCGACCATCTTCTGAACGGCGCGCTGTTCCCCATCCAGTACGACGAGATGGTCATTGTGAAAGACATCGATTTCTTCAGCATGTGCGAGCACCATATGCTGCCGTTCTTCGGCAAGGTCCATGTTGGGTATTTACCAAACAGGAAAGTCGTGGGCCTGAGCAAGATTCCCCGCATCGTCGATACATTCGCCAGGCGTCTCCAAGTTCAAGAGCGGCTCACCGTCCAGATTGCCGAAACCCTGAGCGCGAAACTGAATGCGAACGGGGTGGGTGTCGTTGTGGAGGCCCGGCACCTCTGCATGATGATGCGTGGAGTGGAGAAGCAGAACACGGTGGCCGTCACCAGTTCCATGCTCGGAGCGTTTCGGAGCCAGCCCCAAACCCGCCTGGAATTCCTGAAGCTGATTCAGAAAACCAGTGTGGGTGACTCGGACTGATGGCCCGTGGTCATCCTGTCAACCGTTCCCCTCTCCTGCCAGGTCTGACGCAAAATCCCGCACGATGCGAGTGAAGGCATCCGGCTGCTCAAGATTGGCCAGATGCGCGGCGTTGGGAATGACGGTCAAACGGGAGCCGGGAATCCGGTCGGCCATGAGTTTCGCATCGGAAGGCGGGGTGGCTTGGTCCAGTTCGCCCACGACAATCTGAACGGGGCAGGCGATCGCCCCTAAGAACGGAATCGAATCGGCCCGTTCGGCCATCGCCATCAAGTCCCCCGCGATGCCGCTGACTTCATTGCCTTCGATCATGGCGCGCACGGTTTGGACAAGATCCGGTCTCCGGTCGACGGTCCCGGAGGAGAGGAGTTTCGGGATCATCATGTCGGCGATTGCGCCCGTACCCTTCCTGTAGGCGACTTGAGCCATCTGAAAGCGGGCCTCTTTTCCTTCCGCCGTATCCGCCTGTGCCCTTGTATCAGCGAGTACCAAACCCTTCACGCGGTCGGCATACTTACGGTGGAACGCAAAAAGAATGTAACCGCCCATCGAGAGCCCGATGAGCACCGCCTGTCCGATCGACAGGTGATCCAGCAAGGCCCGCACATCCTCCGCGGCCTGATCGAGCGTGTAGTACCAGAGCGGAGCGTCCGACTCCCCATGGCCACGCAGATCGACCGTGATGACTCGGAACCGTGACGAGAGCGCGTCGGCCTGCGGCGTCCACATGGCGCGGTTGAGCGGAAAGGCATGGAGAAACACAAGGGGAAGTCCGGTTCCTCTGTCGCTGTAGGCCAGTGTAATACCGTTTACCTGGATGTTCATTTGTTCTCTGTCGGGTACGAAGTTCTGGGACATCCGTAACACTGGCTTGCGGCTGCGTCAAGAGTGGGCGGACGAGTTTGCGCCGATGAGGAGGAGGCGTATAGAATCCGAGCATCGTCGAGGATCCGCATGCCGAGCCATCATGATTCCATCCCGGGCCTATTTGATTCGCCGGAGCGTGAGAACGTAGATGGCGCTCCCCTGGCCGAGCGGATGCGACCGAGCCGGTTTGAGGATTTTGTTGGGCAGAATGACATCACCGCACCGGACCGGCCCTTGCGGCGAGCCATTGAAACAGACCGACTCTCCTCGGTCATCTTTTGGGGACCGCCTGGTGCAGGAAAGACGACGCTGGCTCACCTGATCGCCCGGCACACGAAATCCCAATTTGTCTCGTTCTCGGCCGTGACCGGAGGCATTCCGGAGTTACGGGAGATCATCAAATCGGCCGAGCAACGTCGGGCGTTCAACGGGCGCCGGACGATCCTCTTCGTCGATGAAATCCACCGGTTCAACAAAGCCCAACAAGATGCATTTCTCCCCCATGTGGAACGGGGAACCGTCATTCTAGTAGGGGCGACCACAGAGAATCCCTCCTTCGAGGTCATCAGCCCGCTCCTGTCGCGCGCGCTCGTCGTCGTGCTCAAGCCTCTTTCCCCAGACGCACTGGGGCAGGTGCTTGACCGGGCGCTCATGGATATCGAAAAAGGGCTCGGAACATGGAATGCCCAATTCTCAGCAGACGCCAGACAACGGCTGATGGCGTTCGCGAACGGCGATGCGCGGGCGTTGCTCACGGCGTTGGAATTCGTGGTGACGCAGACGCCGGCGGGACCGGACGGTTCGCGCCTGATCGATCAGCCTCAGCTGGACACGGCGTTGGGCAGGCAGTCGCTTCGTTACGACAAGTCGGGTGAAGAACATTACAATGTCGTCTCCGCCTACATTAAAAGCTTGCGGGACTCCGATCCGAACGGAGCGCTCTACTGGCTGGCTCGCATGTTGGAAGCGGGGGAGGACCCCAAGTTCATCGCCCGGAGGATGGTGATCTTCGCCTCAGAAGACATCGGGAACGCCGATCCGTCGGCTCTCGTCGTAGCCATGGCCGTGGCGCAGGCCGTGCAATTCGTGGGATTGCCCGAGGCCCAAATCTCCCTCGCCCATGGAACGACTTATCTTGCCTCGCGGCCCAAAGACAACGCCTCCTACGTCGGGATTGTGGAGGCGCTTCGAGATGCCAAAGCCTATGGAAATCTTGGGGTTCCGCTCCATCTTCGAAACGCCGTCACAGGACTTATGAAGGAGCTGGGGTATGGGCAAGGTTACCGCTATGTCCATGACGACCCCCAAGCCAAGACCGAACAGACCCATCTCCCTGAGCCATTGAAAGGCCGGCAATATTACAGGCCGAAAAATCGACCATAGGGCCGATTTTGGTGGTTTACAATCCTTTCTAATCGGTTATACTTAGGCCGTATGAAGCGAGGCGAAACAAAACCATCGGCGATTCTGGCGGCGGCGAGCGAGCGTCGTAAGTTCGTCCGCGCCACGCTGGTCGGTTCTGCGCTGGTGGCTCCGAAGAACGGGGGCCGGGCTTGCACGGCCGTCTTGGACAATGTGAATAGAATCGGGGCCGGCCTGCACATCAAAGACCGTTTTGCTCCGAATGACAAGGTGACGGTGTCGCTTGCGTTCTTGGATTCGGATCAGGTTGAACAGCAGGAAAAGTTGGATGGGACCGTGGCCTGGGTCAAGCCCTGGGAAAAGAAGGGATTCTTGATCGGGGTCGTGTGGGACGAAGTCGTAACGAAAGACAAGAACCGTTGGCTTTATTACTATCTTGAGGAAACCCTCAGGGCCCCCGTCTAGCGTAACGCCCCCAGTTTTTGCTTCACCTCTTCCAATTCGGCCGAGAGCGATTCCCAGCGAGCGTTCAGTCGCTCAAGGTCGCGCTTCCAGCCGTCCTGCTCCTGGTGCAGGACGTTCCATTTCCCGAATTCCTTGTACAGTGCGGGGTCGGCTAATTCGGTCTCCCGAGTCTTCACTTTGTTTTCGAGCTCCGCGATCTCGGATTCCGCACGGGACACTTGCTTTTCCAAGCGGGCATGAGTTTTCGTCAAGTCTCGACGGTCGCCGCCTGATTCCTTTGAGGGAACTTGAGTTTGATGCGCCATCGCCCGTGTGGGAGCCGAGGACTTGGCCTGAGGCTTTCCATCGAGCTCCTCCTTGGTTTCTTTGATCGATTCGAACTCCTGGGCCTTTTTCCACAGATAGTATTCATAGTCGCCGATAAAATTCCGGGCTTGCCCGTCCTCAATCTCCACCACGCGGGTGGCGATTCTCGTGAGGAATGTCGGGTCATGGGAAATGAAGACGATCGTCCCGGGAAACTGGGCCAGCGCGTCGGTCAGCACATCTACTGATGCGGGGTCCAGATGGTTGGTCGGCTCATCCAGGAGCAGCGTGTTGGCCGGTTCGACCAGCATGCGGGCCAGCGCGACCCGGTTCCGCTCCCCGCCGCTGAGCGCCTTAATCGGTTTCTTCTGCTCCTCGCCGGTGAAGAGGAAGGCTCCGGCGATGCCACGCAGGAAATTCATCTCCGCGTACTTGGTGACTTCATCGAGCGATTCCAGAATCGTGTGCTCGGGATTCAACGTTTCCGCCTGATGCTGGGCAAAGTAATGCAAGGTCACCCCGTGCCCCACGGTTCGGGTGCCTGAATCAGGCGGTAGGGCGCCCGCGAGCATTTTCAAGAGCGTACTCTTGCCCGCGCCGTTTTCGCCGACCAGAGCGATGCGTTGGCCGCGTTCCAGGGAAAAATGGAGTGATTCGTAGACTACCTTTTCCCCGTAGCGCTTGCCGATGCCGACGAGGTCGAGCACCTGTCGTCCGCTCGCGTCGGGCGTCGGGAAGCGGAATTTTACCCGCTTTGGATCGCGCTGGACCTCGATCATCTTGACCTTCTCCAGCTGCTTGATGCGGGACTGCACCTGGCTAGCCTTGTTGGCCTGGTAGCGGAACCGGTCGACGAATTTCTGCACGCGAGCCACTTCCTTCTGCTGCCGGGTCGCCGAAGCCTGGAGTTGCGCATCGCGCTCCGCCCTGAGTTCTTTGAATTTAGAGTAGTTGCCGCGGTATTCCTGGATCTTGTGGTGCCGCAGTTCCCAGATGTGCGTCACGACCTGATCGAGAAAGGCCGTGTCGTGACTAATGATCAGCAGCGTCATGTTGGAATTCAGAAGGAACTGTTCGAACCAGCGTTGGGTCGGCTTGTCCAGGTGGTTCGTCGGCTCGTCCAGCATCAGCACGTCGGGATTCGACAACAGCAGATGCGCCAGCGCGACCCGCATGCGGTAGCCGCCGGAGAGCTTTTCGATCGGCCGCTCGAAGTCGATCTCCGAGAAGCCGAGGCCCATGAGAATACGTTTGCCTTCGTGCTCCGGATATTCGTCGCGATGCGTGGCCTCCAAGACAGTCTTTCCAGGAATGGATTCGAGCTCCTGCGGCAGGTAGCCGATCCTGAGCCGGGGCCGCTTTCGAATCGAGCCCTCGTCCGGTGATTCTTCCCCCAGGATCATGCGGAANNGGGAGGCGTGGCAGCTCGAAATGGATGAACAATTCAGACCGCATAAGCAATCGGGGCAATTCGTAGCATGCGAATCATGTGAGGTGATTATCCGTCACCAGCACTGGAGCAAGCTTGTACTCGTAGCTCAAATGGCTGGCTTGCCAACCGAAGCGGGACCTTTGTGGCCCGCCGTCGCATTAGCTATGGCGGGCAACCTTCGCTTCCGCGAAGGTTGGTGGAGCTGGCCGGGATTGAACCGGCGACCTCGTGAATGCCATTCACGCGCGCTCCCAACTGCGCCACAGCCCCACTCTGATCAGTCCGAGATGCTCAACTCCGCGAAAAGTCGTGGGCATGCTAACACGCGGGTTCTGACCAGTCAAGAAAACCTATGGCCAACCTGATCCAGAAATTGGCTCTCATGGGCCATTTCAGCCATGCCCGGGAATATCGAACCGCTCTGTAGTCGGCGGTATAACTCGGTTTGGTCAGTCCTGAGGCTCGGAGAGGTGCTTGACAAAGGGAAGGCGGAACCCTACCATGGCGCCCGTTGCTCTGATCTCCCAGCCTGGTCAGAGCTTTTTTTTCGTGTTGGACCGTCACGGAGGATAGTTGGACGATGGGCAATCTCGTCATTATCGGCGCCCAATGGGGCGATGAAGGCAAGGGCAAGATCGTCGATATCTTGGCCAGGGATGCCGACATTGTCGTGCGCTATCAAGGCGGCTCCAACGCGGGACACACGGTCATCAATGAGCGCGGCACCTATATTTTCCATCTCATCCCGTCCGGTGTGTTGTACCGTGGCACGACCTGTGTGATTGGAAACGGCGTCGTGGTCGATCCGGGATCATTGATCGAAGAAATGGATCAGCTTCAGACCAAGGGCATCCCGGTCGGTAAGAATTTCGCCGTCAGTCAGCGCGCACATCTGATCCTGCCGTACCACAAGGCGATTGATCGCGCGTCGGAGCAAGCGAAGGGGTCGCGGAAAATCGGCACCACCGGCCGGGGCATTGGGCCGTCCTATGCCGACAAGATGGCGCGGATCGGCATTCGCGTGGGCGATCTGCTCAATCCCGCGCTGTTCAGAAAGAAGCTGGAAGAAAATCTGGTCGAGATGAATTGGTTTCTGGAGCAGTTCCACAAGGTCGAGACGTACCAGGTTGACAAGGTGTTCGCCCAATATATGGGTTATGCCGACCGGCTCAAGAGCCATATCGTGGATACGACCATGTTGCTGAACCGCGCGATTGAGAAGAACAAGACGGTGTTGTTCGAAGGAGCCCAAGGCACGCATCTGGACGTGGATTTCGGCACTTATCCCTATGTGACCTCGTCCAGCGCCTCGGCGGGTGGCGCCTGCACGGGAACCGGCGTTGGTCCCACGATGATCGATGCCGTCCTGGGCATCGCAAAAACGTATACGACCAGAGTGGGCAGTGGGCCGTTACCCACGGAACTGACCGACGAGGTCGGCCAGGGGCTGCAGGAACGTGGAAATGAGTTTGGAGCGACGACCGGTCGTCCAAGACGGTGCGGTTGGTTCGATGCCGTCGTCGTGCGTCATGCCACGCAGGTCAATGGCTTGACGTCGCTCGCGCTGACCAAGCTCGATGTGCTGGACGGCTGCAAGGAAGTGAAGCTCTGCACCGGTTACAGGCATGGAGGCACGATCTATAAGGACATGCCGTCGGATCTCGATGT
>DKBD01000032.1 GCA_002451055.1 Nitrospira sp. UBA6909 | reverse complement strand
AGTTTCTCGACTGCTTCTTTGAGAAGATTCACGGCAAGGAGATAGGCGTTTTTCTTATAATAGATCCATCCCAGGGTATCGGCGATGTGAGGATCTTCCGGGTTGACTTCCCGCGCGGTTTGGGCATGGGACAAGGCCACATCCAAGTTCTCGCCCTTTTGGGCCATCATCCATGCCAAGTTGTTGGCGGCCGGAGCAAACCGAGGATTCAGCTTGAGGATGGTCTCGTAGCTGGCCTGCGCCTTGTCGGATTCGTTTCGGCTCTCGTGGATGATCCCCAGCATCATGTGTGCCTGGATCGACTTGGGGTTTTTCGCGAGGACCGTCTCGTATTCCTTCACCGCCTGGTCCTGCTTACCCATGCGGAGATAAATCCCCGCTAAGTTCAAGTAGGCTGGAAATATCGAGTCATCCAGCTCAATGGCTTTTCTGTACTCCTGTTCAGCTTGGGCATAATTCTTCTCATTCGTCCAGAGCTGTCCGAGGAGATTGTGTAAGAATGGGCTTTTGGGGACCNNTAGGCCAAGGCCTTGGTATCGTTCTTCTCAGTGCGCGACACCAGCCCAAGTTGATAGGGGCCCACAGGTTCATTGGGGAGGGCCTGCGAAATGGCTTCAAAGACCTTCCGGCTCTTTGCGATATCGCCTTTTTTGAGGTAGGCGGTTCCGGCGACGAGGGCTGCTTGCACGTTGCGAGGATTCAACTGAACCGCGGCTTGGGCCTGTTCGAGGGCGAGATCCGTCGATCCTTCGGCGAGATAGAGTTGGGCCAATGCCGTTCGTGATTCGACCAGACGCGGGTTGTGCTTGACGGCATCGGCGAACGACGCTCTGGCTTGGGCGGGTTGGCGTTTCTGCAGATAGGCCACGCCGAGAAAATGGTGAGCCCCGGCAAACTGCGGCTCGTCCTTGATGACGCCCTGGAGAATGGGAATGGCGTCGTCCGGCTTTTGTTTGGCCAGCAGCAATCTGGCATCGAAGAACCGCCCCATCAGGTCCTTGGCGTTGTTTGCGAGGATGTCTTTCACGAGGGTTTCCGCCTCGGCGGTTTTGCCGGTATCAAGATAGTGACCGATCAGTTTGTCCCTGGCGATGGTCGAATCGGGCTTCACCTCGGTCGCACGCTGATAGCTTGTCAGCGCCTTGTCTCTCTGGCCGGTCGCCGTATAAAAATCTCCCAGCCGAATAAGCGGGGCCTCGTCTTTCGGCTTCGCGGCCGCCAGCTTCTGGAGCATCCCTTCTGCATCTGCCGGTCGCTTGAGCTGCAGGTAGAGTTCACTGAGACGCAGGTACGCACTCTCATTGGCCGGCTCGATGTCGAGGACCCGTTTAAAGATGGCTTCTGCCTGATCGGACTTGCCGGTCGCGGCGCGAAAATCTCCCAAGGCGGTCAGCAGTTCGATCGAGCGGGGGCTGACTTTCAAGCCTTGGTTGAGCGTGTCTTCCGCCGACTCGTTGTCCTTGGCCGCAAAGTAGACGCGAGACAAATCGATGTAAGTCTGGATCTTGTTTGGATCGGCCGCGATCGCCTTCTTCAATTCTTCGATCGCTTCCTTGTAGCGTTTTTCACCCGCGAGGCTGCGCCCCTTGAGGATAAGGCCTTCGGTGTTGTTCGGGGTTGAAACCAACACGATCTCAGCCCGTTCTCTGGCCTTGCCCGGTTCATTGCTCAGGAGCAAGAGCTCTCCAAGTTTTAACTGCGCCTCGTGATTGCTCTTGTCCAATTCGACTGTTTGCGTCAGTGCGGCGAAGGCCGCCTGGAGATTGGTGAGTCCGCCGAGTTTCAAATAGGACAAGGCCAGTTGGTAATGGGCATCGGCGTTCGTTGAATCAATCTGGATGACGTTCTTGTACTCAATGATCGCTTCTTGATATTGGCTGTTCTTGAAGTAACTCTCCGCTCGCTCGAGGTGCGCCGCCATTTTGGCTTCCGGCGAGGATCCGGTGCATCCAACACCGGCCAGGGTCACAATCACACACAGAGAGAGCGCGCTCAGCCGTCTCGATGAGTAAACAGTCATTGCTGTCCCCTTCCTATGGTATCCAATCGGTCCTTTTATGATGTGACCCGAAATTATCCACCTATGGTGCTGCTTAGTCAACAACCGTCATGATTCGGGTGGGGAAAATGGGGAAAGTCGGTGTAGCCGAACGGAGGAGCAAGAGCAATGCGATGCCATGATGCGTGGGGTGACTCTTTCAGGGCCTTTCAGGTCCTGTGCGGGGTAAGGGACGAATCTGAGTGCGGGGTCTATCAGAGAATGATCTCTCCGGCTTAGATTCAGAGGGGACACTGGTTCTCCGGCAACCATGACTCCGACCTCCTGCGGGACTCCCCACACCCGTCTTATGGAGGAAGCTACGGCCCTCCGGCCTTGGTAGCTGAAGCTGCTGCGGCAGAGCAGGCTCAGGCCATGATGGTGGACGGTCTGAGTTCCCACACGAAAGCAGGAATATCTATTTATATCAATACCTTAAATCTATCTACAGCGCCGATCTGTACGATTTTCTTACAGGTGAAGTTGCCATAACTGGTTGATAAGGCAACGCACTGCTTCATATACATGCATACATTCCCTTGAAATTGTACGGGATTTTGACAAGTCGTTGTTGAAGTCATTTTTTTCATAGTTTGGAGCGAGAGTCGTAACTATTAGAAACAATAGATGTTTTACGATGACCTCATAGAGACGTTTCATTATTGGAATAGGACTTGCTTGTCCATATTGCCAATATGGTTGAGAGATGTATTGAGTTTTTCAAGTATTAGGAGAAGTGAGATGATACACATGCTTTATTCAGGCAAAAGACTGGTTCTCATGGCAGCCTTGGCCTGTGTCTGTTCACCAGTAACATCCTATGCCCTCAGTGTGGCAACGACCGATAATGCCAATACGCTGGTGAATACCATTGTTGGGTCTGGCGTCACGCTGGTGGCGGGCAGTCCAACCTATACCGGTGCAGCCATAGCCAGTGGGACCTTTACTGGGGGGAGTGCCTCGGGAATCGGGATAGAAAGCGGGACCCTCCTCACAAACGGTAGCGCGGAACTTGCGGTTGGTCCCAATGACGGAAAGGTCTCGCAAGACAATGGACTGCCGGGGAGTAGCCTGCTCGATCCATTGGTTTCCCCCAATACAACGGGTGATGCCAGCGTGTTGACGTTTAGCTTTACCACCACAGGCGGAAATCTCTCCTTCAACTATGTGTTTGGTTCTGAGGAGTATCCGATATTCGATCCGAGCACAAACTCGTTCAACGATGTGTTGGGAGTATTTTTGGACGGTACGAACATCGCCTTGTTGCCAGGAACGATGGATGTGGTTTCGGTCAACTCGGTCAACGAAGTAGCTAATTCTGTGTTCTATATTGATAATGCGTCGGGAACCCACGACATTCAATATGACGGGTTTACAACCGTGCTCACGGCGAATGTCCTGGGGCTGTCCGCAGGGACACACACGATAACCTTTGCGATTGCGGATGTGCCCATGAGTGACCTCACTTTTGACTCAGGGGTATTCATCCAAGCCGGGAGCTTCTCAGTT
>DKBD01000215.1 GCA_002451055.1 Nitrospira sp. UBA6909 | reverse complement strand
GCGCAGGCCGACGTCGAACGACTCTATGCCCGGTGGGCTGAATTGGAGGAGAAACGTGCGCTGGCCATTGAGAATTCGTAGTTCAGCGGAACCCAATGGCCGCCTTGGTGTGCTGTGCTCTGATTGGTTGAGTGGCGTAGATTTTCCCCAGTTGTACTGATGTAAATCTTTCCCCTGGAGCGGCCCTGTACCGCCAAGACAAGCGGCCGGATGGTGCAACAGGGGTCTGTCGGATGGTGATGGGCCGCCATCAGGTCCTTAATCGATGGCGGCCCTATCGCCAATTGATGGTGACGGAACGTCTTACTTCGGTTCGATTTGAATGTCCACGTTCGTCCCATGGATGAGCGTGTTATACACCGGAGAAAACTCCGCATAACGTCTGAGCTTTGCCAAATTCTCCGTGTCCGTCTTGACTTTGAACGTCACACGGATGTCCGTATATCCTTTTGGCACCGTGGCATCCAATCCCAGGAACCCCCGCAAGTCGATATCCCCTTCGAGGTGAGACTCCAATTCCTCAATCTGGATTCCGTTCACCGCTGCGTGGGCGACCATTCCGGTCGTCACGCAACTTGCGAGTGCGCCGAGCAGGATCTCGACGGGGTTGGCTGCTTCGTCCGCTCCCGCCAAAATGGGCGGCTCGTCCGCATGGATGTGAAATTCCTGTTTGTGTGACATCTCCTGTTTGGCGCCGAAAAAATCTTTGATGGAAGTGCAATTGTGAGCGCCGTCAACCCATTTATTGGTTGCACGAAAGCGGCATTTTGCCAGTTCTGGATCCGCCTGAATCGCCCCTACGGTTCCCTTCAAAACATCCACATTGACACCGTTGATCTGCTGAGTGGTTGTGTTTGTCGGCATGGCGTCCTCCTGTTTATTGAGAGAAAAGGTTGATGTATCGACCTCTGGTCTATATCTCTGCTTGAGTAGAAGAGCGGTGAATGAACCTGACTTCATCCAACATGGCCGTCCCGGGTCGGCTGCTTTTCAACTCGGTACTGAAAAACTAGTAAAGCAGTATCCATGCCATCATGGTTATCCATCGAACCACCAATGATTGTGAAGAGTTGTGAGATCCTTGTGCCAAGGGCTTTCAAGCAAATCCAAGAATTTGTGAGAAATGGCAAAATCATTTGCGAGAATTCGTAAGCGGGAAATGTCGCGAGAGTTGTTTTTCGGAGACTGGTTCAAATCCATTGTGCTAGGTTCGTAGAAATGGTCAGGGAAGGTAGGGCGAAGGACAGATGTCTAACGGCCAATCATGATCGGATAACGTGAAAGGGGTGTGCATGAAACGAGCACTGTTGGCTCTTGTGATTATTGCAGTGGTAACGGGATTGAGCGACGGAAACGACACGGCAGCTGGCTCACGTGCGGACAAATCGGTGGTTTTCACGGCGCACGATTACGGCTTCACCGGTCCTGACCGTATTCCGGCCGGCATGACGACGGTGCAGATCGTGAATCAGGGCAAAGACTTGCATCAGGTGCAGATCATGCAGCTCATGGAGGGGAAGACAGCGGGTGATTTTCAGGCGGCCATGAAGGCTGATTCGTCTCACACGCCGGCCTGGGCCAAATTCGTTGGAGGGCCAAACGCGGTCATGCCGGCTGGGCGGGCAGAAGCGACCATGGCGCTCTCAGCCGGTAATTATCTCCTGCTGTGTCTCGTTCCGGACTCAAAAGGCGTACCTCATATGGCCTTGGGTATGGTCAAGCCACTGACGATTACATCGACCAAGAATCCTGTGATCACACCGCCGGCCTCCGATCTGACGATTACGATGAGCGACTTTGCTTTCGAATTGTCTCAGCCGATGACGGCTGGAATGCACACGCTGCATGTGAAAAATGCGGGAAATCAGCCGCATGAAGTTGTGGTGGTCAAGCTCGACGACGGCAAGACCGTCAAGGATTTCGGCGCTGCGTTTGTGCCTGATGCCTCAGGCCCGCCGCCAGGTCAAGCGATGGGCGGGNNGGAGCGCCGCACTTTACGAAAGGCATGGTGCTGGATTTCACAGTGAAATGAATCTGCAGCGCGTGGTGGTCGAATGCCGAAGGCACCGATCTCACATCTGGCAAGATGTGACCTGATTCGTGAACGATGGCTACGATCCTCGACTCCGTGTGCTCCGTGACAATAGTCATGTGTGAACTCATTCATGGGCATGAGCCATCGACGAATACGCTGACAGCTTCGCTTGCGTCGGGCTCCATCGAACGACCATCACGCGAATAATTCCCAATGTGAGCAGAATGCCGCCGAGTGCCGCCAGCGCCTGCCAGTCCCCGCCCTTGAACCACTGAGAAATCACTTCCGTCAGCATCACCACCAGGATCGTATCAACGATGAACGTCACCTTGACCCGACCCTCGCTGAAATAGGTCACCGTTGTCTTGAACACTTCGACGATCGCCAGCAGGATAAGCATGTCAATGATCACGTGTCGCAAGACGACCTCGGTCTCATGGTCGGCAAGCATCCACAGGTCGACGAATGTCTTGAGGACTCCGCCTGTGAGCGCGGCCAAAAGGGTGACGATCATGAGGCTGAGAACCCCTTTGATGCCCAAGGTCCACACCTCCATTAGGTCGAGGCCGCGGAGACGGTTCCAGACAGAGTGACTTTCAGGTAACTGCAACCGACCGAGTGTCATCTTGGGGATGTTAGAATTCATCGGTTGAGACCGGACGAAGAAGGTCCCGCACAGAGAGTACGCCAACCACGTTTGTGGCGTTGCACACCATCAAATGCCGTGTACCATGGCGTTGCATCAGATCGGCCGCTTCCGAAATGGAGCGTCGTTCGTCGATCTCTATGACTGGTGTGCTCATGATGGCGGCGATGGGGAAGAGGGATGCTTCCTGATCAGTCCCCACCACCTTCCGGACGATATCCGATTCCGTCACAATGCCGACGATGTGGCGGTCATGTTCAACAAGGACGCTCCCTACTCTGCGATGTGTCATAAGTTTCGCCGCATCGACGGCGCTCGTGGTTCCCGGCGCAGCGACCAATTTGCGGTTCATCAGCTGTCCTACAGTGATCATCGAGACTCCTCCTTTTGAGACCCCATTCCTTGTTATCTGATCTGTCGATACAGAGAGTACTGCGCTGATGTTGCGGGGCCGTAACTCCTTTGTAACATGTCTGTTAACCCTGGCCCGGCATGGTGGTGAAATCTGCGCGGGAAGACATGAAACATGAGGCCTGAACTATACGGGACAACGAGCGAGGGGGAAGAGCAAAGCGAGGAAAGTCATGCGGTCTGGTAGAGNNCCTTGACCGGATACAGCTGACTAGAAAAGAACCCTGCCTCCTGGTGGTTGTTCACCCCATTAGGTGTTCCGGGCCGCGGCAGTTACTCTGTTCCTTCATGCGGAATCTTGACGATCATCCCGCAATGTTTGCAGTGGACCGCATCCGCGTCGTGGCGGCTGAGGCCGC
The DNA here is from genome assembly GCA_002451055.1 of Nitrospira sp. UBA6909. Lineage (GTDB taxonomy): Bacteria > Nitrospirota > Nitrospiria > Nitrospirales > Nitrospiraceae > Nitrospira_D. The sequence goes on along the minus strand of DKBD01000215.1, from coordinate 2,349 downwards.
AGTGAGGGCAATCCACGTGAAGTTTCGCCGGGCGAAACACCACCTGGATCAAGCGGATGAAAAGGGAGACCCCGAAAATCATGATGGCGACGGAGAGGAGTCGTCCTGATGTGCCTGGGAGAGTGATGTCTCCGAATCCTGTGGTCGTCAGGGTCGTGACGGTGAAGTAGAGCGCGTCCGCATAGTTCATGATCGACGGGTTTGTGTGGACTTGAGTCTCATAGACCAGCGCCGTCATGATGAAAATGAAAATGCCCAGGTTCAGAACGCCGAAGACAATGTCCTGGTGGCGGTTGAAGAAGGGGAAGTCGCGTCGAAGTCGTTGGATCAACTGGTAAGACCGAAGCAGTCGGAAGGATCGAGCGACTCTCAGAAAGGCGAGGTTCTCCCCGACGACAGGGGCAAGCAAGGAGGCGATGACGACGATATCAGCCATGCCAGACAGATGCGTGAGTTCACGGAGACGGGACCGGCTGATCGCCATACGGGAAGAAAAATCGGCCAGAATGACGACTCCGAGTGCCAGATCAAGGAGTTCGGTCAGGCTCGTTTGGGGAAAGAAGGAAGACCCAATCAGGAACAGGATGACGGCCAGATCGAAGAGAACCAGCCCGTAGCGGAAGCGGACGCCGCGAGGGGTGTCCTTTTCATAAAGCTCCCGCAGCCACTGGATTATGCGACTCCCACCTTGAGTTCGAGATTCCTCAGCGGAAAATTCGAGCGAGCTACGTTCTTGCGGCGGTTCCGTCAACGAGGAAGGGAGGTTGGGATACATACGAATCTCCTGAGGCGGGCAGTCGATCCATCTGAAACAAGCCCCCTATATATCTCATGCCCATCCATGGAGTCCAGGGGGCGCTGTGAAATCCATTTCGAGGTCGCTCGGTCAGCCTCTCATACATGGATTGATAGGGTTTCCGGGCTATAAACCGCATGGAGATTTCGTTGGAGCCGGGGCCGCGCGGGGAATGTCTGGGGGCGGCAGCGATCGTGCTTGGATAAGTTGCCAGGCCCTTCTTTGGGTTCTGTTTCTTCAGCTCCGCCTCCTGGAAAGGACAAGGTAGTTGAGATGTCAAAGCCGGACTCGTTCCGCAACCATTTTCGCAACCTGTTAGAGAAGATTCAGATCAAAGTGTGTCTTGAGTGCCTGCAAGAATTCCGATTCGCTTCCGAGGGGGACATTCTGCGTAAGGCCGTTGACGGTCTGCGACAGCGTTCGGTCCTCCAGGCGTTTTCGGCCTTCGGGGGTTGGTAACTGACAGATGCGCTTCTGCGTGAAGATCGAATGGGGCGAGTGCGAGTGGTAGTAATTGGCAAACGCGAAGTCGATAGGATAGTGAAGATCGGTCGTAAAGGCGTATTGGTTGAGCCAGCCGCTATTTTGGTAGGACTGGAACACGAAACCCAGCAGGGAATCTTGTTCGAGTCTGAACCGGTCGGTGAATTGGCGATGCTCGAGACCGGTCTTGAGCGGAATAGGCTCGATCAAGCCGAAGGCGCCGAACCCGACGTCTGCGATCCAGTCCTCTTCGTCCAAGGTTACGATCAAGAGCCGATGGCCTCTGGGCGGGATTGTCTCCGTGCCGAACAGAACTCGCGCGGCTGTCGAGTAGACCCGAAAGTCGAGTGCTTCCAACAGCAGCTGGAACAGCCCGTTCAATTCGAAACAGTACCCGCCACGGCGTCTATGGACGATCTTCTCGAACAGATCGACAGGAGTCAGCGAAATGTCCTTGCCGAGGTGAACATCCAGGTTCTCGAACGGTACATGGAACACGTGCTGCCGATGTAATTCTCGCAAGAACCGGATGTCTACGCTGGGTGTCTGCCTTACCTTGATGCGGTCAAGGTAGGCAGCGATATCGATAGATGTGTCCATGTGTGGGAGCATAGCCCAAGCGGAATCAAGTTGGAATGGGCACGCCACCGCCAGACAGAATGGCTGTCAGTACTGGCTGCTAGAAAGGCGGCCAGGTGTCCAAGGCCGACTCCATAGCGGTGCGGGGAACTGCACGCCTCCTATGGGGCCCAGAACTTGGCGAAGTGCTCTCGGCGACGACATCGCCGTTCGAATTCGTTACGCAAGAATCGTCGGGAGACCTGGTCACCGAAGAGATGCGAAGGCAATCGGCATATTGCCAATTTTGGCCCACGACAGCGCTGCGATCTCCTGTTCGGCTCCGCAAGATTGGATCAGCAGGAAGATCCCGAACGTAAGGGCCATAATGCCTGGCCAGATCATCGAGAGGGCGCCGAGAACGAGGACAAACATCGTCAACGACAATGTATGCTGGGCGAACTGGCTTTTGGCTGTGGGCATAGGGCCCTCCCTGGTCTGATCTATAAGAA
>DKBD01000063.1 GCA_002451055.1 Nitrospira sp. UBA6909 | reverse complement strand
GCGCTCGACCACGGGTATGGAATCGAAATGTCCAAGATGATCGGGGAAAAGTGGATTGCATTTCTCGACGGCGGCTATAACTTCATCGGAGATCCTGACGACAGAAAGCTTCAGAATCAATACTGGTTTGACGTAGGAGGCGGTCACTATCTGACCAAGAGTCTCTTGGTGAGCGTCTACTATGAAGAGTACCGCGCTCTGGTTGCCGATGTTGTGAATATTCGCGATGTCTTTTTCGCAATCAACTACAAAGCCTCTGACGCCTGGCGATTCAACGGAGGCGTGACAGTCGGCGTCTCCAACGGCGCGCCTGATTATGCGGTCTCGCTCGGCACCAGTTACCGTTTCTAGCGATGGATCAACGCGTTCGATCCTGTTTTCCCCGCACCCAGGTGTCCGTCTCATGTATCGAGTAGGGCGATACAGAGGATCTGACGGGACTGACCGAGGGTAATGAAAGCAGGACCATGCCGTTGGATCACCACGACAATACTCATGATGCAGACCTGGTGGCGCGCAGTCTTGCGCAGGACCACGAGGCATTTGGACGATTGATCGATCGACACGCGGCGACGATCCTCAACTTGGCCTATCGGATGGTGGGAAACCGGACTGAAGCCGAAGACCTGGCTCAAGAGGCATTTCTCGCAGCGTTCAAGGCGTTGCCGACGTTCAGGTCTGATTCCAAGTTCTCGACGTGGCTGTACCGTATCGCGTCGAACAAGTGTATGGATTGGCTGCGGGTCAAACGGCCCGGGCAGGGGCAATATGATCTGGATGCGGACGAACAACTCGATCTCCATGTTGCGGAAGAGCGGACGCCAGAAGACGTACTTTCGCAGCAGCAGGTGGCACAGGAATTGGACCANNCTCGGTGTAAACGGCGACACGTTGAAAATGCGGGTCTACAAGGGAAGAGTGCAGCTCAGCCGTGAGCTGACGTCGCTCTCTCCAATTCGGTAGAGAACATATGGAACTGGTGGATCGATGAACGACCACGATCGTCTACTTCAGCGGTTCTTGGATCACGAGTTGACGCCGGATGAGCGGGTGGCCTTCCTCCAGGCAGTGGATGCCGATCCCGCATTGCGTCGGCGGTGGCTTAACCTTGAGCTCGTTGTTGCCGAAGCAGCGCAATTGCCGAGGATTGTTCCTTCGGCCACATTTCTTAGTCAGCTCAAGACCCGGACGGCTCCCATCCCACCAAGCATCTGGATGCGCCTGCGCGCCGCAGTCACTATACCGCGCAAGCTGGAGTGGAACCTTGCTGGAGCCATGGCGGTAGCTTGTCTGGCCGTGGTTGTTCTGGCTGGGGTAGTCCAGATGATGCCGGAGCGGATCGTGGAGGTGCCGGTGGTGGTTCCACCGGCGCAGACAGCCTCATTCGCATCCGCAACGGAGCCGAAGGTATTCGTTCGTCTCGTACTCTTGCAACCCGATGCGCAATCGGTGTCAGTCGCGGGAGATTTCAATGGGTGGGATCCGGCACAGACCAAGCTGGAGAGAATGGACGGCGGAATGTGGACCGTGACGCTTCCGCTCAAACCTGGCCGCTATGAATACATGTTTGTCATCGATGGGCAACAATGGATCGCCGATCCCTTGGCAACAGAGGATGCCGGAGACGGGTTCGGCTCGAAGAATGCGGTGCTCGATGTGGACGTCTAATTCAGAACTGAGCTCCCTTGCAACGGACATGAGCCTCCAGTACTCTCCCTCTTATGAAAGGGCGCGGGATAAAGCTCGGTCAATTTGTCGGTCTCGCCTGCTTGGGAGTCATCCTGGTGACCGGATTCGGAGGGTGCGCCAAGAGCAAGGCGATGATATTGGATGTGCCCAAGCCCCAGGCTGGGAGCGTCAGGTTCACCGTGGTCGCGCCAGGAGCCAAGAAGGTGTTTCTTGTCGGATCTTTTAATGGTTGGGCAAAAGAATCGACCCCGATGAAAGTCGTGGACGGGGCAGCCTTATGGTCGATCGATGTCCCCCTTCAAGAAGGGGAATACACCTTCATGTACCTGATCGACGGAGTTCAATGGATCACGCCGCCCTCGGCTGATGATTTTGTGACCGATGATTTTGGACATACCAACGGGGTCGTGATTGTGCGGTAAACCGATGAGGAAGAGATTCAAGATCACAGTGTGGCCGCTGAGCCTGGCGTTGTGGCTCACCACTTCCGCTATGGCCGAACCTCTCTCGGTTCAAGACCGAGAGGAGATTCATCGACTAGGCTCCGGACAGGGACGATCCGCAAACGAACTTGACCCCTTGCTGGAACAGGTGAACAGAGCTGCCGAGAGGGGACTTCCAACCGAGGCGCTGGTGAATAAGGTCAAAGAGGGGTTGGCTAAGGGGATTGAACCCCATCGCATCGATCCGGTGTTGCGGCAGATGACGTCCCGTCTTGAATCCGCTCACGAAGTCTTGGAGGAAGCACGAGCTCGGGGCATGGCGGAGGGGAACCGTCAGCGTGCGTTGGAGGCTATGGCGGAAGCCTTGGCTCGGGGAGCCACGAAGGACGATGTGCGGGAACTGACCAAACTCTCACAAGAAGGCAAACACAAGTCGACCCAGGAGGTCTTGGCCGCTGGGGCGAAGAGCCTGGCTGTGATGAAAGAAGGGAACATACCGTCCAAAGACGGAGCGGCTTTGGTGGGCGAAGGCATCCGCCAGGGGTATCGCGCATCCGAATTGCTGGACCTCGGTCGCGAAGTAAAACGGCGAGGCTCAGACTTTCAAGAGGGCCGGGCGAATCTACAAGACCTTCGAGAACAAGTCAGACGCGGAGAACGGAGCGACCGATTGTTTCGAGAGGACCGGAGTGGGTCTGGGGAACGGCATCGGGATGATCGCGGCAACCGTGGGGATCGAGGAGGGCGTGGCGATTTCGAACGGGACCGGTCTGATCGCCAAGATAGGTCTGGACGCAGTGAGCGCCCGGACCGAGTCGAGCGGCCAGAAAAAATAGAGCGACCAGATCGGCCAGAAAAAATAGATCGTCCTGAACGTCAAGACCGGCCAGACCGATCAGGCCGCGGACGAGACTGATAAAACCACTCAAACCTTCCATTCGATAATCAGCCTGGATTCCATAGTAGAACGCAGTGGCTTCTCGTTGTGACACAGTTCAACCAACGAGAAACATGTGTCCTGCAGCTCTGCTTCGGCTGCCAATGTCCGGTGGCCGTGGATTGCTGCATAGGCGGGTGAAACTGGCAGAATCCCAATACGGAATNNCACAGCAGTTGTTGCGCTGGAACAGGGCAGGCGTCAAATGTGATCGTGCCGACCTGAACATTATTTATGAACACAGCCTGTGGAGACGGCGTCATACCGGGAAGATCCTCGGCATCGACATTCAGCCTGCGGCGGCTACCACGTTCACGATAGTCAGCCTTGCCTGAAGCGTTTCCCGAAACCATCTTGGCATTCAGTCGAACTTCACCAGACTGGGCGTCGGCCGGCAGGGTAGAGATTGCCAATATTCCCACAAATGCCATAAGGGACAGCGATGCAGTAAGTTTCGTCATGCGCACCTCCTGAATAATAGTGTGAAATATGTGTGGTATACGGTCACGTGTCTTGTCTGTGTTTTCTCTGGCCTCCCCCATCAAGAATGTCACGCGTCATGACAAGAATTAAGACGCGACCAATTGCTGGGTTAGACGGTTCGGTCTGAACTTCGTAAATAGAAATTGGCCCCTAGATTCATTTGGCTGGCAGGGGGATGGATGCAATCACGGAAGGATTTCTGATCGGGCGGGGATAGATTGGACAGACAAAGATCGATTTATTTGCTCTGCACTGTGCATCCGAAAATGGCTTACAAGACGGCTTGTGCGGATGATTCAGAGGATCACGGCGTTGTGGTAACGGCGGGGGGACGAGCAACCCAGCATACCGTCGAAAAGTATGTGAAGCGTCAGGATGCGCCAGAGAAAATCTCCGGCAACTTTCAATGTTTTAGTTTTGTGAGACTCTGCAGATGGCTTTGTGGCGATTCAAAACCGGAGCCTGATCCCTCCGCCGAAGCCGTAGTTCGGCGCGCCATTCGACAACCCCACCAGCACTGACCCGGTGAGATGCACCGTATCGTTCACGACATAACTCATGAGGCCCAACAGATCTCTAGCGGTATTTACAGTTTCGACCAATGCGCGATATTCTTCATAAAAGACACTCACGTGGAGGTTATCCGTCACGTCGTATCCGATTCCGATGTCATACCACCATTGATTCTTGAAGTCGGCTCCCGGTGCACTCCCTATAATATTGTAGCCACCATCGAGATATGCCAACCATCGATCCGTGAGACTTTTCGTCAATTCTGCTCCTATTCCCTCATCAAACTCGCCCGTGCCCAGCCCGCGGTCGGCACTCGCCGTCGGGAATTTTACCCGACCGGTCAGTGCGACAAGCGGTATGACGGCGGTCTCCTCAAGGAGATAGTAACGCCCACGGAGAATCAGATCGCCGAGGCCGCTGTCGGTTGTGCTGGAAGATAAGGGGGTCTCACCCGGCCTCTTCCCTCTTCCGGTGGCGGCAGCAAATCCTCCCCCAGAGCTTGCTGCGGGGTTGCCTGTTCGTGTAGGCACCCCCCCCACCAGCCGAACGGCGCCAGTACCGGAAATGCTGACAAACGGGATAGTCAGACTAACATCCCCGTCCCGAAAGACCCTCCGAATGGTCATCGGGATATAGAGGACATTCGTCCTCGAGTCTGTTCCATAGGATCCGCTCGAATAATTCACGGTTCCAATGACACGCCATTTGGGGGGCGGCGGTGGCGGCCCTTCGACTTCCGCCGCCACCGCCAACTCAACCGTTGTTAAGGAGATGAGCGTGAGAGTAATGCACACAAGCATGCCAGCCATACTGAGGAGGGGTGTATCACTCACAGACCGATCGCACATTGCGATGAGGCCCTTCGCTTTCTTGGCCTGTAAGTTCACCGGAATAGTCCTTCCCTAAAGAATGAGGGCGTAGGAGTTACTATAGTTGCATGCAAAGCGTGCATTCTCCTCATGAGGTGTTTTTGCTCCTATAGACCGACTTCACTTCCCGCCGCGTTCTGTCCGTTCTGCCTTTTCATGCTGGGGTCTCTCGGGCCGTTCCTTGCGAGTATGTTCGCGTTCCCGCTCACGGTGCTGCTCTTGTTCTTTGATCTCCTTCTTCTCTTTCACATGTTCCTGCTTCCGTTCACGATCCTGATCCCGCTGCTGATCCTGGGTCTGGAGACGATCGCGATCCTGGTCCTGAAGTTGCTGCTGAGTTTGGAGCCGATCGCGATCCTGTTCCTGGGCCGAGACGACCGACGTGATCATCAAAACCGGAATCGAGAGTGCAGAAGCCAAGGCGATTGAAAGAATTGATCTTGCGTTCATAGGTGACCTCCTTGCGTAAATGTCCAGGGCTGGATTGCTCTGGTTTGATAATTGTTCCCGACGCCTGCTGGACCAGGTGGCGAGAAGCCATTATTCACTACCGTCACTCATTGGCCGGTCGCGGCGCTAATTGCGCTGGAACATGCATGGGCGACTGGAGGTGGTGCGATCGCGCCAACGCCGCCGTTGCCGCAGGCGGAGAATAGCAGGGCACAGCCCATTCCAATGGCCAGATCCACAGTGCGTCTGTGGAAATTGATTGCCGAACGGACTTCGTCGACGCCGTGCACCGACATCACCTAGAACCTCCATCGGGAGAAATGAAAGGCAAATCCAGTTTGCCTGTGTGTAGTATCCGAGTATTCGAAAAGGATTCATCTATGTCCTCAGCGGTCGACGAGCAAACATCGCTCCATATCTTCGGGTGGCAGGCACTGTTGATCGCTCCTCATTCGAATGATCGGAAGCCACAAGGGATGTATGACAATGCGAGTAAGCACCAACTGTGCCGGAAGTTTGTTTGAACAGTTGAATGTGCTTTGGGCTTTGACTTGCTAGGTTTTGAAAACATTGACGTGTTTGCAAGGGAATCTCGAAGATGTATTGCTGTCGCTCCGGTGAGGTAATTTGGGTCAATGTGTACGTATTGCCTGGTGCCAATTGCTTCACTACTAAAGTAGGTCTGTAGCGATCTGCTACCTTGACTTGAATTTCTACAGGTAATTATTTGTCCGGCACTTCCGGTCACGCAGAAGAAGGACTCATCGGATCGACGCAGAATGAGGCAAGTCGAGACATGTGAGCGCTCGAGCTCAATCATTTCCTAGAGACGGGCCAGCCCATGAATACAGGCTCTTCAGGATTTCCTGTGCCCCCACCGCCCTCTCCCCCAAACGAGGCAAGGGGTAATGGTCGGTCGATGCCTTCACATCAAAGCTGGAAGAACTATAAGTAAAAAGATCGATATCTCTCTGGGCATAGATGAACCAAGCAGACTCACATTTCACAGTTCTCCGGACCCTGCTAGAATGCCGGCATGGATGTTATCGCCACTCACAGCAATGCGGATTTTGACGGGCTCGCTTCCATGGTGGCGGCGCGGAAGCTCTTTCCGGATGCCAAACTGGTGCTGCCGGCAGGCGCACAGGAAACGGTGCGGAACTTTCTCGCCGTTCACGATCTCGGTATCACCAAACTGAAAGACATCGACCTGTTGCAGATAACCAGGCTGGTGTTGGTGGACACCCAGGATCCAGACCGCACCGGCGCCCTCAAATCCTGCATTGAGAATCCCACAGTCGAAGTCGTAGTATTCGATCACCACATCGAACCAGACTCGGCCTGTGCCAGACGCTCCAAGCGTTCTATCGTCGAAGCGGTCGGGGCGACCACGACGATTCTCATCGAGCAGCTGCAGCAACGACAGATTTCAGTGACGCCGTTCGAGGCGACCGTAATGGCTTTGGGACTCTACGAAGAAACCGGGTCGTTCGCCTTTTCCTCCACGACCAACCGAGAGTTCGAGGCGGGAGCGTTTCTCGCCGCAGCCGGCGCAGATTTGAATGTGGTCGCAGACACTCTCCGGCGCCCCCTCGATCCGGATGCCGTCGCGCTGCTGAACGATTTCTTGGAGCACAGCGAAGTGCATTACTTGGAGGGCCGCAAGGTGCTGGTCGCTACCAGCACGATCGACCGCCGACGCGGGGAAGCGGCGGGCGTCGTACACATGCTGGCAGAATTGCAGGGGGTGGATGCCGTCGTCGTTGCGGTCATGATGGACGATCGGGTGGAGGTGATCGGAAGAAGCCGCAAGCCTGAAATCGACGTCGGGTGGATCGCGCGGGAATTCGGGGGCGGCGGCCATGCCGTGGCGGCGGCCGCGACGGTCAAAAGACAGACGCTCGCGGAAGTGAAAGAGAAGCTCGTCCAATTGTTGACCACGCAGTATCGGCCGACACTGCTGGCTCAGGATGTCATGACGTCCCCGGTGAAAGCACTCGAGGTCGATACGACCGTTGCCAACGCCGGGCAGCGGATGACGGCCTATGGAGTCAACGTGTTCCCGGTCTTGGACGAAAAGGATCATTACGTCGGACTTGTCAGCCGTGAACTAATCCAGAAAGCCTTGTTTCATCGGCTCGGCAAGATACCCGTGCAGGGCATCATGCAGACCGACGCCTACACCGCGCAGCCGGAAACCCCGTTTCATGAGATCGAAATGGCCATGATCGAGATGAATCAGCGGTTCGTGCCGATCATCACATCAGCAAAAGTCGTCGGCGTCATTACCAGAACGGATCTGCTAAGAACCTTGCATGACGACGTGCTGAAGATCGCCAGAATACGGACTGTCCGCCAAAGCGAGGCCGAGGCTCACGTCGGAGGGCCCCACCGAAACGTAAGGAACTTGTTGCGGAGCCGCTTGCCGCACCGCCTCGTGTCGCTATTGGAAGAAGCGGGGCAATTGGCCGACCGCTCCGAAGTCTCACTCTTCGTCGTCGGCGGCTGTGTGAGAGACTTGCTGGTGGGCATCGAAAATTTCGATTTGGACCTTGTGGTGGAGGGCGACGGAATCGCCTTCGCGCGGAAGCTCGGCGAAGCATTGCACGCGCGGGTCAAGACACATGAGCGGTTCGGCACCGCGATCCTCGTGCTGCCGGACGGGTTCAAACTCGACGTCGCCACGGCGCGGACCGAGTATTACGAGTACCCCACGGCCTTACCGACGGTGGAACGGGGTTCTATCAAAAAAGATTTGTACCGGCGAGACTTTACGATCAATGCGCTGGCTGTTCGGTTGAACGGAAAGGGCTTCGGAGATGTGNNGTCGAAGATCCAACCCGCGTATTTCGCGCCATTCGATTCGAAACGCGGTTCGGATTTCATTTGGGTAAGGATACCGCAGCGCTGATTGCAGGCGCCGTCAAGATGAATTTATTTCATCGTTTATCCGGCCACCGATTGTTGGAAGAACTGAAACTGCTGCTGGGCGAGCGGAAACCGAAGCAGTCTATCAAGCGATTGGGGGAGGTTGGACTACTCCGATTTATTCATCCGAAGCTCAGCTGGTCCGACCGTCTACAAACAATGTTGGAGGCAATCGAACAGGCCGTCGATTGGTATCAACTACTGTATTTGGATCGGAAGATGGATGTTTGGCTGGTCTACATGATGGGGCTGTTGGAGATGCTACCTGAGCGGGCGGTGACGGACGTGCTCAAACGGTTTCCCTTTTCCGAATCAGAAGCGCGCACACTCAAAGCGGCCCGCGTCGGCTGTCACAAAGCCCTTCGCCGGATCGGTCGACGCCCCCCCCTCAACCCGGCAGAAACCTATCGGCTCCTGTCAGGCCTATCAGACGAAACATTGCTCGGCCTAATGGCCAAGAGCAAGGGAGACCTGGTGAAACGTCAGGTGTCCGCGTTCATGACAACCTATCAACACGTCAAACCGATTCTGACCGGCGCCGATTTGAAAGCCATGGGCCTCAAACCAGGGCCAAAGTTCACACAGATTCTTGATCGGCTGCTCGATGCGCGCCTTAATGGGGAAGTCAAGACGGAAGCGGAAGAACGCGAGATCGTCCGCCGTATGGCAGGGTAGTGCGGCCTCACCCCGTTCAACTGTAAACGGATTACTTCATGGGGATGATCGTAGTTGAGACTTCGTTCGGCAGCAACAGGGTGGCTGTGGCTCGATTCTGTTCGTCAGACTGAATCAAGGCAAACAACGGCACAGGCTGCGGCACGCCGCCTGGCGGCAGAGCCAGCATGGCCGGAAAGTCGATCAACGGCGAGAGAGTCGACTGCCCTGCCAGCCGGAGGCGAAAAGCCATCAATATATCGCGCAATCGTTCGGCCTTGTCTTTCTCGGACAGCTTCTCTCCCGGCGCGATTCCAATTTCCCAGAGCGGCTTTGTAATCGTGACTGAGAACGTGAGCCCGAGCTTTTGCGC
>DKBD01000187.1:15146-15920 GCA_002451055.1 Nitrospira sp. UBA6909 | reverse complement strand
ATCGACCCCCAGCATCGAATGATACGGGCATACAGCGCCAACCCGGCCGGATGCCGATGCAGGTCTCCAGACGATAAGTGTCGTCCCGCCTGCTCCGCCATCCACAGATACTCCGCCAGACAGCGAGCCCGCCTGCCTTCCAACCGGTACTGAGCCAATTGCGGCTCTGTAATTGAGTAGGCGACTAGAAGTTTTCTAAGATGATTCTCGGATATGCGGTTACGTTTGGCCACCCGGCTTATGCTTTGGATCCTTGTATACTCGTCAATAATGTGCTCTTTCGTGACCGATGGATAATTGCGCGGTTTGTAGGCAAAGAGCCCACGCTGGGTCCCTTTGACGAGCAGTTGTCGAACCCGCTCACGGGTAAGACCGACCTCTTGCCCGACCGCTCCGAGGCTCCCCAACCGCCCATATAATTCATGCAAGGTCCTCAGTCGTTCCGTTGTGGTTGCTGGACGCATTCGCACGGCACAGCACGGTCAGTTACACGCAGCGCACAAGTCTCTGCGTCATCCTGCCCGGCTTATGTGCCCCCATCGCTTATCACATTTTGATTACATTCCACTATGCCTACGCAGATCTGACTGATACACCGCCACGATGGCCTCGGCCCGCGAGGCCACACCAAGAAAGCGGAAGACGCGCTGCAAGTGTTTTTGGACCGTCCGCGGGCTGATACCGAGCGCCAGGGCGATTTCTTTATTCGAGCAGCCTTTCTCAAGACAGGACAACACCTTACGCTCTCTCTGTGACAATCCATCGAGCACCATT
>DKBD01000187.1:2486-15062 GCA_002451055.1 Nitrospira sp. UBA6909 | reverse complement strand
CTTTTGCACCACTCTCGGTGGCTTTCAATGACTCTGGCAGGCGGTCTCGACTGAAAGGACCTGGCGATAACCCGTAGGCATTGCATCTATTCAATGTGTAAATTAGAATGTTAGCATTCAGATCACTACACACATTGACCGACATCTCCAGATGAGATCCGCTCCTCTTATTGCTTGTGTCGCGTTCGCATGGCTGACTGTCGTCCCGGACGTGCGCCCCTCAGACGCAGCGGAGGTCGCCATCCTCAAGTCCTCCGTTCTTCCCTATTATGATGAAGCGGCACAAGGATTCCGCGCGATGCTCCCGCAACAGGTTACGGTCACAGAATACAACCTGAGAGGGAGTCTCTCGACCGGGCGTGAGATTGCCCGCACGCTGCGCGCAGATCCCCCGTCGCTCGTCTTCGCCGTCGGCCTCAAAGCCACGTTGGCGGCGAAACTCGAATTGCCGGATACGCCGGTGGTATTTACCCAAGTGCTGGACCCTGAGCGCTATAAGTTGCCGACGAAGCAGATGATAGGCATTCGCGTGTTGGTGTCCGCTGACCGGCAATTATCGACCATCCGCGAGCTGTTGCCTCATATGAACCGCATAGGACTGCTTCACGACAAAGACGCCCATCCTGAATTCCTCAGCGAAGCCAAGCAGAGCGCGAGCCGCCTCAACCTCAGCCTGATCACGGCTCCAGTCCAATCCGAATCCGACGTGCCCAACGCACTGCTCGCGCTTCGGCCGACGATCGATGCGCTGTGGATTATTCAGGACCGCACGGTCCTCACCGAAGAGTCGGTGCCGTTTTTTCTGAAAACCCTGCTCGACGCCAAAGTCCCAATCTTTACATTCTCAGACACCCTGGTCCGTCAGGGAGCGCTGGGCGGGCTCGTACTCAAACCATGGGAACTCGGCAGACAAGCCGGTACGCAGGCGATTCAGCTGCTCCGTGGAAACACGAAATCGTTTGGTACACTCCTCGATCCCGAACAATCGCATCTCGTGCTGAACCTGCATGTGGCCGCGCACTTAGGCATCACCACACCGGACACGCTCATTCGTCTGGCTGGAACCATCTATGGGCCAGGCACAGTGGCGCAACACTCCAACAGGGACTCCGGCATTCAATAAAGAGCTTATGAAGCCGTCGACTGTTACCCCTCTCTCCCCGCATGGATACCCCGGAGCTCTAGATAACCTTCGGGGTCAATTCTTGCTGCTGACGGCAGTATTGCTGAGCATGGCTTGCATCACTCTTGGATGGTTCTTTGCGAACCAACAAATTGGGACCATCACGGAGGGGCTGTATAGAAGCGGCAGCCTCCTCGGCAAGAATCTCGCGACGAACAGTCGTTATGGTCTCGTGTCGGGCAACCGGGACGAACTGGCCCGACTCGCCCATGGAGTTCTGGGCGTTGAAGATGTGTCGTACGTGTTGCTTTTCACGGCCGATGGTCGGCCTCTGATCGCGATCGGGAAGGACCGGTGGGAACAACTGTTGCCGAAGCCGCCCACCGTTCTTTCTCCCATCAACCCTGCATTGCCTTCTCTCCGCTGGGACGATACTCCCGCCGTCGGTGCAGTGCGCTTCATGAAGAGCGGCGTCACATTCTCAGAAGAGCAGGGCTTCACTCTGGGCGACATTCTCATGTTGCTTGTCGGTCAGAATGTGGATCTGTTTTACAATGTCAGTCTCCCGATCCATACGACCGTATCCACAATGGACTCGAGCTTAGGCCTCCTGTTCGAGCAGTACGACGAGTCTGTAGGGGGCGATGATACGCCTTCGCAATCCCTGCTTGGAATCGTCGAAGTAGGCATGTCGAGTCTATCGGTACAAGCGGAACTCCGGAAGCTGATGTGGCAAGCCGCTGGGATGACCTGCCTGATTCTGCTCGTGGGGCTTCTCCTGCTGGTTTTTTTCAGCCATCGCATCACCATTCCCCTGCGCCGCCTCACGGATGCCGCAAACCGTGTGGCCAATGGGGAACTCCAGATCGACCTGCCATCGGCACCCGCAGGCGAAATCGGCAACCTGACACGGGTGTTTTGGCACATGCTCCAGTCGATTCATGAGCGTGAAATCGCGCTCCAGGATCTGAACCGCACGTTGGAAGCCAGAATCGATGCCAGGACCGAGGAGCTGCGACTGGTCAACGGCAAGCTTCACGAACTGAACCGCCGGAAATCGCTCTTCGTGTCCGCGGCCTCACACGAAATCAAAACCCCGCTGACGTCCATTACCTGCCATCTCGACAATCTCTTGATGGGAGTCGATGGCCCCTTAGCGAAGGATCAAGCACGAGTGATCGAGCGTGTTCAGGTGAACATCGGACGGCTCCAGCATTTGCTCGTGGACTTGCTCGATCTGTGCAAGATCGAGCTGGGTGAGGAGACGATAGAGATTCAGGCCGTCAACCTGGGAGCGCTTGTCACACAGACGGTCGAGAGCCTGCAATCCCTTGCCGCTCGAAAAGGGTTGTTCATCGATGTGCATATTCCCTCGACACTTCCATTGGTCGCAGGAGACCCTGAAAAGCTTCAACAGATCGTCACCAATCTCCTGCATAACGCGTTGAAGTTTTCTCCGGACCACGGCACCGTTTTTATCACCGGACAGCCCGCCGAAGACGGCTTTGTCCAAGTCGCCATCCAAGATTCAGGGTGTGGGATTGCGTGTGAGGAAGCGGAGAGAATCTTCGAACCGTTTTACCGTTCAAAGCACGTCCCCGCCCAGACACGAGGAACCGGGTTAGGCCTTCCGATTGCCAAACACTTGATAGAACTTCATCAAGGCCACCTATGGGTGGAAAGCAAGATGGGGCAAGGCACTTGCTTCTTCTTTACATTACCGATCTGGGTCCGCACTTACCGAAAATCGGTCCACCATGACGAGCCTGTTCTCATATCCAGACGATCCTCGTCCTTTGGCCGCTCCGACTCATCAGAATTGCCCAAGTAACGGCATGGCTAATCCTGCGGAGGGTGGCCGGGTATTCCCTTTTGTCGCAATAGTTTCGTGAGATAGGTTCGCTGAATTCCGAGGGATTTGGCGGCTTTCGTCTGATTCCACCCGGCACGGCTCAACGCTTGTCCAATCAGCTTTCGGCTGTAGCGATCCAATGCGTCATAATACGCTGAACCGGTGACATCCTCCTGAATGTCAGGCTCGCAAGGAAATCCAACCGATGAGAGGCGGAGATGGGCCGGCTCGATGACATCGTCCTGACACAGAATGACGGCGCGAGCCAAGACGTTCTCCAGTTCCCGCACATTGCCGGGCCAGTCATAGCCGGAGAGACAGACCATCGCTTCCTGGCTCAGCCTCATCCCACGCTTGCCCGCCGCAACCGTATGCCGCTCCAGAAAATAGTCGGTGAGTTCCGGAATATCCTCCGCCCGCTCTCGAAGAGGCGGCAAGGTGAGAGGCATCACGTCCAATCGAAAATAGAGATCCGCCCGAAAGGTCTGGCTTTTGACACCTGCTCGAAGATCTTTGTTCGTTGCCGCGATAAATCGCACGTTGGTGCGGACGTTGTGGTGTCCCCCGACACGCTGGAACTCTTGGTCCTGCAACAGGCGCAACACTCTTGCTTGTAGCGGAAGCGGCATGTCCCCGATTTCATCAAGGAATACGGTGCCGTCATCAGCGGCTTCGATCTTTCCGATCTCTTTCGTGATGGCTCCCGTAAACGCGCCCCGTTCATGCCCGAACAACTCGTTTTCAAGCAAATGTTCCGGCATCGCCGCGCAATTGATCACCATAAAGGGTTTCGACGCCCGATCGCTCCACCGATGAATGGCACGGGCCAAGACTTCCTTCCCGGTCCCGGTTTCTCCCAGCAATAACACCGTAACTGGTGAACGAGCCGCGTGGCGAGCCGCATCGACCACACTCCGCATGGCGGCGCTTTTCCCCACGACAATCTCGTACCCCTTGTTGATTTCGCCGGTCAGGGTTTCGACTCGACGCGTGAGGGACAGCGTGGCGAGCGCCTTGTCGATCACAACGGTCAGATGGTCCATCTTGAAGGGCTTGGTCAGAAAATCGAACGCGCCGAGCCGCATAGCCTCGACCGCTCTATCCACGGTGGCAAATGCCGTCATGACGATGACGACGGGGTCATTGAGTAAGGCGTTCGCCTTCTTTTTCTGATCGGGCCTTGCCGCCAGTCGATCAAGCACGTCGAGGCCCGTCATATCAGGCATTTCCAAATCGAGGAGCATGAGATCGGGAGATTCTTTGTTGATGACATCAAGCGCGACCCGGCCGTCCGGTGCCGTCACGACCTCATGCCCCATCCATATGAGTCGATTCTTGAGCGACTCGAGGATGTCGGCGTCATCATCGACGAGTAAGATTTTTGCTTTTATGGAGCCCACTACCGCTCCGCCTCGGTCAGATCCTCTTCCTCCGTTTCAAGCTCGTCGGTCTCCAAATCAGGTCGTCCCTTGGTCATGGACGGATGCAGGCCGTACTTTTTGAGCATCTTGTAGAAATCGGCTCGATACCGGCCGGCAAATTGGGCGGCGCGTGAAATGTTGCCACCCGTGAGCTGGAGCACGTTCTTCAAATAGGTCCGCTCGAAATCCTCCTTTGCTTCCGTGAGCGGCTTGAGCGGCGCCTCGGGCGACACACCGACCGACGGCACCAGATCCGGTGTCAACATGTCCTGGCGCGTCATCACCACAGCCTTTTCGACCACATTTTCCAATTCGCGCACATTACCGAGCCACGGATTGAGCATCAACCGATGGAGCGCGGCGGGGGTAAATCCTTTTATATCCTTGTTCGCGCGCTTTGCGCTGAGCTTGAGAAAGTGCTGCGCCAACAGCGGAATGTCGTCACGGCGATCCCGCAGCGGCGGAATGAACAACGGCACCACCGAGATGCGATAGTACAGATCGTTGCGGAACTTGCCGGCCTTGACCGCCTCCCCCAAGTCCTTGTTCGTCGCGGCGATGATTCGGACGTCTACCTTCGTCACGGTCTCCGCCCCTACCTCTCGAATTTCCCGTTCCTGAACGGCACGCAGCAGCTTGACCTGCATGGACAGCGGCATCTCGCCGATCTCGTCCAGAAAGAGCGTGCCCCCGCTGGCCATCTGAAACAACCCGCGCTTCGGGCCGTGTGCGCTGGTGAATGCGCCTTTGACGTGACCGAAGAGCTCGCTTTCGAACAGCGTTTCCGGAATGGCGGCACAATTGAGCGCCACGAACGGCCCCTTGCTGCGTCGGCTGTTGGTATGGATGACGCGGGCCATGACTTCTTTGCCGGTTCCGGTTTCTCCGAACAGCAGAATGGTCGCATCTGAGTCGGCCACTTGCGCGATCTGTTGGAACAACCGCTGCATCGCCGGACTTCGCGCAACGACATTTTCAAGACCGTAGAGCTCCTTGACCAACGACTTGAGCCGCTGAATCTCGCGGCTCATCCGTTGCTGCGACAACGCTTTTTCGATGGTGGCCTTCAGTTCCTTGTCGTCGAACGGTTTGGTCAGATAGCCGAACGCACCGCGCTGCATGGCCTCGACGGCATTGGGAATGCTGCCGTGAGCGGTCAAGATGATGACCGGCAGGCCCGGGTGGATACGCAACAATTCCTCCGTCACATCCAATCCGTCCTCGCCGCGGAGGCGCAAGTCGGTGATCGCCAATTCGAACATCTTCTTCTTGGCTTCTCCGACCGCTTCCTGTCCCGTCGTGCAGGGAGTGACGGCAAACCCCATCGCGGAAAGCCGCATCTTCAACAGGTGCAGCAAGCCTTCGTCATCGTCGACAACGAGAATCTGTTCTTGATCCATGGTCTTCCTTCTGACACGGTTTATGGGGTTGTCTCGGGTCCGGGTACAGGTCCGGGTACAGGTCCGGGTCCGGGAGCAGTCGCCGACGGCGGACGGATCGGACGCACCTTCTCACGCATTTCTTGATCGATTCGCTTCAAGGCTTCGAGCTGAGTGGAGAGCTCTTCGATTTTCTTGTCCCGTTCCGCCAACTGTTTCTGCAGGCTCTGCATTGAGACCGACTCCACTTTCTTCGATAAGGATTCTATCTTTCGATCCCGGTCGGCCAGCTCTCGCTGTAAGACCTCCACCATCTGCTCGTCATCCTCCTTCATGGAACGGAGCCGCAGGATGACTTCTTCTCTGCTAAGCAAGTCCCGCGCCAAACGTTCAGTCGCCTTTGCCAAGGACATATTTGTATTCGCAATAACCGGAGCGCCGACCACCGCCTCTATCCAGGATATCGACGCCGGAGCCGGGTGTTCCTGCAACAACTGAATCCAGACTTTGCTCGTGACAGCCAGGCGACTTTCGGGGGCGACGTCGATGACTTTCTCAAAATAATTCTCTGCAATTTCGCGGCTTTCGTACAGACCGAGGAGAGCCCTTATGAAGTAGGCATGGTCGCAGGTTTCCGTTTCACTGCATTTTTTCAGGCCGGGCTCCTGTTTTCTTATAAGTGTTGGAATCCATTTCGATTCTGCCGGTTCCAGCCTAAAGAACGGCTTATGAGGAGGAGTCGCGGGCCAGGTTGTACATCCCCCCAGGACCGCCAAGAGAATCGTCGTTTGAACGACCAGCCACATCATGATTCCTTCGCCTTTCCCTGATTCGCCAACCGCAGGATAAACCGTACAGTCGTCCCCTTCCCCACTTCACTTTCAATCCAAATTCTGCCCCCCAGAGCTTCGACGACTTTCTTGGCCAACGTGAGCCCCAATCCGCTTCCTGCGGAAGCGCTTTTTGCTTTCGTACGCCCTTGATAGAACCGTTCAAAAATATAGGGAAGATCGTCGGCGGCAATGCCGGGGCCCATATCGGACACCGCCACTTCGAGGACGTCGGCGTGTAGATCCGGTATCATCACCAGTTTGACAATGCCGCTTTCCGGACTGAACTTCAGAGCATTGGACAGAAGATTATCAAGCACCTGTTCAATCCGAGCGGCATCCGCTTTCACCCACACCCGTTCTCCGGGATTTTCAATCAGCAATTGCACATGCTTTGAGTCAGCCAAAAGACGGACTTTATTGATGGAGATCTCGGCGACACGCCTGAGATCCACGGGGATGATCCGATACTCCATCATCCCGGCTTCCATCTTCGAAAGGTCGAGAATGGTCGAGATCAGATGAATCAGCCGTCTGCAGCTGTCAGCCATGATTCGTAGCGTGGTCCGCTGGTCCTGCACGAGGGGCCCTGGGATTTCATCGAGCAACAAGTGGGTGCCTTCCTGAATGGACGCCATGGGCGTGCGCAACTCGTGAGACACGTGGGCCAAAAACTCTGTCTTCATGTCGTCGAGCTCTTGGAGTTTCGCCTCCATCCAGTTCACGGTATCGACCAAGTCCTTCAACTCGGCGGGAGCCATGATCTGAAGCGGTTTACCGAATTTCCCCTGGCCGATTTGCTTGATATGCCCCTGCAGCTGGCGAAGCGGGCGGAGAATCGTGTAGCTGGCGACGCCCGCGAGCCCCAATCCGAAGACCAATGCCACCAGAACCAGCTGCTGCGTGACGGCTTCAGCCTGGACGGCGCTGGCACGCGATTCACTCACACCGACGCTCACACGCGCCTCGTGCAAGTCGATATACCTTTGAATCGACGATGACATCCGATCCATCAAGGCATCTCGCCGAGTCTCATATTCCGAGACAGCTGTCGGAACGTTGCTGCCCCCCTTCTCGAATTCTCCCTGTAACAGAACCAAGCGCTCCTGGAGAAGCCGGCTGGTCTCTTGGAGCAGACCTTGCGCTTGCGGTGACCGTTCCTGGGCAAGGAGTTGCTGAAGGCTTCTCCGAAACTCTTCCACCTCTTCATTGTAGTTCGTGAGAAACGCTCCGTCTTTCGTGGCCAGATACTTCTTTTCGCTGTTCAGTTGCACGTAGAGCGAGCCCAATAGCCGTTTCGCCGACTCGACCGCCGGATAGTGAAACAACGCCATCTCCGTACTCATGACGGTCAGCTGCCTGAGCTGATAGAGGGCGTAGAGATTGACTCCCCCCATAACCCCAATGATTACGAGAGACGTCAGCACCAGACGCCAGAAGATTGAAAGTCGCACAACGCTACGCTTTCCAGAGGCCGTGGAGGAACGTCTCGAAATAACCGAGTGTATGGTAAACCATACGCTATTTCAGTATGAGCCTCAAGCAGATCTTCTGTCGGCCGCTGACGGCACACCATGCATATCCGGAGGACAATAAGAACCAGCCGTTACCAACTGCATCGCGCACGTTGCCACCGCCTGTGGTTACCCCTCCATTCGGCGGGCGAACAAACGCTGCCTGCGTGTCGTGCCGCGCAATAAGGCAAAGAGATGGCCGCGGAACAACAAAATCGCCGTGGCAACCGGCGGGGTGAGCAGAAGGAGGAGCATCCATTGCTCGTCGGGGTCAAGCCCCACATAGGACAGCCACCCTCCCATCAACGTAAACGGCAGAAGAAGCAGCTGAAGAAAGTCCAAGCCCGCGCCGCGTCCGACGCCTCGTGATAGCTCGAAAAATGCGTTCAGTCCGCTGGGAGAGAGAAGGATCGGAAGCATGAACAGCGCAAACGGCAGGAACCACTCGATCCAATGTTCCACCACAAACTCATACGAGGCCTTGAAGATATCGAGCGGAGAGTCGTGCCGGACCTGATAGATGACTTCCGGCGCCGGATTCAGCAGGATAAACAAGAGAAGCATGACCGCAGAGGAAAGAAATTGGCCGTAGGGATTCGCTTGCGTGCCCATCTCGAGCGCCATCAGCGGCAACCAGAGCACAAATCCGACGCCGATGACATCCCAGAAATAATGTCCGAAACTCTCCGGCAGATCCGCCGGCTGAATCGTTCGTGACGCACTCAGCGATTGTTCGATCAGGCGGAGCGTGGCCCCGACCAGCAGGGCGTTGACGACACCGAGCAGTAACCCGCCCAACATCCCCATAGTCGCGGCGATTCTTGCCGCTCCGACAAACAGCAACGCAAACCCGATCAGCGCTGCGACGGCCATCCAGCTTCGCGTGAGCGATCTCCAAGTCGCCCGCAAGGCCTGTCCATATAACCGAAAGGTGGATGAGAGTAATTCGACCATCGCTGGTACGTACCCTAGTCGGGATTGCCGCAGAGGTCAAGCGGTATGCGAGCCCGTTCATCGGGAGGCCTGTGTGGGTTGACTTGCGGAACCCGATGATTATCACTGGATCCATGATGAAGAGACACATTTTCCACATCACACGGTGACCAACGATGGACATTAATAGCATGACGGTGAAATTGCAGGAAGCATTACAAACGGCGTCGGCACATGCCCAGCGTCGAGGCCATCAAGGCATCGATGTGGAGCATCTGCTCCTGGCACTCGTCGACCAGGAACGGGGGATGACCCCCGTCCTGCTCGAACGAGCCGGTGTTGCATTGTCGGCCGTTCGACAGGGCGCTGAGCAGGCCCTGGCAAAGGTGCCGCAAGTGCAGGGGACCGGAGCGACGCCGGGACAAGTTCACCTGACCTCCCGTCTCGGACAGGTCCTCACTCGAGCAGAGGACGAACAGAAATCGTTTAAAGATGACTACCTCAGCGTCGA
Source organism: Nitrospira sp. UBA6909 (assembly GCA_002451055.1). GTDB lineage: Bacteria > Nitrospirota > Nitrospiria > Nitrospirales > Nitrospiraceae > Nitrospira_D. Next base: position 5,499 of record DKBD01000187.1, on the reverse strand, counting down.
GCATGTGCTGCTGGCCATGGCCCAGGAAGGAGGCCTGTTCAAAAAACTCGGGCTGACCAGAGACCGGCTCCTTGCCGGACTGCAGGACGTGCGCGGCAACCAACGGGTCACGACGCAAGACCCGGAAAGCACCTACCAATCCCTGGAGAAATACGGGCGCGACCTGACACAGTTGGCCGGAAAGGGCAAGCTCGATCCGGTCATCGGACGGGACGACGAAATCAGGCGCGTGATTCAGATTTTGTCCCGGCGCACGAAAAACAATCCGGTCCTGATCGGCGAACCGGGTGTGGGGAAGACGGCGATCGTCGAAGGGCTGGCGATCCGCATCGTGAAAGGCGACGTCCCCGAAGGCCTGAAGCACAAGAAACTCTTCGCGTTGGACATGGGCTCGCTCGTCGCCGGCGCCAAGTTTCGCGGCGAATTCGAAGAACGCCTGAAAGCGGTCCTCAAAGAAATCCAATCATCCCAAGGGCAAATTCTCCTCTTCATCGATGAATTGCATACGGTCGTCGGCGCCGGGGCCGCTGAAGGTGCCATGGACGCGGCGAATCTCTTGAAGCCGCTGCTGGCACGGGGAGAACTGCACCTGATCGGGGCGACCACGCTTGATGAGTACCGGAAACATATCGAAAAGGACGCGGCACTGGAACGCCGCTTCCAGACGGTCTTCGTCGATCAACCATCCGTTGAAAACACCATTTCCATCTTGCGCGGCCTCAAAGAACGGTATGAAGTGCACCACGGCGTGCGGATCAAGGACAGCGCCTTAGTGGCGGCCGCGAAGTTGTCGCATCGGTACATCTCGGACCGGTTCCTACCGGACAAGGCCATCGACTTGGTCGATGAATCCGCGGCGCGCCTGCGGACCGAGATCGACAGCCTTCCGGCTGAATTGGACGAGGTGTCGCGCAAGGTGCTCCAATTGGAAATTGAACGGGAAGCCCTGCGGAAAGAAAAGGATCCGGCGAGCGCCGCCCGGTTGGCAACGCTCGAATCGGAACTGAGCGAGAAACAGCGCGACCTGGATGCATTGAAAACTAAGTGGGAATCGGAAAAAGCCTCCGTCGCCAGCCTGCGGAAGACCCGCGAGGCGATGGAAGACGTGAAGCGAAGCATTGAGCAAGCGGAACGGGCCTACGATCTCAATCGCGTGGCCGCACTTCGGTACGGAGAACTGCCTCGTTTGGAACGAGAACTCGAAATCGAGCAGCAGCAGTTGGGGAAAAAGCAGGACGAAGCCAGGCTGCTGAAAGAAGAGGTGGATGAAGATGAGATCGCGGCGGTGGTGAGCCGCTGGACCGGCATCCCCGTCTCCCGCCTGCTCGAGGGTGAAATCGAAAAGCTGCTGAAGCTGGAGGAACTCCTGCACCAACGCGTGGTGGGCCAGGAGGAAGGCGTCCGTGCCGTCGCGGATGCCGTGCTCCGCGCGCGCTCCGGCATCAAAGATCCGAACCGTCCGATCGGCTCGTTCCTTTTTCTTGGCCCCACCGGCGTGGGAAAAACGGAACTGGCGCGCGCCTTGGCTTCGATTCTGTTCGATGACGAGAGTAATCTCGTCAGAATCGACATGTCCGAATACATGGAAAAACATACGGTGGCCCGCCTCATCGGCGCCCCTCCCGGCTACGTCGGCTACGAAGAAGGCGGACAACTGACCGAGGCGGTCCGCCGCCGGCCCTTTTCGGTCATCCTGTTCGATGAAATCGAAAAAGCGCACCATGACGTGTTCAACGTCCTGCTGCAAGTGCTGGACGACGGCCGGCTCACCGACTCCCAAGGCCGCACGGTGGACTTCAAGAATACCGTGCTGATCATGACGTCCAACATCGGCAGCCCCCACATCCTCGAGGCGCAGCGCGGCGGCGCCTCCTATGAGCAAGTCCGGTCGGTCGTGATGGGTGAGCTTCGGCACCATTTCCGGCCGGAGTTTTTGAACCGGGTCGATGAAGCGGTGGTCTTCCACCCGCTGGGGACAGAACACCTTGTCAAAATCGTGGAGATTCAGTTGGAGCGACTCCGCCGGAGGCTCGAGGAACGGCGGATCACGCTGACACTGACCCCGCAAGCCCTCCAACAGCTGGGCGAACGAGGCTACGACCCGGTCTATGGGGCAAGGCCCCTCAAGCGGCTCATCCAGCAGGAGGTGGAAACACCGATCGCGCGGTTGCTGGTCAAGGGCGAGCTACGGGACGGGGATACGGCCTCGGTTGACACGAAAAACGGTGGCGTGATCGTCGTGCCGACCATCACCGGAGAGCGTCGTCAGTAGTCAGCTCTTCTGCCCAGAGAGATACGATCGCCTGTGACCCAGAAGCATTCATGCGTGCGGTGCTGGCCAATCTTGCCGCATGTGTTGACAGGTTTCCCTCCGACACGTAGGCTACCTGTCTGCACATAACATGTCCCGCAAACGTGTCGTCATTATCGGCGGTGGATTCGGAGGCCTGACGGTCGCGCGCTACCTGCGCCATGCCGAGGTCATTCTTATCGACCGCACCAACCACCACCTCTTCCAACCGCTGCTCTACCAGGTAGCCGTCGCTGCGTTACCTCCGGGCGATATCGCCTGGCCGTTGCGCACCCTCTTTCGCTCGCGGCCGAATGTCCGAGTCGTGATGGACGAAGTGGTGTCGATCGATCGGGCTGCCCGAACGGTGCGCTTGCGGGACAGCTCGCCGATCGCGTTCGACGCCCTCATCGTCGCGCCGGGATCACGCCATGCCTATTTCGGCCACGAGGAATGGGAAGCCTTTGCGCCGGGCCTCAAGACCATGGCCGACGCCGTTCGGCTGCGCGAGAAACTGCTCCGGGCGTTTGAGGAGGCGGAGCGCCGGAGAGCCGCCACCGGCACCCATGATCGCCTCACCTTCGTGATCGTGGGGGGAGGTCCGACGGGGGTGGAGCTGGCCGGCGCGCTTTCAGAAATCGGGCGAAAGGCCATGGGACCCGATTTTCCCTCGTTGCAACTTCATGACCTGTCCATCCTTCTGGTAGAGGGCGGCCCTCGCCT
>DKBD01000187.1:0-2430 GCA_002451055.1 Nitrospira sp. UBA6909 | reverse complement strand
GATCTCACCGTTCCGGACGACCCCTGGATCTTCGTCATCGGCGACGCGGCGCATTGTATGGACAACAACGGGACACCACTACCAGGTTTGGCGCCCGTCGCCATGCAGCAGGGGCGTTATGTCGCGGCCCTCATCGATCAGGCGCCGGCCCACGAACAACGTCGACCCTTTGCCTACAAGAACCGCGGCATCCTGGCCACGATCGGCCGCGCGCAAGCCGTGGCCCAGTTCGGCCCCCTCCACATGTCGGGCCTCCTGGCCTGGTTGATCTGGTGCTTCGCGCATATCTTCTTCCTGATTGGATTCCGGAATCGGGTTCGGGTGATTTCAGAATGGATGTGGTTCTACCTCACCTTCAAACCGGGCGCGAGACTGATTTTCGACCAACCGGGAATGCCCCGCCAGGAACCGCCGGCACGCCAACAATCCAGCGATAGCGAGGCTGCCGATTCAGCAGATCCAACGGAACTTGCCCGCTTCCATCTGATTAAGAAGACAGCAAATGACGAGTGATGAGAACCGAGACCTGACCGCTTCCACACTCCCTTCGTCTGCAACTCGCCTGCTTTAGTCGGAAATCAAGGTTGTTCTTCGAACCTTGAGGTAAGCTCGAAAAAGTGGACGCCTTCAACCTACAATCAGAGGTCTGGAGGTGCGAGATGGAACGGGTCCCACAACAGCAGTATACGAAGGAGTTTCGGGAGCAAGCTGTGCAGCTGATCCTGGCGCAGAAGTTGACAATTCCGGAGGCAGCCAGGCGGCTGACCATGCCGAGTAAAACACTCAAGAACTGGGTGGGGCGAGCCCGGCGAGGCCAGCTGGCCACGCTCGGGGAGAATCGCCGACCGGTGACGGAGCTGGAAGCGGAGCTGTCTTGCCTAAAACACGAGCTGGCCGAGGCACGGATGGAGCGCGACATCTTAAAAAAAGCCACCGCGTACTTTGCGAAGGCGCAGCTGCCCGGTACGCGCTCATGAGGACGCTGCGTCCCCAGTATCCGCTGAGTCTGTTGTGTCGAGTCCTGGAGGTCTCTCGAAGCGGCTACTATGCCTGGCAACATCGGCGGCCGTCGAAACGCGCCCAGGAGAATGTGCGGCTAGAAGTGGCGATCCAAGCTGCCCATGTGCGCACCCGGCACAGGTATGGCCCGGAGCGCCTCCAGGCGGAATTGCGTGCAGACGGCTTCCCCGCCGGGATTGGGCGCATCAAGCGGCTCCGCAAGAAACTGAACCTCCGTTGCAAGCAGATGCGCCGATTCACGACCACGACGGATTCGAAGCACGCGCTGCCGGTGGCGGAGAATGTCTTGGCCCAAACGTTTGTCGCCACGCGCCCGAACGAGACCTGGGTCACCGATCGAACCCAGAGGGCAAAAAAAGACTCCATGGTGACCGAACTGCGGAAGTTGGGTTAGGCCTTTATCTGAACAAGTGATCTTGGCTGCAGCGATGTAAGTGCCGCCTCCAAACGAGGAATGAGGGGAAGAAGAGCTTGCAGCTTATTGGAAGATGCAAGAAGCACGATCACTGCAAGAGGAAGAGTTGCATGATTCTGTTGGTACGCAAGGTTCTGATCGACCGTGATGAAGGCCTCGAACTCCTGAGCAGCTCGTGCCAACAGCGCACCGTTCTTCATTCCACCCCACCCCATTTCCACCACGGTCTTTACCGTATGGGCGGGCAGAGCCTGGCGAAGACGACGCGGCACCGATTCGTCAAGCAGCAGGCGCATGAGCGAAGAGACGCTCCTTGGCCACTTCAAGCACAGCGATGGCCGCTTCACGGGAAACGGAGGGGAAGTCCTCTAGAAAATCCTCCAACGACGAACTCCCTTCCAGGTAATCAAACAGTGATTGAACCGGCACACGGGTTCCCCTGAAGCACAAGGCACCGCTCATAATGTCCGGATCACGACTCAGATATTGGTCTTCCATAAGCCCCTCCGATAGAAACTGTTCCGGCGCATCAGGGCCAGCGCATTCGACAAGTTGTCAGTCTACGGGCAAGTCCCATCTGCTTTCAAGATTTCTTCCGGATCGCTCTTGCCGGCTCACCCAGCCCCTTCTCTGATAGAACGCTCTCCAACGATCATTGCCTTGCAGTAACGTCGTCCCGGGATCCTGGCAATTCAATCCAGAGCGGCCTCGCCATGTCGAGCACTCTGCCTCACGAAAATGCACAGAGCAAGCCCCCCTATGATTCGCGCTCAATGCTGAACCTTCCGCTCGCCGCGCTCTTCAAGTAACCGACACGATCGTTTTTCTTCACCCCGTTCTCCCCTGCATATCACAAATTCGGTCCTATCGAGACTCAAACAGGCTCTCACAGCACACAATTCAAAACCCGACCTAACTGTTTTACGGTGAGATTGGCATTTCGCTTTCCCCAAACGGATGGTATATGGCCATTCTCGACCGTCGGCATCCGGCCA